>JAJYDU010000027.1 GCA_021790475.1 Planctomycetota bacterium | reverse complement strand
CGCCACAGCAAAGATTATGAAGCCCTGACCGCCAGCAGCCAAGCGATGATCCTTATCTCGATGATCAATCTCATGCTTCATCGGTTGGCGCCAGGGTAAAACGGCTTCTCACACAGGCTCTAACACAACGCCACCCGCGGGTCATACGCGTTTTCCCGCCAGAAATCGTGTGGGAAATTCCGGGGGCAGATCATCCACCAGAAAACGGCGTTCAGAGCCGGCGGGGGCAAACGATGCGAGTAACTTCTCGGCAGCCAGGTAGCCGCTTCGCACGGCCCCTTCCATGGTGGCGGGCCAATCAGTCCGGGTGTAATCGCCGGCGAGAAATAGATTTTCAACGCCCGCCGGCGGCGGGGCTTGTGACGGTCGATACGCATCGACACCCGGCTGCGGGGAAAAAGTCGCCCGTTTTTCAATGATGATTCTGTACCGGATCACTTGCGCCTCCGGGACGGAAAAAAGACGCCGAATCTGATCTCGAAATAAAAGCATAAGTTTTTCCGCGGGCGTATCGACCCATGGACGCGCTGCGCTGATCACGCCGTGCAGGGCCGCGCCCCGGTCGTCCTTGCGGAAAAGCCACTGCAACGGCGAATCGAAAAGGGCGGCAAAGGGCAGACGCATCACCGGCCGATCGAACCAGAGATGGGCGCCGAGAATCGGCACATTTTGCAGCTGATCCAGATGCGCAAAACGCGAATCAGTCCGCCGCAGATGTTCGGGAATCCAGCGCAAAACGGCGTGATAATTGGCCGCCAGAACAACGGCGTCGGCCGGGAGCCGTTGCCCGTTGCGCAATATCACGCCGGTGACGCGGTTGCCCGCGAAGCTCAATTCGCTTACGCGCGTATGGAGCCGTACGTCTTCACAAGGCCGCAAAGCGTAAAGCTCTTCCAGCGGACAGGCGGGCAGGCCGATCATGTAACCCTGGCGATGGGAAAGCATGGCGTCTTGAAAGACCTGGATGGCGTACTTTCCGCTGGCAGATTCGGTTTGTTCATTCAGTGCGCTGATCAGAATAGGATCATAAAAACGCCTGATGACTCTCTCCGGTTGACGCTGTTCTTTCAGCCACAGGCCGAAGGAAACATTGGCCAGGCTTTCGCGCCCGGCCCGCCCCAGGCGCAGCATAGCCCACATGGCGCGGCGCACGGCGAATCGTTCGGAAACGCTTAAAGCGCCAAATACCGCCAGGGCCGGCGCCAGATGCAACGGCGCCGGCAGACCGGGCACGCTCCAGAGGTCGTAACGGCGGCCATTTTCATCCAGGTAATGAATGCGATTGCGGTACTGGATTTTGTCCGCCGCGCCCAGGCGGCGGTAAAGATCGATCAAATTGGTGCAGCATCCCAATAACACGTGCTGGCAGTTGTCCAGCAGTTGCTGGGGCGGAGTGTCTTCAAAGGAGCCGGCGCGCCCGCCGAGTTGGCTCCGGGCCTCCAGCAGAACTACGCGGATACCCGCGGAAGCCAGGGCGGCGGCGGCAGCGATTCCCGCCAGGCCGCCGCCAACCACAATAATGCGGGCCGCGGCGGCATTTGACGTCGTGGCGGAGTGGGTTGATGGGAACACTGTTGAACTCATAAATACTCTCAAACGGCGGTGACATCCTAACGGCCGGCGCATTGTTTTTCATTTCTATCCGCCGGCGCCGGTCCAGCCCCGCGCCGCAACGGCGGGGGGGGACAAATGGCGAAGCGAAAACCGTCATTATCCCCTGATCCGGATTCCACTGCTCTTATGTTTGCCCGCGGGCAAGCACAGGCGGCATCGACCATACATGTGAAAAACGAGGGCGGATTCGTTACTGTAAATGGTGGGGGAGATCTATCAGCCATTCGAAGAATGGCGTTGGGGATGGCGAGTCGCCCGGAGAACAAAATGACTTTCTCCTTCCATAAGCCTGGATACAAGTGGATTGCTAAACGCAACAGGAAGAATTGGGCAAATCATTCAGTAATCGGCGGTATGATTTCGCTTCGCGTGCCGGCTATTCTGGGCGCACTGACGATGGGAAACCTGATTCTCTGGTTCATCACTGTAATCGTCTTCCGGCGGAGTCCGGTACTTCTGGGAACCGCCGCGCTGGCTTATGCGCTGGGGCTTCGCCATGCCCTAGACGCCGACCACATCGCCGCCATCGACAACGTCACTCGTCGCCTGGTCAACGCCAACCGTCGGCCGGTGGCGACGGGATTGTTTTTTGCGCTGGGACATTCCACGATTGTGCTGCTGCTGGCTGTGTTGATCGCCCTGACGGCGGGCCGGATTCACAAGGATTTTCCCACGCTGCAATGGATCGGAGACATGGCCGGCCCGTCGCTTTCGGCATTGTTCCTGCTGGCTATGGGATTGATTAATGTGTTGATGCTGCGGGAATCGCTGGCGATGCTGCGTCGGTCGCGCCACGAACCGGATGGGACCTTGCCGCTTGCCGCGGCGCCGCGAGGACCATTAACCTGGCTATTGATGCCGTTGCTGCGTATTACCGATCGCAGTTGGAAAATGTATCCCATCGGCTTGCTTTTCGGTCTGGGTTTTGACACCGCCACCGAAGTGGGTGTGTTGAGCATTTCCGCCGCCACAGCGGTGCAAAATCTTTCTTTCTGGACCATCCTGCTGTTTCCGGCTATTTTTTCCGCCGGCATGATCCTGGTGGACGCAGCCGATGGCATCATGATGGCCCGTGCCTATGGTTGGGCCGTGGTCAAGTCCACGCGCAAACTTTATTACAATGTGATTATGACTTCCGTGACTGTGGTGGTGGCCTTGGCGATCGGGACGCTGGAAATCGTTGGGTTGGCGCGACAACACACTGGAGCGTGGCTTTCCGGCGCCGTCACGGAAGCGGAAAATCACTTTGCGATGATCGGCTCTTTAATGATTGCGGTGTTTTTGACCCTATGGCTGGGCCTGTGGCTGCTCCAGAATTTCAAGGCTTCCAACCAGAACGAATGAACAGAGCAAAATTCCCCGCAAAAACAAAAAACGTGTAACCGTTCATACCCCAAACCAGTTACGCCGCCTGTCTGCCGCCGCCGCGGCCGGCCGGGATAGCGCAATTTAACATAATGCTCATTATAGGACGTTATTGATATTATAGTTTCTTCTTTTTTCATCCGGTTTAATATCTCATTCGCAGTTGGTTGTTGTTCAGCTTTGCTCGGCTTGTTGAGCCATTCGGTCGGAGATTACATCGGCGATGATTTTCTCCAACCCTATTTTGGGAGAAAAATTTGTCGCCTGCATCAGCTTGCTGATATCCGGAACGCGCCGCGGCATGTCCTGAAAATTGTGGTTGTACACCTTCTCATAAGCGATAAATTGAATTTCCGACCGGCTTTGCGCCGCCTGGCCGATACGCCGCGCCAACTCGCCTATGGCTATTTCCTCGGTTCCTCCGATGTTATAGACCTCACCCCAGGCGGCTGGCGCGCCAATTAATCGAATAATCGCCTCCACCACGTCGGATACATGGGTAAACGTGCGGGTCTGGCGGCCATCGCCATAAACGGTCATTGGTTCTTCCCGGAGGGCCTGATCCACCAGTCGCGGCAGCACCATCCCATAAGCCGGCGATTGCCGCGGACCAACCGTGTTGAACAAGCGGGCAATCACCACCGGGAATGACTTCTTATGATGGTAAGCCAAAGCCATGAACTCATCGAGGGCCTTGGAACAGGCATAAGACCATCGGCTTACGGAGGTTGCGCCGAGGATGCAAAAGTCGTCTTCCTTCAACGGCGCCTTAGTTTGCAGACCGTAAACCTCGCTGCTGCTGGCCAGGAACAATGGCTTTTCGTAACGGGCGCAGTAATGCAAAACGCGCTCCGTGCCGGCGACGTTGGTCATAATGCTCGCCAAAGGATGATCCAGGATATATTTAACGCCGACAGCGGCCGCCAGATGCACCACAAAATGACATGTTCCGACTAGCCGGGCCAGTGTGTCATCGTCCATGATCGATCCATGAACGAAGCGAAAGTCCGGCGAATTCATAAGAGACGCGACATTCGTACTTGATCCGGTGGATTCATCATCGAGCACGTAAACGCTTTGCCCCATGTCCAGAAGTTTTCGGGCCAGATGGCTGCCGATGAATCCGGCGCCGCCCGTGATCAGATATCGCTGTTTCATTCAGACGCCTCTAAATTATGTCCTATTTTTAGAATACAATATTTCGGGACATATTATTTTACCGCCCTGCCGCAGTTCCCAGGCGGGCCTCGTTGCGAATGTCCAGAAGCTCTTTCATTACGTGAGAAATATCAGCTTGCCGGCCTTTAATACCAAACGCATCGTGCAGGCTCTGATAGAGTTTATACAGCCGATCATATACCGCCGCATAGGCGGGAATCGGCTGAAAAATCTTTTTCCCAACACCGCTCATTGCTTGAATCGCCCGGCCAAAGTCGCCGTACCCGCCGCCACTTTGGCCCGCCGCCACAGAGGCGGCAATGGCGGCCCCCAACGCGCAGGTTTGAGAACTTTGTGAAATAGCGATCGGCCGGCCCAGGATGTCGGCGTAAATCTGCATAACCAGAGGATTTTTGGCGGTAATACCGCCGCAGGTAACGACACGTTCCACCTTCACGCCATATTCCTCGAAGCGTTCCATGATCGTTCGTGCGCCAAACGCCGTAGCTTCAATCAGGCTGCGATAGATTTCCGCTGGGGTGGAATGAAGCGTCAGCCCCAGCGTCAGGCCGGTAAGTTTCTGATCCACAAGAATCGTACGGTTGCCATTATGCCAGTCAAGCGTAAGCAATCCGCTCCGGCCGGGTTTTATCTTTTTTGCCTCCAATGTAAGCGCCGCATGGGACCCGTGCCTGGTTCCGCCGGGCGTAATGGTATGGACGAACCAGTTGAAAATATCTCCCACGGCGGATTGTCCGGCTTCCATTCCAAAATGTCCGGGAAGAACAGATTCCGGAACAATACCGCACAGGCCGGGAATATCTGGCAGTTCGCTCTCCAGTGGCGCAATCATGATGTCGCACGTGGACGTGCCGATGATTTTAATCAACGTACCGGCGGTTATTCCGGCGCCCACGGCGCCCAGATGCGCATCGATCGCCCCGATGGCTATGGGAATGCCCGGTTTCAGGCCAAGCTTATCGGCCCAGATTTCGGTTAGATTGCCGGCGGTGGCGGACATATTAAAAGTTTTTTCCGGCATATTTTCCCGTATACGAACCAGCCGCTCATCCAGGCTTCGTAGAAATTCGGCATCGGGATAACCCCACGCCGGATGAAACAGCGCTTTATGGCCGGCGGCGCAGATGCCGCGGCGAAGCCGGCCGGGATGGATATTGCCGGCCAGATGCGCCGGAATCCAATCGGCGATTTCCACCCATGTGTGGGCGGCGGCGAATACTTCGGGCGCGATCCGGGCGCAATGCAACATTTTCGCCCAGAACCATTCGGAAGAATAACGCCCGCCGCATTTGGCCAGGTAATGCGGGCGTATTTTCAAGCCACTCGCCGTGATTTCTTCCGCTTCCGCATGGCTGGTATGGTCTTTCCATAACCAGGCCATGGCGGCGGGTTCTTTGGCAAATGGTTTGGCGAACGCGAGCGGTTGACCTTCCGCATCGACCGGCAGGGGTGTGGAACCGGTGGCGTCCACTCCGATGCCGATGACGTTCTCGGCGGTGAACCCTTTGATCTTCGCCGCCTGCCGCAGAATGGCTTGAATCGTTCGCCGCGCGCCGGTGATGTAGTCGAGCGGATGTTGCCGCGCCAGATTCGGATTTTTTGGATCCAGAATAACGCCATGTCGGCCATGTTCGTAATTCCATACGCTTGTGGCTTTTTCCGAACCGTTGCGTACGTCCACCAGCAGGGCCCGAACCGAATTGGTTCCAAAATCCAGACCGATGACATATTTTCCGGGCATGCCTTATCACTCCATTTTATCGCGCTTCCATGGCTGTGAATCAGTCGTTTTTTCCACGGGAGCAAACATTCCCAGAGCCTGCTGGATGCGCGAGAGGGTTGTGTCGCGGCCGAGCAGTGCGAGCATTTCCAACAGCGGCGGCGATACCGCCCCCCCACTCACAGCCACCCGTAACACCTGTGCCGCCGCCCCGCGTTTTTCACCCATGGCCAGAATCCGTTCCAGCACGGGCGAGAGCAATTCCTTATCCCACGGCGTAATCGGCTTAAGCAGCTCAAGGATCCGTTCCAAAATAGCCTGGCCATCGCCGGTTTGAATGTATTTTTTTACCGCCGCCTGATCGTACCGGGGCGTACAGAAGAAAAAAGTGGAATTTCGCGCCATCTCGGCCAGCGTGGCCATACGTTCCTGGTACATGGCCAGCAACACACGAAGCGTCGGCTCATCCGCCTGCTTGATCGGATAATCGGTAACCTGGCTAAAACTCTCCACCGCGGCGACAAGTTCTTGCAGGCGGCTGCGGCGAATATATTCACCATTCATCCAATGCAGCTTTTTACGGTCAAAACGGCCGCTGGTTTTGCCTATATTTTCCAGCGAAAACAGATCAATCATTTCCCGGCGGGTAAGGAACTCCCGGTTCTGCCCCGGCGACCAGCCGATCAGGGCGATAAAGTTTACCAGCGCGTCGCTTAGATAGCCGCTGTGGCGAAAATCCTGCACGTCAATTTCCGGCAGTTCCACGTCCAGCGCTTCGGCCAGTTTGCCCGCCAGCGTCGAATCTTCCGTTTTGCGGGCGACGAAATCGGCGATGACACCCGCCGGCAGGCCGCAGCGGACGGCAAGTTGCGCGAAGGTTGGATCCTGCCGTTGGCGGGCGTAGAGCTGCAACGCCGCGCGGGCCGCTTTGGTTTTGTCGCGCTTGGACATTTTAGAGTTGTCCATGTTGAATACCAGCGGCAGATGGGCATACAACGGCGGTCGCCAGTTCAGCGCGGCATACAAAGCCAGATGCTTCGGCGTATTCATCAGATGCTCCTGCGCCCGGAGCACATGGGTAATGCCCATGTCGTGGTCGTCAATTACCACGGCGAAATGGTAGGTTGGAAAACCATCCGACTTGCGAATAACGATATCATCGTGTTCAACGCCGGCAACGCGAATTTCGCCCAGAATGTTGTCCTGGAAACGAATTTCCTCCCAGGGCATCTCCAGACGGATTACCACCGGTCCCTCTCCCTTTTTTGCCCGCCCCGGCATATTGCGACGATAGCGGAACGGCGTTTTTCGTTTTTCCGACTCGGCGCGCATCGCGGCAAGTTGTTGCGGCGTTTCAAACGCTTCGTACGCCCGATCCTCGCGGATCAGTTGCTCCAGATAGGGTTGATAAATTGCCAGGCGCATGCTCTGGAAATATTGGTTCTTGCCCCCCCCCACCACCGGTCCTTCATCCCAGTTCAGGCCAAGCCAGAGCATGTCCTGGAGAATTCCCGCCGCTGATTGGGTCGTGGAACGAACCTGGTCGGTGTCTTCAATACGCAGGACGAATTTTCCACCATGCCGTCGCGCAAATAGCCAATTAAACAATGCCGTTCGGGCGCCGCCGACATGGAGAAAACCCGTCGGCGAAGGCGCAAATCTTGTTTTTATATCGTCAGAACCCATATTCCTTCCAGCGCCTGGTTACCGTCGCAAGCGTCGCCTCGTCCATGAGAATTTCTTCCGGCCAGTCCCGCACCATACCCTCGCCCGGCCATTTCCGCGTGGCGTCGATACCCATTTTACCTCCCGCTCCCATCGCCGGCGCGGCATGATCGAGAATGTCCAGCGGCCCCTGGACGATGAAAGTGTCGCGCTGCGGGTCCACGTTCGCCGCCACGTGAAACAGCACGTCGTCCAGATTATGTACGTCCACGTGCGCGTCCACCACGATCACCATTTTGGTCCACGCCATTTGCCCCGCTCCCCAGATCGCGTAGATCACCTTACGGGCATGATAGGGATATTCCTTATGGATTTTCACCACCGCGCAATTGTGGAATACGCCGAACATCGGTAGATCGTAGTCGATAATATCCGGCACGATCATCCGCAGCAGCGGCAGGAAAATTCGTTCCGTGGCCTTGCCCAGATAAAAATCTTCCTGGGGCGGTTTGCCTACAATGGTTGTCGGATACACCGGATTTTTTCGATGCGTGATCGCCGTTACGCGAAACACAGGATATTGGTCAGCCAGTGAATAAAAACCGGTGTGATCGCCGAACGGTCCTTCCAGGATGGTCCGGGCCGGGTCCACGAATCCTTCGATGACGATTTCCGCGTTGACCGGAACTTCCAACGGAATGGTTTTGCAAGCCGCCAGTTCCAATCCGCGTCCCAGTAGGAAACCGGCAAACACGTGCTCATCCATTCCCGCCGGCAAAGGCGCCGTGGCGGCATAAGGCAGCACGCTTTCTCCGCCGAGGGCAATGGCCAGCGGGCAGGGCTGGGCGAGTTTAGCCCAGGCGCGAAAATGCCGCGCCCCGTCATGGTGTATATGCCAGTGCATGGCGGCGAGTTTTTTGTCAAATATCTGCACACGGTACATGCCCAGGTTGCGGGCGCCCGTTTGCGGGTGCGCCGTAACCACCTGGCCGAAGGTGATGTATTTTCCGCCATCTTTGGGCCAACACTGGATAATGGGCAACCGGGTCAGGTCCGCGTCATCGGTATGAACTACTTCCTGACATAGCGCCGCGCCTGGTCGAATTTTGGGCATGTAACCCGCCAGTTTAAGCAGGTCCCACCCCTTGCGCAGTTTGTCCATCAATCGCGTCGGCATTTCAGGGCGGGTCATTTCGGCGATGCGCTCGGCAAGCTGATCCAGACTTTCACACCCCAGCGCCATCTGCAGTCGTTCGTAGGAACCGAAGGTATTTATGGCCAGTGGAATATCACTGCCCTTGACGTTCTCAAAAAGAAGTGCCTGGTTATAGGCGCCTGTGCCGAAACGGGGATTAGACGGCCCAAACGGCGCCGCACCGGCGGCCGGATATTTGCCGGAGCGTGTGGGCGATTTGCTTACGCGATCAGTTATTTCCGCCACTTCCAGCACTGGATCCACCGGCGCTTTAATACGACGCATCTCCCCGTCTTTTTCCAAAGCGGCCAGAAAAAGCTGCAAGTTTTCATAGGCCATCGCGGTTTCTCCGGCAATCCCGGCGCGCCGGGACCGATCGACGAGGATATTAGGCGAGTATACGCGGGGCCGCAATGCGATTGTAATCGAGCTATGCTCCACGCCGCCTTTTTTGATATATTTTCTGAGTGGAAGGCTTATGGCGAAAAAAGCGGTGGTTCTTCTAAGCGGCGGGTTGGATTCGGCCACCATTCTGGCCGTGGCTGGATCCGAAGGATACAGCGTTTACGCGCTAAGTTTTGATTACGGCCAGCGGCATAAGTTCGAGCTGGTCGCCGCCCGCGCCCTGGCCGACCGGGCGGGTGTTCAATCGCACGTTGTGCTGGATATCAACCTGCGAATATTCGGCGGTTCGGCCTTGACTGACCAGATCGAAGTTCCCAGGGACCGATCCGCACGAGAGATGGCGCACGGTATCCCGATTACCTATGTACCGGCTCGCAACACGGTCTTCCTGTCTTATGCCCTGGCGTGGGCGGAAACGCTCGGCAGCTTCGATATTTTCATCGGGGTCAACGCCATCGACTATTCCGGCTACCCCGATTGCCGGCCGAAGTACATCGCCGCCTTCGAACGGATGGCCAATCTGGCAACCAGAGCCGGTGTGGAGGGCAAAGGCAAACTGAAAATTCACGCCCCGCTTCTCGCCAGACGTAAAAGCGATATTATCAAACTGGGGCTGTCGCTGGGCGTGGATTATGGCATGACGTTTTCCTGTTACGATCCAACGCCGCGGCGGATCAGCTGCGGGCACTGCGATGCCTGCCGTATCCGATTGGAGGCTTTTCGGGATTGCGGAGTGTCGGATCCGTTGGCGTATGCACGTGCGCGAGAGAAGAAAAGCGGGAGCGAATGAAAATCGCCGAGATTTTTTACAGCATTCAGGGCGAGGGTAAATATGCCGGGGTTCCGTCGGTTTTCATTCGTGCCAGCGGGTGCAATCTGCGCTGCGCCTGGTGCGATACGCCGGATGCCTCCTGGTCGCCAAAGGGGCACGAGATTGAGGTAAATCAGATATTGACCCAGGTCGCGGCGTTTTCCACCGCGCACGTGGTTATAACCGGCGGAGAACCGATGCTGCAGGAGGATTTGCCGGAATTGATCAAACAATTGAACCGGTCCGACCGGCTGGTGACGCTGGAAACGGCCGGAACGATCTGGCGGGACCTGCCGGTGCATCTGGCAAGCGTAAGCCCAAAACTGGCCAATTCCACCCCCTGGAATCGCCAGGAAGGCCGGTTCGCGGCCCGCCATGAACGACAACGCATCCAGACGGACGTGCTTAGACGATTCGCCCGCTCAAAAACCATCGCCCGCGTCCAATGGAAATTTGTGCTGACCCGACCAACGGATATGGATGAAGTTGAGGAAATTATCGAGGCGATCGGTGCGGTGCGACCGGAAGATGTCATCCTGATGCCGGAGGGAACGGATGCCGAGCGACTCCACGCCCGGAGCGCGTGGATCGCGGAAATCTGCATGAATCGCGGGTTCCGATTTGGGCCGCGTTTGCACATTCTTCTTTATGGCAACACGCCGGCCACGTGAATGGTCCCGAGACCAAGGAGTCAACGATGAAACCCAAGCGGGTGAAACCGCCTGAAATCGAAACATTTCCCAATCCCAGGCCACGGAGAGAATATGAAATTGAGCATATTGCTCCGGAATTTACTTCATTATGTCCCAAAACCGGCCAGCCTGATTTCGGGATTATTCGCCTTCTGTATGTTCCGGCGGAAACATGTATCGAACTCAAGAGTTACAAGTTGTATCTGCAAAGCTTTCGCAATCGCGGCATTTTCTACGAAGCTCTGACCAATAAGATTCTGGATGACCTGGTACGGATACTCCAGCCCCGGCGGATGACGGTGATCAGCGAATGGACTCCGCGCGGTGGATTGCGATCCGTGGTTCGCTGCCATTACCTGGCGGCTGAAAAGGAAGGATGCAACGAGACGGATTAACCGCGGGATGCGCCATTTTTCGCTATTTCTTGTTGGGACAGCGGCGGGCTAGAATGGAAGGGATGATATCGTCGGTCCGGCCTTGCCAAGACGATGGAGCACACGCGATGAAATGGACGCTGCTGTTTGCAACGGCGATGATGGCTGTAACCGCTATCGCGCCGGCGGACATCATCACTCTAAAAAATGGCCGGATTGTGGATGGGCGATTATACCGGCAAAACAATCATTTCCTGATTAAGCCGGTATCCGGCGGCATCATGGTGGTGGGGTTGGGGGACGTGGCGAGCGTGGAACTTCAAACCGCCCGGAACCCAGCCGAGAAGGCACGGCAGGCATGGCAATTTCTCAGAGTGCAAATCAACCGGAAAAAAAATGTGGGGCAGATCATTGTTCTTATAACCGCTTACCTGAAAACCTATCCTCATTCTCCTCTTCGCGCACAAGCCGAGAAAACACTCTCCCGATTTCAGAAATATCAGACGGATGGTTTTGTCCGCTTTTCCGGACGGTGGGTATCGTTAAAAACACGCGCTGAACTGATGGCGAAATGCCGTTGGATCACCCAGATGGCTCGCAAGCTGTTACGGGACGGGAAGATCATTCAGGCTGTCGGGAAATCCCGACAAGCCCTGGCGATCAATCCGGCGTATACGAACGCACTGATCATCGGCGGCGTCGCAGAGCGCAGGTTGGGAAATATGCCCGGAGCAACCCGATTGTTCCGCGCCGTACTGGCCGCCCATCCGCGAAATACAATAGCCTTGAACGATCTGGCGATCGTGCGGTTCGACCAGCGAGAACAACCGGCCGCCCTGCGGCAATACCAGAAGGCGATTATTCTGGCGGCCGGCAATCGCCTGCTTCTGGACAATATTTCAGCCGCCCTGCGCGCCTACCGGGGTTCGCGCCGCGCCATTCTTTACCGCCGGCTCCAACGGACCTTTGCGCTGGCGGACAGGCAAATGCGGATCCGGATGGCGAAAAAAGGATTGTACCGTTTCGGTAATACGTGGGTGAACGCCCGTGCGCGGGCTTATCTCAACCGCAAAAGCCGGGCCTACCGGCGCCGCAAGGAAAGCCTCGTCGCGCATTACAAAACGGCACAGATCGAACTGCAAAGCGTGAATACCCAGCTCCGGCAGATCAAGCGGCGGATCGCCGCCTTGATTAACACCATCAACTATTCGGAATTCGATCAGGAGGCGCTCTTCATGCAGGGTGTGATGATCTTTCTGCCCAATGAAGCCATGCTGAGTTCCGACACCGCCGCCCTGACGCAGGCCCAGTCGCAGCAGGTAAAACTGCGAACGCAGCGCGTGCGGATTCAGGCGAACATTCAGAACATACGCCTCGCCGCCGCTGCGCTTACCAGGAAAGAGCCAACCGCGATGCGAACCGACATTCAGCGGATGATGCTGCCGGGCGATTTGAAAAACGTTCCCCCACCGTTGCCGTTGGCGATTTTCTCCAATACCGGCAGCGGTGTAACCTTGCGATCCGGCGCGGCGGGTCAACATAAACCGGCGCCGGCGCATTAGCGCCTTTTTATTCCGCGCGGCGCAGAGTAAAGAGCGTCGCCTCCGGCGGAACCCGAACGCGCACCGGCGTGCCGGCGCCCAATCCGTGACTGACAAACATGCGTCGAACATTTCCATGGGAATCGGGGAACTCAAAGATTCCGCGAAGCCACCGCCGGTTTTCCACAGGCACGAACAGCGGCCCGACAAATGGCAGGTCCACCTGGCCGCCGTGTGTATGGCCGCAGAGCATCCATTGCCACGAATAATCCCGCAGGAGCGGCAATCCGTCCGGATTATGCTGGAGGCAGATGCAAGGTTCGCCCGCTTCCACCTGATCAAAGGCGGTTTTCGGATCGCAACGCCCCGCCCAAAGTTCGTCCAGCCCGACGATCCGCAGGCAGGAGGAACCGCGGCGGATGGCAAGCGATCGGTTGCACAGACATTCCACATGATGTCTCGCCAGCAGGCGGCGCAATTGTTTGTGGATGGAACGGTGCGCCGATCGCGCGCCGACGTGCCGCCATGAATACTCATGATAATCATGATTGCCGAAAGTCGCCGCCACGCCATCGGGCGCGCGGAGCAACCGCAGCAGTACTTCAAGTTTGGCCAGAGACGTGGGGCGATATTCAATCAGATCGCCGGTGATGACAATCAGATCCGGCCGCCAGGCCGGCGTATGCGCAAGAACACGTTGGAGATATTTTTGACTGGTTTGACCGGTGTGAAGGTCCGTCAGGTGCAGAAGGCGATAGCCTTCGAATTCAGGCCCCAGATTCCGCAGCGGCATCGCATACCGAGTCAGGCACCAGCGGTAGGGAGCTACAAAGCGCGGCCAGATCAGCGCGGTGCAGCCGGTCAACCCCGCCAGTTTAATCATCCGTCCCACCTGATGATGCCGCAAAATCAGGCTTTCCAGCGGCCGATTCCGCATGATCCGGCGGACATCAAATTGCGGGAGGGAGGATTTCGTGCTCACAAGATCATGGTAACCGAAAGCCCGCCGGCCGGAAAATCTTTCAGGCTGGGTGGTTGACATTTATTGTTCCATCCCGGATGAGAGAAGTTGATGAGTCAGGGCGGGATCGCCCGTACCTTGCCGATGGCCCGTCCGGGGCGCGATGGAGGCGAATATGTCGGTGTTGCCCGGCGTTACACGATGGGGGCGGAGGCGTGGCTCGGATTTTGCGCCCGGCGAAGAACCGCTTCGTGCCGAACTTCTCAGTGTCGATCAACTGGAACGGCTGGCGCAGGCGCTGGCCGACGAACATAAGCCCATTCTGGGTCATGCCCCGGACCGGCTGCGGCCGCGCCTGGCCAAGAATGAAATAGTACTTAACTATACATATAATATTATTAATAAAACTATCGCCGCCGAACAAACCGTCGCGCCCGCCGCGGAATGGCTGCTGGACAATTTTTATCTGATCGAAGAGCAAATCCGCCTGATCCGGCGGCATCTGCCCCGGGGATACAGCGCCCAGCTGCCGCGCCTGGCGGCCGGCGTCTGGCGCGGTTATCCGCGGGTGTATGGAATCGCGTTGGCTCTGATCAGTCATCTCGACGGCCGCGTCGACGCCGAGGCGCTCGGACGATTTCTGGCGGCCTACCAGCGCCGATCGGTGCTGGCACTGGGCGAACTCTGGGCGGTGCCGATTATGCTGCGGGCGGCGCTGGTGGAAAATCTCAGGCGGGTGGCGGCGCGCATTGCGACGGGACGGCGCGATCGAAATCGAGCCAATGAATGGGCCGATCGCCTGCTGATTGCGGCGGAAAAAAGTCCCAACGAAGTCATCATCACGCTGGCCGGGATCGTGCGGGCCAAACCGATATTTTCCCCGGCGTTTGTCACGGAACTGGTGCGGCGGCTCCAGGGCCAGAGCGCCGCACTGGCTCTGGTGCTCGATTGGCTCCAACAGATGCTTGTCCGCTCCTCCGAGAATCTCGATCGTATGCTGCAGAAAGAGAGCCAGAAACAGGCGGCGGATCACGTTTCCATCGGCAACTGCATCGGCAGCCTCCGTTTCATCGATTCGCTGGATTGGGGCCAATTCGTCGAAACGCACAGTCTGCCGGATGAAAAACTCGCCGCGGATCCCGCCCGCTCATACAGCCGCATGGCTTTCCGCAGCCGCGATCATTATCGGCATGTGATCGAATCACTGGCCCGCTTGTGCGGGCGCCAGGAATTGGAAGTGGCGGCGAAAGCGTTGGAATTGGCGGCGCAAGCCGCCCGCCGGCATGGCGCGGAAGATCGCCGGTCACACGTCGGATTTTACCTCGTGGACCAGGGCCTAAGGGAACTGGAGGAGGCGGTTGGCGCGCGGCCGGGGGCGCTGCTTGGCGTCCGGCGGGCTGTCCGCCATTTCGCCTTGCCGTTTTATCTGGGAAGTATTTTTCTTTTGAGTTTATCGGCCGGGAGCGCTATGCTGCTTGGCGCCGGCCCGCCCCCACAACCCGCCTGGTTGTGGTGGAGCACGGCTTTGGCGACGTTGCTGTGCGCCTCGAGCCTGGCGATGGCGCTGGTGAACTACCTTTGCACGCTGACAATCCAGCCTACATTGCTGCCGCGGATGGATTTTTCCAAAGGCGTGCCGGATGAATGCCGCACCCTCGTGCTGATTCCCACGATTCTCGAAAACCCGGCCGGAATTGGCGCGCTGCTGCTGTCGCTGGAGATTAAATACCTTGCCAATCGGGATTCCAATATTCTTTATGGCCTGCTGACCGATTTTTCCGATGCCGCCGCCCAGGTCATGCCGGAGGACGAATCGCTGCTGCGGCAGGCTATGGAGGGAGTTGAAATACTCAATCGCCGCTACGGGCGCAACGAAGGCGGTCCCTTTTACCTGTTCCATCGGCCGCGGCGGTGGAATCCAACCGAAAAGCTCTGGATGGGTTATGAGCGCAAGCGCGGAAAAATGACCGATCTGATCGAATATCTGCGAAGCGAGGCGAGCGATAAGTTCCTGGCCGTAGCCGGCGATTCCGCACCGCTGCCAGGCGTGCAATACATCATCACGCTGGATGCGGATACGGAACTGCCGCGCGACAGCGCCGCTGAAATGATCGGCGCCATCGCGCACCCTTTGAATCATCCGGAAGTGGATCCCCGCACGGGTCTGGTCACGCGGGGTTATGGCATTCTCCAGCCGCGGGTGGGGGCGAACCTGCCGGCGGCGCGGCGGTCATGGCTGGTACGGCTCTTCGCGAGGGACGCCGGCGTGGACCCCTACACCAGGGCCGTTTCGGACGTGTATCAGGACCTTTTCGGGGAAGGGTCTTTTTTTGGCAAGGGCATTCTGCACGTGGATACGTTTTACCGGGTTCTGCACCGCCGGTTTCCAGACAATCAAATCTTGAGCCATGATTTACTCGAAGGATGCCATGTGCGTTCGGGCCTTGCCAGCGACATTATTCTTTTAGAGGATTTCCCGTGGCATTATGGAGTAGAGATGTCCCGCCGCCGCCGCTGGATTCGCGGCGACTGGCAGTTATTTCCCTGGCTATTTCCCCGCGTTCCCGATGTCGCGTGGCACTGGGCGCGCAACCCGCTTTCGGTCCTTTCGCAATGGAAAATTTTCGACAATCTGCGCCGCAGCCTCACGCCGCCGGCCCTGTTGCTGGTATTGCTGCTGGCTCTGGTCTATCTGCCGCGCGGCGGCTTATGGATACTCGCCGTTGCCGCCGTTCTTGCCGCCGCGCCGGTACTGGCGTCTCTGGTCGCCTTGACGCGTAAAAATGTTGAGGCGCCTTTAGGCTCGCATCTGCGTTGGGGGCTGGTGAATTTAAGTCGGCACATCGCCCAGGCGGTGCTGGCGCTGATATTCCTCCCTTATGAGGCTTTTGCCTGCTTAGACGCCATCGGACGGGCGCTGGGGCGCATGTGTGTAACCCGCCGGCGGTTGCTGGAATGGCACACCAGCAGTGCGGCGCAGCGCGCCGCGGATACCACTCCGGCAAGCTTTTTCGGCGCCATGTGGCCGGCATCGGCGATTGGCGCGCTGACCGGAGTCGCGGCCATACTGGGCAGACCGGCCATGCGGATACCGGGTGAATTGCTGGCGGCGGCATGGTTTTTTTCTCCGCTCGTGGCCTGGTTCGTCAGCCGGTCCCTGCCGGAGGCGGCCGTGACCGTCGATCCCACGCAACGCCATTTTCTCCGTATGATCGCCCGCCGGACAGGGGGATTTTTCGAGCAGTTTATGACGGCCTCCGAAAACTTTCTTCCTCCTGATAACTATCAGGAATACCCGCGGGCGGTAACGGCGCACCGCACCTCGCCCACAAATATGGGCCTGGCTTTGCTGGCGAATCTGGCATCCCTTGATTTTGGATGGATCTCCACGGGCCGCCTGCTCCAGCGAACATCGGCCACTCTCGAAGTGATGGGGAAATTGCCGCGCCACCGCGGTCATTTTTTCAATTGGTACGACACTCATTCACTGCGGGCGCTTAATCCTCTGTACGTGTCCATGGTTGACAGTGGAAACCTGGCGGGGCATTTGCTGGTGCTCCGAAGCTCTCTGCGCGAGATGCCGCATCAACCGTTGCTTAGCCCGCGCCTGAACGAAGGGTTCCTGGACACGCTGCTGGTGCTGGCGGATGAAATGGCCCGCCCCGCCGGCCAGGAACTGGATCGTCAACTGCGGGAAGCAATCGAAGATCTGGCTCGGGCGCTGGGGGAAATTTATGCCCATCGTCCCGACACGCTGGGCGATTGCGCCGCGCGCCTGCGGCAGGCCGACGATCATCTGCGGAAATTTTTTGCGGTACACGCCGCGGCGCTATCCGGTTCGCTGCGCGTGTGGTTGGAGTCTCTCACGCATCAGCATGAAGATTTTCTTGAAGAACTGACCATTCTGGCTCCCTGGATTGCCCAATGGCCGCCACCGGATGTCCCGCCAAACCCGCCGCCGGAGTTGGCCCGGCTGTGGCCCGAACTAACCGCCCATCTTACCGCACTCAACGCCAATCCCTCGCTGGAAACAGGATCGGAAACCGCGCGGCGGGCGATCGACTGTCTTGACCGATTTCCGGGCGCCCGGGGCGAAACCGGCGATGGGTTTGGACTGGACGATTCCACTCGAACATGGCTGGTGGAGCTGCGTTCCGCGCTGAGGCAGGCCGGCGAGCGAATGCAGACTCGCCTGCGAACCTGTGAAGAGTTGGCCCGGACCTGCCGGGAATTTGCGGACATGGATTTTACGTTTCTGTATGATCACAGCCGCAAATTGTTCGCCATAGGATTCAACGTCACCGAGAATCGCCGGGACACGGGTTTCTACGACCTTCTGGCCTCGGAGGCCAGGTTCGGCAGTTACGTGGCGATTGTTCTCGGACAAGTGCCGCAAGACCATTGGTTTGCACTCGGACGGCAATTAACCGGTACAGCCGGGCGGCTCGTTCTGCTTTCCTGGGGCGGCTCGTTGTTTGAATACCTGATGCCGCTGCTGGTGATGCCCTCCTTCCCCGACACGCTGCTGGAACGTACCTGCCGGGCCGTGGTCGAAAGGAACATTGAATATGGCCGTCAACGCGGTATTCCCTGGGGTGTATCGGAATCCGGTTATAACGCCACGGACGCGCAGTTGAACTACCAATACCAATCATTCGGCGTGCCTGGTCTGGGATTCAAGCGGCGGCTCTCGGACGACGTGGTTATCGCGCCCTACGCCGCTGTGCTGGCCTTGCTGATCAAACCGGCGGACGCTTGTGCGAATCTCCGGCGGTTGGTGCGGGACGGACGGTTGGGAGAATATGGTTTCTACGAAGCCGTCGATTACACGCCGCAGCGTGTATCCGAGGTCGGCCGGTCGGCTACCATTCGATCTTTCATGTCGCATCACCAGGGGATGATTCTGCTGACATTGGCGGCTTGCCTTCTGGATCAACCGATGCAGCGACGTTTTAATTCCGATCCGCTGTTGCGTTCCGGAGAACTGCTTTTGCAGGAAAAGCTGCCTCTTCTACGGCCGGTGTTTCCGCACGCGGTGGAAGTCATGCAGGCCCTCCGGCCGATAGCGCAAGAACAGCTCGGCTGGCGTACATTTGAAACGCCGCAAACCGTCGCACCGGCGGCGCATCTGCTTTCCAACGGCCATTACCATCTGCTGCTCACGGCAGCGGGCGGATCGCGATCCGTCTGCGATGGTTTGGCACTAACGCGTTGGCGGTCAGATTTCACCCGCGATTGCTGGGGATTATTCTGCTATATCCGCGATGTGGAGGCGGGGCGTTACTGGTCCAACACGCACCAGCCGGTGCGGCGCCGCGGCCACACGTATGCGGCGACGTTTTCCGAGGGCAAGGCCGAATTTCGCCGCCGGGATGGCGTGCTCGATACGCTTACCCAAGTGGTCGTATCGCCGGAAAAAGATATCGAACTGCGCCGCCTTCTGATCACGAACCGTTCCCGCTCCAGCCGGCGTATCGAGATTACTTCTTATGCCGAAGTGGTGCTGGCCCCCCCCGCCGCTGATGCGACCCATCCGGCATTCAGCAATCTTTTTATCCAAACCGAATCTGTGGCGGATTACCCGGCACTCCTGGTTTCACGCCGCGGGCGGTCGAAGGAAGAATCCCCCCCCTGGCTGCTGCACCTTGTGGCGGTGCACGGCCCTTCGCAAGCGGCGTGCTCCTGGGAAACCAACCGGGGAATCTTCCTCGGACGCGGTCGCAGTCCGGGACGGCCGCTCGCCATGGATCGCCCCGGACCACTTTCCAACTCGCTGGGGGCGGTGCTGGATCCCATCGTGGCGGTACGACGCGATTTTATGATCGAACCGGAGCAGACCGTGGTGGTCGACGTGATTCTGGGAATGGCTCCATCGCGGCCGGAAGCGCTGGGGCTTATCGAACATCATCACGATCGACGATTTACCGACCGCATGCTGGATCTGGCCTGGTCGCACCAGCAGGTGCTTCTACGCCAACTCAATGTAAGCGATGCCGAAGCCCAACTCTTCGGTCGGCTGGCCGGACCGCTGTTCTATCCCGGAGTGCGGCATCGCGGGCCGGCCCGGATGATCCTGCAAAACCGGCGCGGCCAGTCCGGCCTGTGGGGATTCGGCATTTCCGGCGACCTGCCGATCATTCTCCTGCGACTCTCCGATGCGGCGTCTGTGTCCCTGGTCCGACAGATGCTTCAAGCCCACGCCTACTGGCGACTCAAGGGGGTATCTGTGGATCTGGTGCTCTGGCCGGAGGATACCTCGACTTATCGGCAGTCGCTGCAAGATCAGTTGGCGGCGCTGATCGCCGCCAGCCCGGAGGCGAAATTGCTGGATCGCCCGGGCGGAATATTCATTCGCCGTCCGGATCAGCTTTCCGAGGAAGATCGGGCGTTGCTGCTCTCCGCCGCCGCCATCGTGCTTTCGGATGCAGCAGGTCCGCTTGCCGGACAACTGGCCATCGCCGATCACGCCGCTGAAAATACGGTTCCCCACCTGATACCGATGGCCCAGCCGCGTGACGAAAAGCCGCCGCGTTTGCGGACATCGCGGGCGGATTTGCGGTTCTTTAATTCCATCGGCGGGCTGACGGGCGACGCCCGCGAATACGTAATGAACGTAACCGCCGAACGCCTGGCTCCCGCGCCCTGGTGCAACGTCATCGCCAATGAACATTTTGGCGCCGTGGTCAGCGAAAGCGGTGGTATGTATACGTGGGCCGTCAATGCCCACGAATATCGCCTCACGCCGTGGTACAACGACGCCGTGAGCGACGCTTCCGGCGAGGCTATTTACATTCGCGATAATCAAACCGGTTATTTCTGGTCGCCGACGCCCTTGCCGGCCGCCGGGAAAATGCCCTGCCTGGTTCGCCACGGCTTGGGATACAGTGTGTTTGAACGCACCGAACAGCAGATACGTTCAGAGTTATGGGTATACGTTGCCATCGATGCGCCGGTGAAATTCTGCGTTCTCAAGCTGACCAACCAGTCCGATCACCCGCGGAGCATTTCGGCGACGGGATACTGGGAATGGGTGCTGGGGGAGCGTCGCGGACAGAACGTGATGCATATCGTGAGCGAGATGGACGAAAAAACCGGCGCTCTTCTGGCACGCAACACCTGGAACCCCGAATTCGACTCCCTGGTGGCGTTTGCCGAGATCAGCGAAAACCGCCGCTCGGTTACCGGCGACCGCACCGAATTTCTCGGCCGTAACGGTTCGCCGGATTCGCCGGCGGCGATGGGCCGGCTGCGACTCTCCGGCGAACTGGGACCGGTGCGGGATCCCTGCGCCGCCATGCAATGCTCCTGGGAACTGCCACCCGGCGCCCAACAGGAGGTGGTTTTTATTCTCGGCGCCACGGCCGGTCGCAATCAGGCCCGGACGTTGATCGAACGCTATCGCACGCCGGGAGCGGCACGACGGGCTTTGGAAGAGGTATGGAATTTCTGGAATCGTCTGTTGGGAACGATTTATCTCGAAACGCCCGATGCCGCGGCCAATGCTCTGGCCAACGGCTGGTTACCCTATCAGACGTTATCTTCCCGCATCTGGGCGCGCAGCGGATTTTACCAGTCGGGTGGCGCCTATGGTTTCCGCGATCAATTGCAGGACGCCATGGCCATCGCCCTGATCGATCCGTCCATCCTGCGAACCCACCTGCTGCGGGCGGCAAGTCGGCAATTCGTCGAAGGCGATGTGCAGCATTGGTGGCATCCCCCCCAGGGACGCGGCGTCCGCAGCCGTTGCTGTGATGATTTCCTTTGGCTGCCGCTGGCGGTTTCCCATTATGTCCAACTCACCAACGACACCGGCGTGCTGGAGGAATCCCTGCCGTTTCTCCAGGGACGTCCCCTGAATCCGCAGGAAGAATCTTACTACGATCTTCCCCAACGCAGCGCGCAGAACGCCTCGCTTTATGAACACTGCGTGCGCGCCTTGCAATATGGGCTGAACTTCGGCGCCCTGGGCCTGCCGTTGATCGGCGGCGGCGACTGGAACGATGGATTGAACCGTCTGGGCCGCCAGGGCAAAGGCCAAAGCGTATGGCTGGCTTTCTTTCTGCGTTTTGTGCTTCAGCGGTTCGAGCCACTGGCCGAGCTTCGCCAGGATGCTCCGACCGTTGCGTTTTGCCGTCGTGTTGCCGCCGAACTGGAACAGGCCGTGGAAACCCACGGATGGGATGGACAATGGTACAAGCGTGCATTTTTTGATGATGGCGCGTCTCTCGGTTCGGCGCAAAGCGAACAGTGTCAAATCGACAGCCTGCCGCAAAGCTGGTCCGTGCTCAGCCAAACCGGAGATTCCGATCGTCAAAAAACGGCACTGGCCTCGGTGGAACGGCGCCTGGTGCGCTACCAGGACCGCCTGATTCAGCTTCTTGATCCGCCCTTTGATCATCCACCGAACGATCCCGGCTACATAGCCGGTTATGTGCCGGGAGTGCGGGAAAATGGCGGCCAATACACGCATGCGGCGGTATGGGTGGTCATGGCGTTCGCCCAGGCGGGCCAGGTGGAAAAAGCGTGGGAGCTTTTCTGTTTAATCAATCCTCTTCGGCACGGCGCCAATGCCGCCGATATTGGCGTATACCGCGTGGAACCGTATGTAGTCGCCGCCGATGTATATGCCGTGCCACCGCATGCCGGCCGCGGCGGCTGGACCTGGTACACCGGTTCCGCCGGTTGGATGTATCGCCTGCTCGTGGAAACTTTTATCGGAATGAGGCGGAACGCCGATCGCCTCCGGTTTCAGCCGGCCGTGCCTCAATCCTGGGGTCCCTTTCGTGTCCATTACCGCTATTTCGACACCTTCTACCACATCTTTTTCACCGGCGGAGGTAAACGCGTCGGGCAAGTGAAGGTCGATGGCGTTGTCCGGGAAGATTCCGTGATTCCACTGGTCAATGACCGCCGCGAGCACCGTGTGGACATCGACATGCTTGTTAAGAGTCTGTCCGGATAGGCTCTCAGGACGGCGCTATGGCTAAGAGCCTGTGTGAAAAGTCTTTAAGAGCTGATATTCTATAGGACATGACACGGACGTCTTATCCAACGGACCTCACGGATGAACAATGGGGGCTGATTCAGCCCCTGATACCACCGGCCTTGCCGGGCGGTCGTAAGCGCACGGTGGACATGATCTCGATGATCAATCTCATGCTTCATCGGTTGGCGCCAGGGTAAAATGGCTTCTCACACAGGCTCTAAGACATTCCGGACGGCAGCGCTCGGGCACTACCCTGCGATATGTGCTATACTTCCTGAGTATCGGTAAAAGCCTCTGAGCTTGTTGTAAAGGGTAGTCCCGACCGCGGCCACGATACCTTCCTGAGCCGACTCTGAGTTTCGGAACAATGAGAATCCGGATGATTGGTCCTCCTGCAAAATACGTTTCCCTGCCTGTGATGGACGACCAGAAATCCGATTATATGCGCGCGGGGCGAAAGCCGCCCTGGCTGAAGGTCAAGCTCCCGGCCGGCCCCGCCTACAAACGTCTGCGAGATCTGATGGATGAACATCATCTACATACGGTATGTGAATCGGCCAAATGTCCGAACATGGGGGAATGTTGGGGACGGGGGACAGCCACCATTATGATCCTGGGCGACGTATGCACGCGCAACTGCGGGTTCTGCCATATCAAGACCGGCCGCCCACCGCTGCTGGATTGGCATGAACCACAACGGGTGGCTCAAACGGCGGCTATGATGCAGCTTACGCATATCGTGATTACGTCGGTGAATCGGGATGAACTTGCCGACGGGGGCGCGGAAATATGGGCCCGGACCATTCGTGAAATTCGCGCCGCTTCGCCCGCCACCGCCATTGAGGCGCTGATTCCCGATTTCTGCGGCCACTGGGACGATTTGCAACGCGTGCTGGAGGCCCGGCCGGACATCCTCGGGCACAACGTGGAAACGGTTCCCAGCCAGTATTCCCGCGTTCGACCGCAGGCCAGGTACCGGCGAACGCTGGAACTTCTTGATCGCGCCAAACAACGGGGATTTGTCACAAAAACCGGCTTGATGCTGGGTATCGGCGAACGGGATGAGGAACTTGAGCCATGCCTGCGGGACATTCGCGCGGTGAATGTGGACATCCTTACGCTCGGACAATACCTGCAACCTACGCGCGGTCATCTGCCGATCGACCGCTGGGTTACACCGGAACAGTTCGCCCAATGGAAACGAATTGGACTGGATATGGGATTTTCCGTGGTGGAATCCGGACCGCTGGTGCGATCGAGTTACCACGCAGACGAACAAGCCGCGCTGAATGCGACATCTCCCAGTTTGAGGAACGGGGCATAATTCAACATCTCCCTGACAAGGAAAGAATCTAAATAATTTTTCCCTTGTCATTGCACCAGGATGGTTTACAATCCATAATAGAATCAACTGTGCGGCCGCATATCCCGCAACACCGTTCGCGGCCGCATTGAAGATAAAAGCTCTGCGTAAGGCAAACGAGGCTGACCATGCACGTTTGTAAGCCAACGCCAAGGAACGCCAGAGTCGCAGACGGCTTATCGCCATGCCTGCCGGAATTACCACAGAGCCACGCTTCGGCAAGCGGCGCGCACCGGGTTGGGGACTTTGTGGCGCCGGTCTCCCGACCTTCACTCGTTGCCAAGCGGGGCGTGCCGGGCTGGGGACTTTGTGGCGCGGGTCTCCCGACCTGCACTCGTTGCACGGCAGACCTGGAGGTCCGCACCACAAGCTGCCGGACCGGGACTATTATGTGTGGGGGGGTATCACCATACAACATATATACCTATTTGTGTAATAGTTTACGGCGGCCTGAATCTTCGCGCGGGCTTTGGCTGTGCGGTAAAAAGCCTGCCCGCCGGTAGACAAGGAGGACATCGATGATTCCTCCGCGTCCCCCCTTGCCTGCCCGCCGGCGGGTCTTTGCCGCCTGGTGGAAAGGTCTGCGATACGATCTGAATCCCCTCCATCTGCGCCAAAC
>JAJYDU010000026.1 GCA_021790475.1 Planctomycetota bacterium | reverse complement strand
TACAAACGTGCATGGTCCGCCTCGTTTGCGTTACGCACAGCTTTTTTTCACCCATGCAGCCGCAACATGCGACACGGCTGTATACCGAATACTTGGATAGTCTAATCCATTTCCGATAATAAGCAAGAGAAAAATTGAGAAATTTTTTAGTTTATGGCCTGAAATGTTATAACTACTGATTAAACAAGCACTTACGCGCTTATAAATTTATGAAAAATATTGAAAATTCCACGGCGGCGGACCGGAAATATATTCTCCACGCGGCCTTTTTTGATACATTTGCGTCCTGCGGTTCTCGATTCGCCGCGACGCGAATCCGGCGACGCGGCCCGGCTTCGCGCCGGATGATTGATTGCAGCTTGCACCATTGGCCGATGGGAGCATATCAAAAAGCGGCGCGGGAGGTCGCTGGAATAAAGCACTTTCGCAGTATTTTAATCCTATCAATTAATCTGTTAAAAGGGATTTTGCTTTTCCCCGGCTTGCCAAAAAATATTGGCACACCGTGTGAAAGGAGAAGCTGTGTTCAACCGGAGTGAGGGGGTTGTGTCATCCGGCGGGCGACCAACGGATCAATTCTGTGCGCCGGCCCTGGCGGATACGGACGCGTCAATAGCGCTATCGACCCCACCATCAGGGACACTCGTTCTGACTGTGGTCTGCACCTGGGAATCAGGAACCCCATGCCCCGCGGCAGTTGCCCGTAAAAGCGCATTCACAAAGTCAGTGAAACGCTCGGGATTCCCTTGAAGACCGTGGATATCAGCGGGTTGAATCTGCCAAAGTGCTAACATATCAATTCATCCGTGAAATGCTGCGGCATAAGCTGGATTTTTCGTTGTCATTTTAATTCTTTCGGTCCGAGCCTGCTGTTCAATTATGGCTAATATACAAGTTCACCATGGCTTATACAACTATGGCGAACGCTTATTGTTGCTATAATATATAATTTCGATAGAATATTCCGCCAAGAGTAACCGTTCACGGGGCGGAAATAACTCTTTTCCTGAAGGAAATTGATCCCGGCAGCTATCAGGACCGGCGCGGGCAACTTTCATGATTTGACATAATTCCCGGAATCACGGGCGGCCGTGGGTATCCAGGTAATCCTGAAGGATACGGGCGGCGGCGACGGCGTCCACCCGGCGGCGTTTTTGTTGACGGGTGAAGTGGCCGGCCAGACGCGATTCCGCATCGTGGCTGGTGAGCCGCTCATCCATGCGCTGCACGCGCCGGGCCGAGACGCGTTCGAGCAACTCAATGAACCGTTCCGTGCGAAGCGCCTGCGGGCCAGGCGTTCCGTCCATATTCAGCGGCAGGCCGCAGACGACCACGCCGATATTTTCGCGCTCAATCAGCCGGCATATCCGTTCCACCAGACGCCGGTCGTCCAGGTCCTCGAAAAGTTCAAATGGCGCGGCCAGGCGCGACTGCGCATCGCCAATGGCGATGCCGGTGCGGCGGGAGCCGTAGTCGATGCCAAGAATCCTGTTTTTCATAACGGAGTCTACGTATACTTCTCGCCATACTTATCAGACAACAGCTCCACCATCCGCTTGACGTCCTGGGCTTTCCCGGACGCACAGACCAGGGTGGCGGCGGGAGTATGAATCAGCGTAATCCCGCGGACTCCGATCACCGCGAATAGATGTTCCGTCCGGGAAACCGCCAGCACGTCGCCGGAGTCGATGGTCGCCAGATCGCAGCCGACGACCCGATGGCCGTGCTTGTCCGGCGCAACAGTGGCGGAAAAACTCTCCCAGTTTCCGACATCCAGCCAGCGCACCGGCATGGGAATCATGGCCACATGCGGCGCTTTTTCCATAACGGCATAGTCAATGCTTATTTTCGGCAGCGCCGGATAAACTTCCTGGAGAACTCTCCGGTAATGCGGCGTATCCCAGGCGTGCGCGATGCGCATCACTCCATGGTACGATTCCGGCAAATGCAGCCGAAGCTGCTCAAGTATGCTTGCCGCCTTCCACACGAACATGCCGCTGTTCCAGCAGTATTGTCCGGAAGCCAGATATTCCGCGGCTGTCGCGGCGGAAGGCTTTTCACGAAAGGCCGCCACGCGGCAGGCCGGCGCCAATCCCGGCAGCGGGCCGCCGTTGCGTATGTAACCGTAACCCGTGGCCGGATGAGTCGGAACAATGCCGAACGTGACCAGAAACTCCGGCGATTTTTCAACGGTCTGGAAGCCCAGGGAAAGACAGCGCTGAAACTCATCGGTGGGTTCAATGATATGATCGGCGGTAAGCACCGCCAGGACGGCATCCGGATCCAGACGAAAAAGGATGGCGGCCGTAAAGGCCACCGCGTTGGCGGTATCGCGCCCCACCGGTTCGCCCAGCAGTTGCTTCTCCGGAAGCATGGCCAGTTCATCCAGCGCCTCGCGGGCGTAAACGGACGAAGTGCATACAAAAATCCGGGATGGATCGATCAACCCGCGCAGCCGGCCAACAGCGATTTCCAACAGCGATTTTCCGCCGATTAAACGCAGAAGTTGCTTGGGACGTTTGCGGGTGGACAGCGGCCATAACCGCGTGCCGCTCCCACCGGCCATAATTACGCCATGACGCATGGATATCTCCCTGGTAATTGTGAGCAATAGATCTGCGCGACCGTCGCAATCCTTACGCGGGCCGTCGCAGCGGCCCGGCTTGGCGCCGTGGGCCGGCGGCGGCGACTTTGCGGGCGAGGACGCCCGCGCTACCAGCGGCCCGGCTTGGCGCCGTGGGCCGCCATACCACGCACGGTTTTCCACCGCGGATAAAATGTACCGGCCAACATATCGACTACACGTGCCGGCGCGGCGCAAGTATATAATCAACCGGCGGCGGCGGAAAAACAACCAAAAAACCGACCGGAGAAGTCCAAGATGAATCCTCGATGGAACTGGAGGGCATTGGTTTTCTGGCTGGCGATTCCAAGTGCCGCGCTGGCGCGTGCCGTGCCCCCGCCGCCGCCGACCGCCCCGAGCATTCTCCCCCCGAACCGCCCCGCAACCCAAACGCCGCGCCGGATGCCGCGGGTCACGCTCGCCAAGCCCCTGCTGAATCCCGGCGCGCCGGCACGCGAATTTTCGCTGCCGGCCGCCTTCTGGAACGAACACCTCACCAACTGGCTGGACGTGGCGCTGTGCGGACGGCCCAGCAACTTTCTGCATGAAACCATCTTAAGCATTCAGACCACCCGTTCCATCGTCCGGCGGGCGTTAGACCACATCGGCTTTCATCCGGCGAGCGAATGGGCGCCAAGTCTGGCCGATTTCGCCGCCATTCGCGGCCAGCCGGTCTTGATACTGGTTCGTTTGCGCCGGCACGCCATCATGCGAACTTTCCTGCTGGATGAACTCATCAGCCTTCGCGGGTGGAATACCGCCATCGGGCCGTTCGGCTGGCTTTACCTGGGCACACCGCAGCCCTATCCCGCGCCCGCGGCGGTGCGCGGCGCCCGCGGCGGACAATCCGTATCGCCCAATGCAATTCTTGCCGACGATCCTCAGATCGCCATGCAGTTTCGCGGTATTATCCATCGATCACAGGCCTTGCTGGATTTTCCCCTGTGTTTTGACGACTGGGTATATCCAAATATCCGCTATTACCGTAATGTGTCGGTGTTGTCGCGGCGGGTCTTTAACAGCAATGGCGCGATCCCGGCCCAAGTGATATTCCGCCGGGTATCGCAAGTGGAATATCTCAAAAACGCCTCCCGTTACTGGCACAATCGGCGGTACGCCCGGTATATTCTCAAACAGATTCCTCTTGCGAAAGCGATTGACAAGGCCCGTCGCCGGCTCTGGAATATCAAACCCGCCGAACGGCGGCGCTGGAATCATTCCCGGGCCATCGCGCGCTGCGTCGCCCGCCTGCAATGCTGTTACGCCGCGCTGGACGCCGCCTGGATAGATTGGGACTACGCCCACGCCCATTTTCACGCGGAACCAAACCGAACCGGCAAGCAGGTTCGCCGGCAGGCGTTGTGGTTCAAACGGCATGTTGATCAGAAGCGTTCGCAGTATCATCAGCTCTGGCTGGCCACGGTGGCGAACGATCAACTCCGGGCCCTGGAAAAAAAACAGGGGAAAAAAGCGGATTCGCGGCGTATCGCCGCCCTCCGCGCGGCCGAGCTTGCCGCGCGCAGTCGCGCCCTGCTGGACGCGAACCGGCAATCGCTCTCCTTCTGGGAGCGCAAGAAAAAACACCTTTCACCGAATGATCCGCGCAAGGCCTGGGCCGCCGACATCCGCACCAATCTGGCTCTGGCACAAGCCCGAAGGAGGTTGGGGAAAGCGGGGATTACCTATGCCGGAGCGATCAAGACCGGCGGCAAGGGCCGGATTACCGCGGCGCAACAAAAGTATATACCGGCCCTGCTGCGGCAATTCCTGGCCGCGGCGCGGGTTCAACTCGTGCGAATCAACTTCCGCATCGCCGAGGACCGGGGGTTTGTTCCACCGGCGCGGATGGCGGCGCTGAAAAAGCAAAAAGCGGCGATACAGAAGAACATGCAACGCTACCAAAACCAGCTGGGCCGGCTCGCCCCGGCGCCGCCGGCCACGCGGCCATAAATGGCGAAATACTTTTTAATACGAAGACGTGGATGTGCGTAATTAAGTAATATCTATACGGCCCATCAGACGCTTTCCATCGCCCGCTGAAGTATATCCAGGGCCTGCTCCATCTGGGGGCGGGTGATTACCAGCGAGGGACAGATTCTAAGAACATTCTTATGCGTGACGTTGATCACCAGGCCGTGGTCCAGCGCCGCCCGCACCACCGGCGCCGCATCCGGCAGCGTCATCTCCACGCCGATAAACAAACCAAGACCGCGCACCTGCGCGATGCGACGCGGGGCGCAGCGGAAATTTTTTATGGCGTCGCGCAGGAACACTCCGGCTTGCCGCGCATATTCCACCAGGTTTTGCCGCTCCAGCACATCGAAGACGGCGGCGGCGGCGGCGGCGCAGATCGGATTACCGCCAAGCGTGCAGCCATGCGTCGTCGGTTGGAAGAAGACGGCCCACCGGGGACGAGCCAGAATCGCCCCCACCGGCAACCCACCGCCCAGCGCCTTGCCAAGCGTCATGATGTCCGGAACCACGCCGTAATGCTGGTGTCCGAAGTAACGGCCGGTGCGCCCCACGCCCGTCCAGACTTCGTCAAAAATCAACGCGGCGCCGTGCCTGTCGCACAAGCGGCGGACCTGTTGGAGGTAGTCCTCCGACGGCATATTGACGCCACCCTCCCCCTGCACCGGCTCGACGATCACGGCGGATACGGTTGCATCCATCCGCGCTTCCAGCGCGGGCACGTCGTTGAACGGAACATGGATAAAGCCTTCCAACAGCGGAGTAAAACCATTTCGCGCCGGTCCGGCCGTCGCCGAGAGCGCCCCCATGGTCCGGCCATGAAACGCCTGGAGCATGGCGATGGTGCGGGTGCGCGCCGGCCCGCCGGAAATGCGCGCCAATTTCAAGGCCGCCTCCACCGCCTCCGCTCCGCTATGGCAGAAAAACACCCGACCCGGGAAGCCTTTGGAAACAATCTGTTCCGCCAGCCGAATCTGTGGTTCGCTGTAAAACTGATTACCGACATGCCAGAGGGTTTGCGCCTGCTGCCGGACGGCGTTCACCAGCGCCGGATGGCAGTGCCCCAGAATGCTACCGCCGAACCCGGCGAAAAAATCAAGGTACTGCCGGTCCGCCGCATCCCAGAGCAGCGCCCCATCTCCACGGACAAACACCACCGGCAGCTTGCCGTAGTTTCCTATCAACGACTGTTCATGGCGCCGAATCAATTCGGCCTGTAAACTCATTATGAAAACTCCGATCTATCGCAAAATCATAATAAAGAAGATGTTATAGACTTGCCTTTGCGGGAACAACCAATATGCCGCAGCACAGAGAGTTCTTCGAGCCAGTTTGGCAAGGCCGCAAGAGCCTCGATACCCTTTCAAACAGGCTCTTAACGTTTTTCCGGCAGGATACGCGGACCGAGTACCCGTTGGTTCATACCCAACCGGTGCGCTTCCTGGGCGCGGCGCAGCAAATTGGCAAGAGGATCAGACGGGTCGGCAGTTTCGCCCGGCGGCTGATCTTCCGATCCGCCCCCCCGCTCTTTTTTGAGTAAGGCCAGCGCGGCGGCGATTTTTTCCTTAAGATTTCCTCCTTCGGCCTCGGCCTGGGCCTCCACCGCCGCCCGCACCAGCGCGGGCGTTTCCAAATTGGCCAGAAAATCAGCCAGGGAGCATTTCGTCAGGTCGGCGGCGCCATCAAGATATGCCAGCAGGCTGGCGGCCAGCGGCGCCAGTCGATCCGGCGCGAAAAACTTCCAATCGATATCCTGACTGAACTGGCGATAAAGGGAAAAATCCGTCAGCAACGAACCGAGAATCCATTGTTCGGCCCGCAATAAACCGCTATCGCAACGCCGCGACGGTTCGGTCAGGGAATCCGCGGGTGGGGCTTGCCGGTCCGGCGGCGGCGCCGCGCGTCCGAGGCGAATGATCGTCCGGTGGACCTCTTCCAGCGGCATGCCGATCCGCTGCGCGAGATTTTGTTCCAGCAAGCCCCGGCGGATGGGATCGGTACGCTCGTTCAATACCGCGGCGGCCACCAGGCGCAGCATGGCCAGGGAAGCATCCTGCTTCCTCGTCAACGATCCGCCCGTTTTCAAAACGCCAACCAGCTGCTCCCATTTGTATTCCAGGGCGTCCTGGGCGCCGGCGAGCAGACCGGCAAACGCGGCGCCGCCGCGGGCGATGCAGAAATCACACGGGTCCTTGCCCTCCGGTATATGAGTAATACATACGTCGATCGGATAAGGCAGCAGCAATTCGATGGCCCGATCGGCGGCGCGGATGCCGGCTTCGTCGTTGTCGAATACCAGCACCAGGCGGTTGCAGAACCGCCGCAGCAGAACGACATGCCGCTCGGTCAGGGCGGCGCCAAGTGTGGCGACAACATGGGTCGCGCCGCTCTGGTGGCAGGCGATCACATCCATGTAGCCTTCGACAATTACCGCCGTCCCGGTACGGATGATTTCCCGGCGGGCGCGGTGCAGCCCATAAAGCGTGTCGCGCTTGGAAAACAGGGCTGTTTCCGGCGAATTGAGGTATTTGGGGTTGTCGGGACGCGGATCGTTCGCGACGGAAGACGCCGATTCTTCCGCCGGCGCCGGCAAAATTCGCCCGCCGAAACCGATGATATGATCGCTCGGATCAAGAATAGGAAAAATCACACGATCGCGGAACACATCAAAAGGGCTGCCATCGGTCCGGCGCTTAAGCAGGCCGACGGCAACCAGATTTTCGTCGGCTACGCCGCGGCGGGCGGCGGCCTGGACCAGGCCGGTCCAGTTGTCCGGGGCGAAACCGAGCTGAAAGTTTTCGATGGTTTCGTCGCGCAATCCCCGCGCGCGCAGATAGTCCAGGGCCCGCCGCCCCCCCGGCGCGACAAGATTCGCCCGGAAATATTCGGCTGCCCAGGTATTGGCGGCGAGCATCTTTTCACGAAGCGACGCTTCCTGTTTCCGTGCGGGGTCGTTGGCGCGGTAGTCCGGCAGTTTGACGCCATAGCGTTGCGCGAGAAACCGCAGCGCTTCACCCGCCGACATTTTGTGATAATTCGCAACGAAACGGAACACGTCGCCGCCGGCGGCGCAGACAAAACAATAATAAATCTGCTTCCGGGGCGAAACATACATGGAGGGGCGGCGGTCGTCATGGAAGGGACACAACCCCAGCAGCTCTTTTCCCGCCGGCTTGAGCGCAATGTGATCGCCGATGATTTCTTCAATCCGCGCCGCGTGGCGAACCATCTGAAAAATATGAGATGAATCACCCATGCCTTTGATTGTAACGAGCGGCGCCGGTTTGCAAACAACAGATACCCCGTCGGAAACCGGGGTTGAGGGAATAAAAATAGAGGCGACGTCCCTTCGCACAAGTCCTGTAACGAGTTTTGATTTAGCCCAATTCATTCCCATAATGCCAGGAAATAGTCCTATAATGTATTCAAAATAGCCGTTCATAGGAAAATTATGGCCAAATTGGCGCTGATTTGATACTTATGTTATAAAAGCGAATATTTATTTTATTTTATGAGAATTATTGCTCCTGGAAGTTGCGCATGTCTCAACCCGGCGTCGGATATAATCAGAATGGAATTAGTTTGTACCGCGAGACAATGCCATGGAACGAGCAACTTTTCAGATAGGCGATCGCGTGTACGCCCCCTGGCGTCGGGAGCGCCTTTTCCCCGCCCGCGTGACATTTGTATCCAACGGTACGGCGTATTTCAGCTACGACGACGGCGAAACGGATCGTATGTCTTCGCGACGACTTCAGCCGTCCAACAAAGTGTTCTTAATTGAATCCGTCTCGCGCAAACCCACGGAGCGGCACTGGTCCGAAGGACGGCTCCTGGGCGAGTTTCTGCGAATGATCGGCGGACGACCTTTATATTCATTCATTCGAACTAAGCTGGAACTGGGACATTTTCTCAAGCTGGCGCGGCTTTCCAGCGGAAGTCACATTCATCTGTCCATGCACGGGCTTAAAAATAAGCTGGTGTTGCAATTGGAGGAGGTGGACATCGAAGAATTGATCACGTTAGCGGGCGATCTGAGCGGGAAAATTGTTTTCTCTTCAAGCTGCCTGACGGGAAACGAAGCTTTCGGGAAGGCGTTTATCCGCGGAACCGCGGCGGAAGCGTTCATCAGCCCCCGCCGGGAAATCCGCTGGGCCGACGCGGCGCTGGTAAGCCAGCTTTTCTACAAAAAATTACTCTGCGACGGTGTAAGTCCGTATGTAGCCTATCGCTTCGTGCGGCGATGGTATCCGCGCCACGCTGATTTACGATTTTTCAAAAAATGAATCCGCCCCCCCCCGCCAGCCGGCAGGCGGGTATTGAGATTGTACGCGCCGACGGGTTCGATCCGGCATCTCGGCGAGCCGGGACCCCTGGCGTTCGACACGTTCATTTTCCAATTCCGGGTCGGTATCCCGAGAGCTATCGGGACAGGAATTGCACCACATCGCGGACGACCCAACTCATTGCCTCCATGGCGCCTCGCGTACGAGCCGCCAGGTGCGGCGTCAGGAGGACGTTCGTCAGACCCCAGAGCGGATAATCCGGGCCGGGCGGTTCGGGATCGTGCACATCGATGGCGGCGGCGGCTATTTTGCCATTCTTAAGCGCCTCGGCTAAGGCGTACGCGTCGATTACTTCGCCGCGGGCGGTATTGATCAGGATGGTCGAAGGACGCAGCAACGCCAATGTGGAACGGTTGAGGAGATGCCGATTGCCGGGAATATGACTCACGTGAATGGTGAGGATGTCCGCCTGGCCGTAAAGTTCGTCTTTGGACACGCGGCGCGCGGGAAAATCCACGTAAGCCGCGACATCCACCAGATCGTTGTAAAGCACATTCATACCGAAGGCCACGCCTACCCGTCCCACCGCCCGGCCGATACGCCCCATACCCAAAATGCCCAACGTTTGGCCGTGGAGCTCCAGCCCACGTATGGTTTTACGATAGAAGTGAAATTCATCAGCCGGTATGGGCGATTGCAACGCCACCAGCGGCCGACCAAGATGAGCGGCGAGATTAAAGACATATTCGCAGACGGCATGGGTGTTGGCGTCGGGCGTCGAAACAACTCTCACCGAGCGCCTGGCGCACGCGGCCAAGTCGATGTTGTCCAGCCCCACGCCGGCCCGGCCGACGACTTTGAGCCTTGGCGCCAGACTCAGAAGCTGTTCATCGACCCGCGTATAAGTACGAACGATCAAGCCGTCGGCCCCGGCCAGTTTTTCCTTCAGTCCGGATGTATTTTTCCAGGAACATTCCACCACCTCCACCTGTTTTCGCAACCAATCCAGGGGCGAAGGCTCCAAACCTTCCGTTACCACCACCATATTTTTCACAGATGAATCCTAATAAAAAACCCCTGTATAACCGACGGCTGAAAACGAGTATACTTGCAAGCGACAACGCCGCCGCCGGGAATTTATTGTGTCCGTACATTTTATTGAACAGTTGGAGCAGTTGCACCGTCGATGCCTCGACATGGCCGCGCTGGTGCAGGGCGCGGTGGAACAGGCCAGCGAGGCCGTGCTGGCGCGCCGTCCGGAAATCGCCCAGGTTGTGCTGGACAACGAAGCCCAGATCGACGCGGAAGAGGTAAAAATTGAACGGGCCGCGATTGATCTGCTCGCCCAGCATCAACCGATGGCCAGCGATCTGCGCAGCGTCTTCGCCATCGTCAAGATCAACAGCGATCTGGAGCGGATCGGAGATTGTGCATTCAATATCGCCCAGATGGTTTCGTCGTTCGCCAATTTACCGGGAGAAGCGCCGCGCGATCTGCGAATGATGGCCGACGCCACCCTCAAACAGCTTCGCAACACCACGCGTTGCCTGGGTTTGAGAGATCCTGGTCTGGCCGGTGATATTTGCCGGGGCGATGACGCCATCGACGCCCTGTATCACCAGATTTACCAGGACCTTCAGTCCGGGATGGCGGCGGACACCCAGCGCATCCCGGAAGATCTGACGCTGATCATGGTGGCCAAAAATTTAGAGCGAATCGCCGATCACTGCACCAACATCGCGGAGGAAGTGGTGTTCCTGGTGCGCGGGCAGATCATTCGCCACGAACATTAATATCCTGGACGAACACCGGTATGATCAGCCGGTGGCGGCCGCGAGCGTTTTTTCCTGGGCCACGATGGCGTCATAGACCTGCGCGCCGGTTTGGGCGTTGCGCAACGTGGTGCGGAAATGATCAATGGTCATCAAGCGGCTGATCTTCGCCAAGGCCTGAATATGGGCTCCGGTCTGTTCCGGCGGGCTGACCAATAGAACGATAAGAAACACCGGCTGTCCATCAATTGATTCGAAGTCGATGGGCTGGAGAGGTTTTCCGACAGCCATGGTCAGCCGCGACACGCCGGAACATTTGCTGTGGGGGATGGCCAGTCCATGGCCTACACCGGTTGTGCGCGTGGCCTCGCGTTCCAGGACGCTGGCGAGCACAAGCTGCGAATCTTTGACATCATGGGATTGCGCCAGCGCCTGCACCAATTCACCGATGGCCGCCTTCTTTTCGGTCGCGGCCAGAGGCACTTTAATGTGCTCGGCCTTGAGAATATCCGTCAATTTCATCGCCTGCCTCGAAAATATCCCCGCCGTACCAGGGTTGTTACGATTCACTCTAAGCAGGCCGGAGGGCTTCTTCAAGTTTGCCTCCGGTATTGAAATGGATAAGCTCGCAGGGGATGCTATAAAATAAGGAGGTTTTTATGTCACAGTTCCCGGGCGATTTTGCCAACCCACCGCCGGATCAGCCACCCGTGGCGGCGCCGCCGACAGTGGACAGCGCGGAGCGTATGGCGGCATCGGACATCCAGGCGGCCGAAGATCTCGCCAAGGCCTATCGGACCATCCGCGAGCAGCTCGGGAAGACAATCGTCGGCCAGCATGATGTGATCGAGCAGGTTCTCACGGCGATGTTCTGTCAGGGACACGTGTTGCTGGTGGGTGTGCCGGGGCTGGCGAAAACCATGCTGATCAAAACCATCAGCGACGTGCTGAACCTGCAGTTCAAACGCGTGCAGTTCACGCCGGACCTGATGCCCTCGGACATCACGGGAACCGACGTATTGGAAGAAGACCGTATGACCGGTAAGCGGTCATTCCGCTTTGTGCGCGGCCCGGTTTTCGCCAATATCGTGCTGGCGGACGAAATCAACCGCACTCCCCCGAAAACCCAGGCCGCCTTGTTGGAGGCCATGCAGGAACATCGTGTAACGGCCGGCGAAACCACTTACGAACTGCCGGAACCTTTTTTTGTGCTCGCAACGCAGAATCCGATTGAGCAGGAGGGGACGTACCCCCTGCCGGAGGCGCAGCTCGACCGTTTTATGTTCATGACCGTCGTGAACTATCCCGATCCGCGGGAAGAAATTCAGATCATGAAGCAGGCCGCATCCCATTACAAACCGGCGCTGGCGCGCCTGCTGGATGGTCCGACCATCATACATTTGCAGCAGATTGTACGCCGGGTTCCGGTAGCGGACCATGTATACGACCTTGCGCGGGACCTGGTGCGGATGTCGCGCCCGCGGGAAAAGGAAGCGCCCGCGTGGATCAACGACCTGGTGCAGTGGGGCGCCGGGCCGCGGGCAAGCATTTATCTGATTTTGGCCGGCAAAGCCCGGGCGATTCTCCATGGCCGGATGCACGTGACCACGGATGACATTGTGAATGTGGCCCACCCGGTTTTGCGGCATCGCATTTTGACCACGTTCAGTGCGGAAGCGGCCGGCATGAACAGCGATAAAATAATCGACCGGCTTCTGCGTGAGGCGCCGCGGGCCACGGTGGCCGCGGCCTAGAACCTATCTCGATAAAAGACGGGTTCATAGAGCTTCCGGAGAAAACTGTGGCGTTGCCAAGCCCAATTCGTCTGCATCCCGCGCCGCCGGCGCGCCGGCCGGGGCTGGATTTGCTCCAACCGGAAGCCCTGTCCAGGATTAATCGACTGGAACTGGTCGCACACCAGGTGATGGACGGCTACGTGCAGGGCCTGCACCGGTCGTCGCACCTGGGTTTCGCGGTCGATTTCCTCCAACATCGCCAATACTCGCCGGGCGACGATATCAAACGAATCGACTGGCGACTCTACGCCAAAGCGGACCGCTATTACATCAAGCAATACGAGGTGACCACGAACCTGCGGGCGCAGATTATTTTCGATTGCAGCGGTTCCATGGCGTACCAGGGACGTAACGAACCACTGTCCAAATTTCGATACGGACAATTCGTGGCGGCCTGCCTGGCCTATTTGATTCTTCATCAGCAGGATTCCGCGGGGCTCATTACCGTAGCCAACGACGTTTGCGAATTCATTCCCCCCCGCCCGACACCCGCGCACCTGATGAATATCCTCGCGGCGCTGGAGCGCGTCCGGCCCGCGGAATCATCCCGCCTGGCGCCACATTTGCATCGCATCGCCGAGCAATTGGTCCACCGGAGCATGGTGATTCTTATCAGCGACATGTTTGAAAAGACGGAAGATTTCATTCAGGCGCTACACCATTTTCGGCATCGCCGCCACGAAGTGATTCTCTTACAGGTGATGGCGGATGATGAATTGACCTTTCCATTCCGCCAATGGACGCTTTTCAAAAACATGGAAGCAAAAACGCACCGCGTGCAGCTGGACCCGGCCCTGATTCGTCGCCAATACCTTCAGAACGTGGCGGCGCATCTGGCGGCGATCCGCAAAGCGGCCGGTACGCTGCGCATCAGCCATCTGCTTTTGAACACCACGCGGCCTTTTGATGAGGCGTTGACCGCGTATCTGGCCTACCGGATGCAAACGCGCCGACTATAAATATAGATGGAAAAGATCGCGCCGCTCGAGGATGGAAATGTTCGCAATTCCGTTGATGCTGACCGGCCTGGCGGCAGGCGCTATACCCGTCATCATCCATTTGCTGCATCGGCGTAAGACCACGGCCATAGCCTGGGGAGCGATGATATTTCTCCAGGAAAGCGCCATCCGGCGAAAAAAACGCCTGTTGGTCGAGCATTGGTTGCTCCTGTTGCTGCGCATCGCCATTTTGTCCCTGCTGGCCATTCTCCTGGCCCGTCCGATCCTGCCGGCCGGGAAATTCAATCCCCTGGCCCGCAACGCGCCCAGCGATGTGGTGGTGGTACTGGATCACTCGCTTTCATCGGGGCTTATGACCGGGAACCGCAGTGTTTTCCAGCGGGGAGTGGATTTGATCAAAAATATCCGCAGTCACCTGCGCCCGGGCGATACGCTTGGCGTGGTGCTCGCCCAGAACCATCCCCGCGCACTGACGCGATTTCCGGTCGCGGTCTCTTCTCCGGGTAATATAGAAGATCGACTGATTCGTCCGCTGGAGCGGATGCCGCCGGGGCTTACCGGATCTTCCATTCCCGCCGCCATTGCCCTCGCCCGGCGCCTGGCCGAGCGCGGCGATAATTTTCAGAAAATTATTTTTGTCATTTCCAACCAGCGCCGCGTTTCCTGGCGGATCAATCATCCGCAGGTATGGCGGACTATCCTTGGCGCCGGCAAACGCCGGCTGGCCATTCCCGTGTTCGATCTGCCGACACCCGTTGGCGGCGCGGAATCCGATATTGCGGTGGGTCCCCTGCACATCGAACCGGCGCTGCCGGGCGTCGGCCGCCTGACGCATATCATGTTAAGCCTTTCCAATTCCGGTCCCACGAAAGTTTCGCCGATTCCGCTGCAACTGAGCGTCAATGGCGTTCCGGTGGCAACCCGGATGGAAGCGGGCGTGGCGCCGGGGCGGACGCAAACCATCCTGTTTAATTACCGTTTTTCCAACGCCGGTTCGCATTGGATCAAAGTGCGGGCCAAGGTCAAGGACGCTCTGGCGGCGGACAACTGGTCGCTGGCGGCGGTGCGGGTATGGAAGCGCCTCCGGGTGCTGATCATCGACAGCCAGCTTACAAATGCCGGTTCGTTGCGCGAGAGCCGCTTTTTAGTCGCGGCGTTGAATCCTTCCCCGAACCTGGCCGGCAGCCTGAGCCTGGCGATTCCGAAGGCGATCAGCGTGACCGACGCCCTGCGGGCGAATCTCCATCATTATGACGCGGTCATTATCAACGATCCGCCCGTTCTGCCGATGCGGCTGCTGCGGCGGCTGCATCGCTATGCCGCCGCCGGTCACGGCGTATGGTTTATCCTGGGCCGGTTCACGAACCGCAATTTTGTCAATCATGCCCTGCCCGCGGCGGGTTTTTCACTGGGAACCATCTCGACCGAAATATCAGCCGTCCATTCGCCGCTGATTGTCATCCGCCGGCCGCGCAGCGGCATCCTGCGACCACTGGCGAAACTCAATCGCAACGCCATTGTGAATGTCACGTTGACCCGTTGGTGGCGCCTGCGAGAGCGGAATCCGCGGGAACGGGTGCTGCTGGCGACCAACACCGGCGATCCCCTGGTGGTGCAAAAACCGGTCGGCCGCCTCGGCGGCGGCGTATTGCTCTGGACCACGAGTGTGGATGGACATTGGAATGACTGGCCCATGCAGGCCGGGAGTTTCGTCCCGCTGGTCAACCAGAGCGTCTACGAGTTGGCCATGGGGCGGCGGCGAATGACAGACCGACATTACTTGAAACCGGGCGATTCCATCATCTGGACCGGCCCGGCGCGGCCGGTCATCGATTCGGCCGTCATTGTCAACCCGCGGGGCGTAGCGCACAAGGTACAACCCCAGCTCACCGGCAATCATCGTTATCTTATCGCGTGGGATCATACCGGCCGACCGGGTTTGTATGAACTGCATTTCAAGCCAAGCACCGTTTCCCAGCCGGTATATTACAGCGTAGGCATAGATCCCGCCCAATTAAATCCCCAAATGATTTCCAAGGCGGAGGTAACCCGGCTGATCCGGCACGGTTATATTCGCGCCCGCATCCAACCCGGCGGCATCGCCGCCGCGCTGGGTGTTGTCAGCCGGGGTGTTGATCTCTGGCCGCTGCTGGCCATGCTGGTGCTGTTGCTGCTGGTGTTCGAGGCGCTCGGATGCCGGCGCATGGTACGCCGGCAGAGCGACGTTGACGTGGCGGGGGCGGGATTGCCGGGCATCGCCGCCGGTTTAAGAACCTGAAGATTAATCGGAACAAGATGACGCCTGCGCCCGAAAAATCTTTGCTGCATGACACCGGCTGGCGCCTGGTTTTTCACCCCGCCTTGCCAGCCTGGCTGCTGTATCCGGCGGCGGCACTGACAATCGTATTGGTGATATATCTATACCACTACCAGAGGTTGATCGCTCCGCCCCGTATCGTCGCGACGCTTGGCGCGCTCCGGCTGATTCTTGTGGGATTGCTCGTGCTGCTGCTGTTTTCCCCCCAGTTGCACTGGACACGGGTGGAACACTCGCCGGGAACGCTTTGGCTGGTTCTGGATCACAGCGAATCCATGGCGTTTCACGACCCCCAGGCGACATCTGTGGAACGGTTGCGCTGGGCCTGCGCGCTGGGTTATATTCCCCACAACGTCTGGTCGGATGCGCTGGATCGCGACCTCGCCGGACTCCTGCTGCTGCGCGAGCGTCTGGAGCAATACCGTCTTATCAATCGGCAGGCGTCCTTCAACATCAGCGCCCGTGAACATGGCCTGGAACAAAGCGGCCTCGCCGTCCGTTTGGATAACTGGCGGCGCCGGCTTTCGCATCGAATCGGTCTTATCGCCTCGTACGGGGGAACCGCCGCGGTGCGAACGAAACTGGCCAACCTGGCGAAAATGACGCGCCATGCGGTGCAGGACCTTGAATCCGGGGGGACATCCGCGGGCGGCTCCCCGCCGCCGCCTTTTGCGAGCATGCTGGCCGCCTTGGATTCGGCCATGCGGCAACTGGACACGCTGGCCAAAAGCCGCGACGAGTTATTTCTTCGGCGCCGTTCCACCCGTGCGCTGGCGCGCCTGGCGCTTAACCGTGTGGCCTCCATGAGCCGCGCCCGGCTCGCCGTGGCGATGCTGACCAATCAGAAGATAAAGCGGCCGCACGAGCTGGGGTGGATGATCCGGCACGAACCCGTGCGAATCGTGAGCTTTGCCGGCTCAAGTTTTCTGCGGACCGGTCCGCCCGCCGGTTCCGTCAAGGCCGTGTTGACCGATGCGCTTTCGCCGTCCGGAAACACCACCAATTTGGCCGCCGGCATGACCGCGGTGGCCGATCATTTGCTTGCGCATGGCGCCGCCACCGTGGTGCTGGTGTCGGATGGGCGTCAAAACATTGGTCCGGATCCCTCCCCCATCGCCCGCCTGCTGGCCGAACGCGGCGTGCGCACCTTCACCATTTGCATCGGTTCGAGCCATGCGCCGCCGGGTGCGTCGATCAAGGCCATTGCGGCGCCACACTGGATATTCAAACGTCAGCGAATGAAAGCCGTGGCGCTGATTCATCTTCGGGAATTGGCAAAAAAATCTGTTACGGTTGAGTTGCTTCGCGGCCACACGGTGGTTCAGACGCATATCATCAGCACCCCGTCCGCCGATCGGCTCAAGAAGGTGCAATTGAGCAATCGTCCGCCGGGACCGGGCGTCTACCGTTATGCCATCCGTATTTTGCCGATTGCGGGCGTCTTTCATCCCCGGGCCATGACCCGGCGGTTCCGCGTGACGGTGCGGCGCGACAAGCTGCAGGTTCTGCTCATCGACAATCAGCCGAGCTGGGAATACCAATACCTGGTCAATGACCTTTCCCGCAATCCCCGCGTTCACCTGCAAGCGGTCGTGCTCCACCCGGAATGGATTCGCGGCGTGACGCCGCCGCCGTTGATCCGGGCGTCGCCAAAGAACGCCGGCTACCAGGCGCAAAAACTTCCGAATACCAAAACCGGCTGGGCGGCGTTCGATATCATCATTCTCGGCGACGTGCCGCCGAAAGCTTTCACGCCGCTGGATCAGCAGGCTCTCGCCGCAACGGTACGGAATAATGGATCGGCTCTGGTGCTTGTCGCCGGCGGACGGTATATGCCGCAGGCCTGGGCGGGTACGCCGCTGGCCGCGTTGATACCGGTAAAACTTCGCAGCGCCTGGCCGCCGGATGTGCTCCTGCGCCAGGAGCAAAGAGGTTTCACGCCGGCTCTGACGCCCGAAGGAACAGGCTCCGAGCTTTCTCAACTCGGTCTGGATCGCCGCGCCAACAGCCGTCTGTGGCGGGCGATGCCGCGGTGGTACTGGCACAGCGCCTATACCGACGCCCGCTCCGTAGCGCGGGTATTGTGGACCATCTCCTCGACCAAATCCAATGGCGGCGCGCGGAATTCCCTCGGCCGCGATCGGCGGCGGGCGCTGCTGGCGACGATGACCGTCGGCGCCGGCCGGTCGCTGTACCTGGCCGGCGACCAGACCTGGCGATTGCGTTACGTCAACGGACACAATATTCAAAATAACTTCTGGTCGCAGGTGCTGCGCTGGGCGGCGGGCGTTCAACTGCCCGCCGGGGGCAAATACGTGCGTTTCGGAACCGCGCGCGCGGTCTATACCACCGGCCGGGCGGTGCGCGTGCAGGCGCGAGTTCTCGGCAAGAATCTACTTCCGGACTCCGGCCTGCGTTTCCAGGCCGTAGCCATGTCGATCGCCGCTGGTCATGCTCCGGCGAAAGCCGCGGCCTCTCCCCTTCGCTTCACCGCGCCGATGATCGCGGAAAAAGGCGCGCCCGGCTTCTATAATGGCTCATTGACGGGATTGTCTCCGGGAAAGTACAAAGTCTTTCTCCGGGGCGGCGGGGTTGGCCGCCGGCTGCGTCGCGATCCGACCGCGGTGGCCCGGTCGATAACGATTCGCGTACGAGCGCAGCCGAACCTGGAGCTTGCCGATACGAGCAGCGATCCGCGCGCGCTGGAGCGGCTGGCCCTGGCCGGCGACGGCCTGATGGTTCCCGGACCATTCGCCGATCTGTTGGCGCGTCATCTACCCGCCCTGCGGCGGACTTTCCAAATTCCGGAACAAACAGGCTTTTTCATCAACCCGCGGAGCCGGCTGACGCTCGGCCTGCAACTTGCTTTCCTGACGTTGTTTGTAATTATAATTACCATCGAATGGGTTATCCGTAAACGGGCGGGACTCGTGTAGAGCGAATGACTCCCGCCGGCACGCTAGAATGATATGTGGATGGGTCTGCCAGACAGCTCCATTCGGACTTTACCCGAGGCCCCGCCCATGGTCGCCGAAACAACTTCAGCCAGGCCATCCGTTCTGCCCGCGACCCTCGCCGGTTCGCTTCATCGGATAGCCCGCCGACAACGACGATTGCTGCTTATTTCGGCATTGCTGCGGACGACGCTGGTAACGTTGATCACAGGTCTGATTTGTGTCTTTCTGCTCGGCGGCTTTGCCTCGTTGTCCGCGGCCGCGCGCTGGCTGGTGGCTCTGGCCGCCTGGGGATCGATCCTTGGTTCGTGCCTGTGGCTGCTCTGGCCGGTGTGCAAGCCGATTGCGCTGCGCCATGCCGCCGGTCTGGTTGAGCATAATCAGCCGACGCACGAGGAGCGCATTCTGTGCGCCGTGGAATTCAGCGAAAGTCCCGATTTGGACCTGCTGGCCTCGCGGCAAATGGTGGAGCACGTCATCGCCCAGGCGGAACAGGACGCCGGCCGGATTGAACCCCCGCGCATACTCTCCGCCGGCGCGGTGAAACGCTGGAGCTTGTATTGTCTGCCCGCCCTGCTGGCCTGGTGCGTTCTATGGCCTCTGATGCCGCGGACCGTGGCGGCCGGTCTGGCGCGGACGTTTGCGCCATGGAAAAATTCCATTTTGTCCGCCCCGGCGCATCTGCAAGTATCTCCTGGGAACGCCGCCATCGCCGCCGGGGATTCGCTGAGCGTTTACGTCAAGGATTACTCCGCCCGATCGGTTGGAACCCGCGCGCGATCCGCCATGAATCTCGCCGTGCGGAGCGCTTCCGGCGCGGGTCAACGAATAGCGATGACTCCGATCGGCCCGAATTCTTTCCGTTACACGTTTGACCGCGTCCGGACAAGTTTTCGATACCGTGCGGCGGGGCGCCGAGGTTATTCGGCGTGGTATGCGGTGCGGGTGATCGCCCGTCCCGCCTTGACCAACCTGGAACTTCGCTATATTTATCCCGCTTACAGCCGCCTGCCGGTGCGAAAAGTTACCGGCCTCAACGGCCGAATTCGCGCCTTGGCGGGTAGCCGGGTACGAGTGCGCATCCATACGACACAACCACTGCTTCTCCACGCGCCGCGGCCACCGGCGGCTGAACAAAAAAGCTCCCTGGATATCGCGGCGTCCGGCGGTGTTCAAGGCGCTGTTCTGCCGCTAAGACACGTGCGCGGGCTGGTTTACCAGGCTACGCTCCATGTGCGCCGCGACACCACCTACCGCATTCACCTGCTCAACCATCAGGGCGTGGCCAACCGCGACGATCATTCCTGGCCGATTATCGCGCTGCCGGACGCGCCGCCGGTCATTCACATCACCAGCCCCGGCAAGATCAGGCGAGTTCGTCCGAAGGATGTTGTACCGGTTGATTTTAAGGCGTCCGATGATTTCGGCCTTACGTCCATCAAGGCAATTGTTTCGGTGGGCTATCCCCGGGGCGCTGGAATAAGTTACCGCATCGCGATGCCACCCGGCCCAAACCCCACCGAGTTCCATGGGCAGTGGAATCTTTCCGTGGCCAGACAACTTCCGGCGGCGGGACGCGGCGCCGCCGCACGGATTTATTACCGCCTCCAGGCCACCGACAACCGTACGCCACGACGCCAGAAGAGCCGGACTTCGCTCCACGAACTGATCGTGGATCGGAACCTGCAAGTGAGCTATCGGCAACGGCGGGATTCGCGGGTGTATCATGCCTTGCGAAGAGCACTCGAAGAATCGATCCGGCATGTCAATCGGGCCGGCGGCGCGGTGCGGAGCCTGCAACGCATTCTACGCGGCAAAAAACGCCAAAAGCTCAATCAATCGCAAAAACGTCAGGCCGACATGGTGCAGCGTAAAATCGCCCGGGCCGCCGCCAAACTCACGGCGACGGCCGATCATTACAAACATGGCGCCTACGCGGATGTGGCCGCGGCGGCCCGGCGGGTGGCGCGCCGAACCATGCGCTCGGCCGCCAACCAGGTAGCGCGGGCCGTGTTTGAGAATTCCCAGCGTGCCCCATCGCGAATACCCGAGTTGAACAAAGCGGAGACTGCTCTTACCAACGCACAACAAAAACTTGCGAACCTGGTTCAACAGCTCCATCACCAGGCCCGCCAGCGGCAGATTCTCGATACCTTGCGGAATCTGGCCGGACAACAACGACGTTTATCGCGGCAATTAGCCGTGAATCCGCATTCACCGCAAGCGATCAACCAGCAGAAGAAAATCCAACAGCGGTTGGAGAAGCTGCTCGGCCGGCACAAAACACTTCAAACGCCGGCGGCGGCGCGCGTCGCCGGCCTGCTGAGCAAACTTCGACAATCCGTGGACAAAATTATCACGACACAATCGGCGGCCGATCATACGATCCAACAGCAGATGCGGCGCCAGGCGGCCAGGAAACAATTGACGCAGCTGGCCCACCGGCAACAGCGTATCAATCAGGAAATTAACCATTTTGAAATGGATCGCCGGTCTCTTCTCCAGGCAACGGGAACCATTCCCCCCACCCCGCCGGCGCTGCAGGCGGCTGTTGATAATCTCCAGGCCCGCCGGTACGCCGCCGCACTTGCCAACCAGAGGTGGATAGCATCGACTCTGCACAAGATCGGCGGAAGACTTACTCAACTCGCCCAGCCGCCTTCTCCGGCCATGCAAAAGGCCCACCAGATCGCATTGAATAACCAGAAGCAGGCACAACGGATCAGCCAACGGGCCACGGCTCTACCGCAACAGCCTGCCGGAGAGACTCATCAGCGGATGCAGGCACAGGCTATTGCCGGCGCGCAGGCGATGCGTGCTCTGGCGCAGCGGATGCTCAATGAGGCCGCCACCCCAACGGTTCATTCCGAACTGCAAAGCGCGATGGAGCAGTGCGATCAAGCCATCAACGCCGCCAACGACCGCAATTGGCGGCAAACCGGCCGATCACTGGCCGCCGCCGGCGGCAATCTGCAGAATGCGGCGCAACAGCAGGCACAAGCCACGGCGCTTTCTCCCGTGCCCGGTCAAGCCGCCGCAGCCGGCAAAAAGGCGCGGCAATTGGAACAACAGCAGCGCCTGTTGGCAGCAAAAACCGCCGCCATGGCGCGTTTGGCGGCTCATGCGCCGCAATCCGGCAAGGGAAATGCAACTCAACCATTCAGCGGACTGAGCGGCAAAATTGCCGCGGCATCCCAGATCGCCAGGAAAATTCAACAGCAGTCCGCGCAGGGATCGCCTGACCTGGCGGCACGAGTGGTTCAATCCCGCCGGCAAATGCTCCAGGCCAGGCGTGCCCAGCAGGATGCCGCAAAGGCCCTGGCGGCGAATCAGCACGCTCTGGCGCGCCGGCGCCAGCAAGCCGCCCTTGCGCACATGCAATTGGCCTTGCGAGCGTTAAACTCCCTGAGTAACTCTCCGGAAATACGCAATCTTGCGCGCTATCGCCGAGGCTTGGCGCGGGGGGTTAGACCCGGGGCGACTCCTCCGTCCCCGGCGGGTGCGCCACCGAAGCGGAATGGTCCACCAATCTCTTCCGATCCACTCATGGCCGCGGCGCGGCAGATATACCATGCCATGAAGGCACAAAATCAGACGTTATCCGGAAATCCCACCGCGGCCCGGCAGGCGGCGCAGTCGCTTCACCAAGCTTTCTCCGCCATGTCGCAGGCCGGCGGTAAGGGTATGTCAAATAAGGCCGGTGCGCCGGGTTCGCACCCATTGTTGGCAGCGGGCGCCCACGGTAATTTGCCCGGCCAGCCGGGTGAATTAACCGCCCGGCCGAGCGGGAATGTCCGGGGAAATACCAACGGTACGCCGCCCAAGGCTCTCCAGGAGATGGGAATCCTTCCGGCGCAGTGGCGAAACCTGGGACCTTTGGTTCAAAAGCAACTGCTGGCGACCGCCCGCCAGGAGATCCCTCCGGGTTACCGGCGCATGGTGCGGGATTATTATCTGCGCATCGCCCGGCTGCCGTCGCAATAAGAGCCTGTCTCAATAGACAGGCTCTTATTGCCAAACACCATGAAGCCATGGAAACCGAGGTTTAATTTTTATGGTCCTGAAATTTATTTCCTCGCCTTCTCCCCGACCTGTAAAAAAAATCATAAGACATGGCGCCGTGCGGCGCCTGGCCGTGGCGACCCCGCTTATTTCCGGCCTTCTCCTTACGCCGCCGTGCGGCGCGAATTCACCCGTTCCGGCGAATGTCCGCAGCGCGATTGCGCGGGGACTGCACTGGCTTGCCCGCCGGCAAATGCCCAACGGCGGTTTTCCCTGTCAGGCGCATGATCGCCCCGCCGTTACTTCGCTGGCCGTGCTGGCTTTCCTGGCACGCGGTTACACGCCGGTGCACGGACCGCACCATCGGTTGATCGACCGGGCCATCGACTGGGTCTTGACCCAGCAGCGGCCGGATGGTTATTTCGCCGGTCCCGGCGGAACCATGTACGATCAAGGCATTTCCACGGTGATGCTTTCGGAAGTTTACGGAATGCTCGGCCGGGTGCGGCGCCAGCGCGTCGGCCATGCTCTGGCGAAAGCCGTTCAATTGATTCTCGCGGCGCAAAAAGAAACGCAAGGCATATTTGCCGGAGGCTGGCGTTATCAGCCGTGGTCGACCGACGCCGATATTTCCTGCTCCGGCTGGCAACTCATGGCGCTGCGGGGCGCCGCCGATTGCGGCGCGGATGTTCCGCTCCCGGCCATCAAGGATGGAATTGCCTTTCTGTTGCGGGTGGCCTGCCCCAACGGCGGATTTGCTTATCAGCCGGGCGGCCCACCCGGCCGCGCGCGAACCGGAACCGGAATTACCACTCTGGAACTTATGGGCAAACGCAATCTTCCGCAGGCGATCAACGGCGGCGACTACTTGATGGCGCACCCGCTGCAGCGCAATGAAATTTTTTATTACACGGCCGTTTACTATTGCAGCCAGGCGGCTAACCAGCTCGGGGGCAAATATTGGCGGCAAATTTATCCGCCCATTCGCAGGCAACTTGTGCGACTCCAGCATGGCCGGGGCTATTGGCAACCCCATGACGCCATTGAGATGCAGGGTGGCCGCGTTTACGCCACCTCCATGGCCTTGCTCGCTCTTTGCGTACCCTTTCATTACCTGCCGCTGTACCAGCGGTAAACGCGGTTGCGTATGCGTTCACGGGGAAAAAGCGGGGAACCAAAGGCAATTTGTATCCGTTCGCGGGGAAAAATATAGAGCTGATGCCGATTTTTTCGCTCCAAGCGAAAAAATAGAGCAGGGGATTTGGGAGCAGGGGATCAGGAGAGCCAATAAGGCTGGTGCAAAAAGTATTGCTGTCGCATATAACACAACGCCACCTGCGGTCACCTGCTCAACTGTTCACCTGATCCATAATCTCGCGGCGTAGCCGCTGTTCACCTTTTAACCTCCTACCTTTTTCCGCCGGCGTGCAAGAAGCCCCAGTCCACCCAGGACCAGCAGCGCCAGTGTGGCCGGTTCGGGGGTGGGTGCAGAAACAAAAATACCTGAAGTGCCGTTAGCGAGTGACGCTTGGAACGCCACTTGGCCAAGGTCGTTTAGTGGGCTTTGACCGAGGCCCGGCTCGCCGGCCGAGAATTCGCCTCCCGCGAATCCCAAGCCTGTTACCGTAGAGCCATCCAAGAGATCGCCAAGGGCTACCACCTTCACGACTTTGCTGCCAACCCAAATATAAATGCCTTCGATCCCTGATCCCGAGTTTGACGTGAAGACAACATCGCCAGTATTGTTGAGGACAACACCACTAAGCGAACCTAGTGCTTTGTCACAGCAAAATGTTAGGATAGGGCCGTAGCCCGCATGGTAGCGGGTAAGTTTGTAGGTTTTAGAGCATGGAGGCTCGGATGCGAAAGAAATATATCGTGCGACTTTCTGAGGAGG
>JAJYDU010000168.1 GCA_021790475.1 Planctomycetota bacterium | reverse complement strand
ATTTCAGGCCGCCATACTCGACAGCCTTAATGCCATAAACACCCGCCACAAAGACACGCTGAAGAACACCCTCACGCTCAATTTTCAAATGTTCGATTAGGTTCAGTTATTGGCCGCATGAGGTATAATCTTGAGTGCTTCGGCGAGTTGGCCGGGAGTGAGGATAGTCAGGTTGGGGGCCAGTTGCCGCAGGCGTTTGGCTTCGGTGGGGTGGGCTTCGTGGAGTTTGAGCAGCCGTGTCTCCCATGTGACCAGATAGACCGCTTGGGACTCGATGGCTAAGTCGAAAAGATGATCATCCTTGGGATGTTGCGGGAGAGAAAATTTGGATGGGATGTTCGGGAACCAGTCGGCGAATTCCAATGTCTTTTGAAGGATGACCGCGGCGTGTGCGGGCGTGAGACTGGGCAATCGCGCCTGGAGTTCCGGGCGGAAGAAAAGTCCGCGTAATTCATCAAGCAGCCTCTGGCTCATCGCCAGGCGTAACCGTCCGATGGACAGGGCTGTGACGGTGGCATGAGAACGTGACCCTTGGGGCGGCAATGCCGCCCATTGAAGCATGACCATAGCATCGTAGATGGCCCTTGGCGGCGGCCTCAATTGCTTTTCTCCGCCCGGACTTTATGCAGAAGTTTGCGGCCCAAGCCGAGCAATTGTTTCTCGGTCATGCCGCTGCGGGCAAAATCCGCCTGCACCGGGGCCAGAAGTTCTTCCAGTGTCGGTCCTTGGACGGCATATTCAACAATTTTAGAAGCGTAAGCAGGCAGCGGCTGGCCGCTGGCTTTGGCGCGCAGACGCAACTTATCGGCCACTTGTTTCGGAATGGAAATCGTCATATCCATGATCTTCACCTTGTTTATAATAGAGCAAAGCTTCCACAGTGGAATGGTTGTACCCCATCATCCGGTTTTACAGCCTGCGTGCTGGGCGGCCAGAGCGTCGATAACCTTCAAAACGGTCTTCTGATCGTGCGCCGGGAAACCTTCCAGCAATTGCATACGCCGCGGAACGCGCCGGCTGAAGCCGCCAGCCTTGGGTGTCAGCGGTTCGGCCAGGCCCAATAGAGCATCGGCGCTGACATTCATGGCTTGGGCAAGCTGGGCGAGCATCGCGGCGTGGGGTCTGACGCGGCCACGTTCGTAATCAGAAATGACCGCCTGGATTGTGCCAGCCTTAGCGGCAAGATCCACTTGGGTAAAGCCACGTTCCTTACGAATGCGAGCCAACCGTTGGCCGAGGTTCTCGGTCTGGTTCTTGTTACCGGTTGGAATGGCGGCAATTCTTATCATGATGTTCATTATACGGGCTGTTGGCCGGGGGCGCCAATATTTTTTGCCCTTCATGCGGCCAAGGAGCAGACATTGGGCCAGCGCTGGTTCCATTGGCCGTTTTGGGCAAGGCACTCGATGGCCAGGAGGGGTTCCACATTCCGTTTGTCCCATTTCATCCCCGAGCCTTTCCGGCGTGCCGGAACAACCTTGCACCTCGACTCCATCGGGCCGGAGCCAATCCGCCATCCGCGTTTCTCAAACTCCGGATATCGAATCATCTCCCGATGGCGGCGTAGACCATCAAACCATCCACAGCGCGACGCCGGGCACTATGATGTCGCCCCGCGAGCGTCCGGCGCCATCGGCCGCCTGGTCGTCGGTCATGTGGCCGACGTCGGTCATATTCATCACCTGCCGCACGCGGGCGCCGCGAAGCTCAAGATAGCGGCGAAGCACATCGGCAAACAGAAATGCCCGAAAATTGCCGATATGGGCGTAGTCGTACACCGTGGGTCCGCAGGTATATATGCGGACGCAAGCGCCGGGGAAAGGACCGCGGCATGGGAGCCGGCGGCAAGCGGAACAAACTCCTCAAGCTTGTGCGTCAGCGTATTATAAAAGCGGATCGGCATGGGGGTAACTTTCAAGAAATCTTAACACGAGAGACCGGAATATAGGAGCCGGCAGGGGGGGCGTCAAGGTGGTTACGATTGCACACCCCGCGGCGGATTGCTAAAGTAACCATAAGATAATTCACGATAAGCTTGGGGCGAACTTACGTCTCAGGGGAGCGGTTCCGACAGCTATCGGGATTCGCAGCAGCGGAAGGTTGGTTGTCGCTTTTATACACAGGGGTTTCATCCGTGCCGGATAAGAAAAAGAAGGTTGTTGTCTGCGGCGGCGGCGGTTTTATCGGAGGGCACCTGGTCGGTAACCTTCTGGAACAGGGCTTTACCAACGTTCGTGCGGTGGATTGCAAACCTTGCGACAACTGGTATCAGGTCCACCGGGCCGCTGAAAATCTACAGCTCGACTTGAAGGAAAAAGACGCCTGCCACCAGGCCCTGCGCGGCGGCGCCGTTGTGTACAATCTTGCGGCTGATATGGGCGGCATGGGCTTCATCGAAACGCATAAGGCCGAGTGTATGCTCAGTGTGCTTATCAACACGCATCTGCTCATGGTCGCCAGGGATCAAGGGGTGGAGCGCTTCTTCTACTCCTCCTCCGCATGTGTATACAACGGCGATAAACAGAAAAGCCCCGCCGTGGTTCCGCTCAAGGAACAGGATGCCTATCCGGCCCTGCCGGAAGACGGCTATGGCTGGGAAAAACTCTTCAGCGAACGCATGTGCCGCCATTTCCGCGAGGATTACGGCTTGACGACGCGCGTGGCCCGCTATCACAACGTATATGGTCCGCATGGCACATGGGACGGCGGCCGGGAAAAGGCGCCCGCCGCCATTTGCCGCAAGGTGATTGCGGCGAAGCTCGCCGGCCACCGGGAGATTGAAATCTGGGGCAGTGGAAAGCAGACGCGGAGCTTTATGTTTATCAGCGATTGCCTCCAGGGAACCCAGAGCATCCTCTGGAGCGACATTCTCGAGCCGGTCAATCTCGGCAGCAGCGAGTTGGTGACCATCAACGGCCTGGTGGACATGGTGGAGGAGATTGCGGGAGTCAAACTCCAGCGGTGCTATAATCTTTCCGCTCCCAAGGGCGTCAACGGGCGCAACAGCGACAACACTCTGATAAAAAAACTGCTCGGCTGGGAGCCGTCGGTTCGGCTCCGCGAAGGCATGGAACGGACTTATCGCTGGATTTATGACCAGATGACCAACAAGAACGCCCGCAAGGTGATATGAAGATTCTCCGCCACCGTGCGCGAATTCCTTGCATCGGTCCGGCGGACGGACCATTCCAGCGGTGCGCAAGAGTGTGCGGGAAGACGGCGATAGTCACGGCCTGGATACTTTCTCGCACACCCTCGAAACAGGGAACTATTACGACGTGAACGCCCCTGTCGGCAGTCAAAAACTGCTGCTGATTTTCAGTCAGACCTTTGCGCCGGATCCCGCCTCCGTCGGACAGCACATGACCGACGTGGCCGTGACCATGGCCCGGCGGGGTTATCGTGTTCGCGTATACGCCTCCGCCGGCGGCTACGAAGATCCGAGCCGGCGTTATCCGCGCCGCGAGAACATGCGCGGGGCCGACGTCCGCCGGCTGTCCTGGTGTTCATTCGGCAAGAGAAATCTGTTCATCCGCATGGTGGGAACCGCCAGTTTTCTGATCCAGTGTTTTTGGATCGGCCTGTTCACGCCGGGGGTGGGGGGAATTTTTTTCAGCACGTCGCCGCCGATGATCGGCTTCGCCGCCGCCTGGCTGCACAAACTCCGCGGCGTGCCCATCGCCTACTGGGCCATGGACCTGAATCCCGACCAGTTGATTGCGCTGGGCAAAATCCGGGAAAGAAGCTTCCGCGCCCGGTTGCTTGAACGGGTGAACCGCTTCATTCTCAGGAACTCGGCGATGATTTTCGCGCTGGACCGCTTCATGGCCGGGAGGCTTGAAGCGCGGGGCGATCTTTCCGGCAGACTCACGGTAGATCCCCCCTGGCCGCACGAAGAGGTCCTGGCGGCTCCCGAACCGGGGCGCAACCCGTTTCGCATTGAACACGGGTTACAAAATAAATTTGTATTTATGTACAGTGGTAATCATTCACCGGCCAATCCGCTGCAAACGATCCTGGAGGCGGCGGCTCATTTTCGCAATGACCCGGACGTCCGCTTTGTGTTCGTCGGCGGCGGACTGGGTAAGAAAGAGGTGGACGACGCCATCCGCCGGCACAATCTGACCAACGTGCTTTCGCTGCCCTATCAACCGCTGGAGAAGTTGGGAGCGTCGCTTTCCGCCGCGGATGTGCATATTGTGTCGCTGGGGGATCCCATGGTGGGCATCATTCATCCGTGCAAAATATACGGCGCCATGGCCGTCGGCCGGGCCATCCTTTTTCTGGGTCCGAGTCCCAGCCATATCGGCGATCTGCTTGCTCGGTATCCCATCGGCTGGCATATCGCCCACGGCGACGTCGCCGGGGCGACGGAGATTCTTTTCCAGATACGCCGAACCCCGCCCGCCCGGCTTGCCGCCATGGGCGCCCAGGCCCGCCAAGCGCTGCGGAAAAACCTGCGCCAGGATATTCTCCGCGACCGGTTCTGCGATAAACTGGAACAGGCGCTGAATTTCAAACCGGTCCGCCCTTACGGCGGCCCGGCGGCGGGAAAAGTTTGACCGCCGCGGGGCGCCGGCGGCAGGCGGACGCGTACATAATCGTTCAACCACGCCTTGGTCCAGTCGGAATTGATGCTGATGACGTCCATCGTCAGCAGATAACAGAGCGGTGAAAATATGGATGCGGGTGATTCCCCGTTATGGCAAAGCTCTTCAATCAGCGGCGTGCGGCGATCGGTGGATAGTTTCCGAACAATCTGGGCGGCTCTTTTCCGGTCCGCGCCGCGAACGCTTCTGTAAACCCGCCATTGCAGAAAATCTTTCACGAGCATGGAGGCCCAGAAAGACGGCAGGCGGAGCAGCCACGGCGGCGGCACGTCGTCATCGTACAAGTCCGGCGTGAGCGAAACATAAAATGGAAGGCCGTGCGCGCCGGGCGGCAAAAAGTCCGGCGGCGGCCGCTTTTCACTCAGGGCCAGGAAGTGCCGGCGGATGCGCCACTCGCGGCGGAGCGAAATGACGAAAAGAAGCAGGTAAAGGACCAGGATCGCCGCCGCGAGCGATATTCCGATTTTATAAGCGTCGCGCGGCGCGGAAATTATGATGAATATAACCATATAGAATAATAATAGTG
>JAJYDU010000025.1 GCA_021790475.1 Planctomycetota bacterium | reverse complement strand
GGAAGCATGCCGCTTACATTTTGGATTCTTGTACACCAGGCCAAACCCTTGCAAGCCGCGTCCCCTTGCGTTTTCGCCGTGGTCTTGCCAGAAATCCTGCCGGGGGAAACTAGCGTTGTAGGATTAACCGCCAGATAGTATTAGATGCATGAATGCCAATGTGTTCGGAACCTATACGTACAAGTGGAGTCATAAATGGGGGCTGGACAATACTAAAACATATACATATATTAGCATAAGGCTGCGGCATTGCGCGGCGCAGGCCGGAGCCGGAACTGCGCCGCGCCGCTGCGGAAGTGGATGAATTTCTATACCAAAGTGTTATCCGGGTACGTAACCCATGGTGGGCTCAAATTGACATTGCGTATCGAAGTGAATCCGGAGGGTGGCGTGTCGGAGCAGCGGATCCAGAGAGGCGCGAGCGACCTTGCGCGACTTGGGATTTAATGATGAAATTGAGGGGGTGGCCATATTTTCCGGCAAAGCTGGTCCCCGCCGCCTCGTCAGCCGAAAAAAGGAATTCTCTTCATAGAGGTGAACACCGTGTTAAGCCGGTTTTTGCCCGGTTGCCAGAAAATACGGCCACCCCCAAATTGAGAAAAGCTATCCTCTCGTCGCTTGACGACCGCCGGAAGGGTCCGTACTATAGACATCCATAAATACTCTTGCAGGAGATTCGTCATGCATTACGCTTCCCTTGGTCGCACCGGTCTGGCGGTGAGCAGATTATGCCTGGGAACCATGAATTTCGGGCCGCAAACCGGCGAACCGGAGAGTTTCGCCATCATGGACCGGGCGCTGGAACTGGGAATAAACTTTTTTGACACCGCCGATGTTTACGGCGGCAGGAAAGGCCGGGGTGTTACGGAACAGATCATCGGGCGCTGGCTGGCGTCGGGCGGCCGGCGCGACCGGATCATCCTGGCCACGAAAGTCCACGGCGAAATGGGCGAGGCGACATTCGACCGCGGCCTGAGCGCCGCGCACATCCGCCGGGGGTGCGAAGAGAGCCTGCGGCGTTTGCAAACGGATCACATAGATATATATCAGATGCATCATATTGAGCGTTCCACGCCCTGGGATGAAATCTTCCAGGCGATGCAAACCCTGATTCAACAGGGCAAGATCATCTATGTCGGCTCCAGCAACTTCGCCGCCTGGGACATCGCCACCGCCAACCAGAGCGCGGCGCGACGGAATTTCCTGGGGCTGGTCAGCGAGCAAAGCAAATACAGCCTGGCCTGCCGGCACATTGAACTGGAAGTGCTGCCCTGCTGCCGGCATTACGGCGTGGGCGTCATTCCCTGGAGTCCCCTGGACGGCGGTCTGCTCGGCGGCGCGCCGGATGCGGGCCAAGAGGGGCGGCGAGTCGGCGAATCCATGCTCAAACGCCGCGCCGCGCGGCGACCCACTCTGGAAAAATGGGAAGATTTCTGCCGCCGGCTCGGTGAAAAGCCCGCCGATGTCGCCCTGGCCTGGCTCCTGGTCAATCCGGTGGTTACCAGCCCCATCATCGGGCCGCGCACCATGGATCAGCTTGTCGGCGCCATGCGGGCGCTGGACCTGAAATTGGACGCGTCGGCGCTCAAAACACTCGATGAAATATGGCCTGGTCCCGGCGGCGAAGCGCCGCAGGCTTACGCCTGGTAACACCCCATGGGAGGCGGCCTTGCAGACCGCCATTGTCCTGATCCTCAGCCGGACAGAATGCTTCAGGGCGTAGCAATTTTTCCGGGCCGGGCCGGAATTCCAACAAAACAAGCCCTGTTCATAACGCCGCGGAGCCTTCCCCAAGGGCACAAGCGGGTGAGGACACCCGCGCTCCCAGGGATGCCCGGAAAAATTGCTACGCCCATGCTTCAGGACCTTCCGAAATATCTCATCCCGCCAGCTATCGGGACTGTGGGCGGTATAAAAGCGCGCCCCCGGAATGTGGGGAAGTTCACCTTATCATTCCATCTGCCCCACCTCCACTGATTCGAGTCGCCGGGCGGTCAGAAAAACCAGCGTGCCGCCGGTGGCCGGTCGCCTGAGAATCGCCGCGGCGGCGCGGGCGTAGTAACGCACCTGGCGGATATAAACAGGAAGCCGGGACTCGATCATTTCCGCCCGGTCGGTTTTGTAATCAAGCACGTGCAGCGCGTTATTCCGCAACAACAGCGCATCAATCGTGCCCCGAACAACCACGCGATCGCCGATATCTTCCGAACCGCCTCCTGCCAACTCGGCGAACCCGCCGGCGACGGCATCGGCCGGCGCGGAAAGTTCACCCGCCGGCAGAGTCCAGAGAAACATCACTTCGCGTTTCAAAACAGCGCCTTGTGATTCGTCGTCCGCGGGCTTCCGGCGCGCCGCATTGCGCATCCGCCGGCCCAACGGTGTGCTCCAGAGCCAGGCGATGGCCGGCACATCCACCAACGTGGCTTCCTCCGCCGTGAGTACGCCGGTCGCGACCAGACCCGCAATCTGTTTGTGAATATCGTCCGGCGTAAGCGTTCCGGCCAGATTCAGACGCTCCAGCACGCGGTGCATCGTTAAACCACGGACGATTCCTTCGGCCGGTTCACCGCTATCGAGCAGAGTTATCTCCTGGCCAATATCGCACGGATCCAGCGCCGCCGCGGGCGTTTCCGGATCCCCATCTTCCGGACGCATTTTAAGCCGGCTAATTGTGGTCACGGCGGGTACACGCGTAAGTGGCTCAAAACAATAGGGTTTTTCAATCTCGCACAGAGTCCGCCGCAATTCCACCTCGTCCGGGGAGAGGGCCGCGGCCGATGGCGGTAATTCCAGTGGTTCCAGGTTACGCATCCGCTGAAGAATATGATTCATCGCACCATCGCCGCCGGAGGAAGGCGCCGGTGAACAGACCAAATCTTCCGGCTGATGGAGAGTCAACCGCAGCAAAGGCTCCGCGCCTTCCACCCGCGATTGCCGCGGGGAAAAAATCGGACCCAGCCAGTCCAGGGCCTGGTTAACCGTGGGTTGACAGGTTCGCGGTTCGCCTTTGTCTCCGCGGTCTACTTCCGATTCGATCGACTGACCGTACTCCCGCCACTGTTCGACCTTTGTCTGTTTGGCATGGCCGATCAGAACCAGGTGATCGCGCGCCCGCGTCATGGCCACGTAAAGCAGCCGCGCTTCTTCCTCCAGCAGGCGCTGCCAGTTCTGTTTCCGAGTTAATTGATAGCTGACCGTTTCACGAAACATCCGCATTTGGGGATTATGGATTTTGACGGCTATACCACCGGGGCGGCTTACCAGAATATAGCCATATAAATCTTTTATATTGAATTTTCTGCCCAGCCCGGCAACGAACACCACGGAAGATTCCAACCCTTTGGCGGCGTGAATCGACATAACCCGCACGGCGTTAACGTCCGCCGGCGGGGCTTCGCCCCAATCCTCGGATTCTTTGACCTGTTGAATAAAGGCGGCGAAACGCGACAAATCCTGCGCCGAAAAGCCGGCGAATTCCACGGCCCGGCGATGCAGCAATTGCAGATTCGCCAGTCGCCGCCGGCCATGCGTTTCGCCCAATACCCGCAGCAGAAGTCCGCTTTGCTCAAAAACCTGATCCAGCCCCGCCGCCACGCCCAGCGTATGTACGATCCGCCGCCAGTTCTGGATCTGGTCCAGAATCCGCCGGACTTTTTGCGCCAGTTCCATGTCCGCCGATCGTATATCCGCCATGGCGGAAGCAACCGGTCGGCTCCGGGCGAAAAGTTCCACCGCCCGGTAAAAAGGCGTCTGGCGGTGATCGGGAAAGGCCTGGCGGATACGCCGCAATTCCTCGTGCGTGCAGTCGCCGAAAGGTCCCAGCAACACGCCGGCCAGAGCGATATCCTGTGCGGGATTGTCCAGTACCTTGAGAAGTTCGAGCGTTTCAAGAACTTCCTGCGATTCAAAAAAACCCGTGCGAAGTTCCGCCACCGCCGGCACGCCGTGCTGCGCCAGCGTACGCACAAACTGCCCGGCATGGGATCGGGTCGCGCGCAGCAGAATGGCGATGTCGGTTGGTTTGAGTACACGGGTCCGGCCGTCGCTTTGGCAGATCAGGCGCTTCTGTACGAACATCGTCTGGATCGAATGGGCAATCAGCCGGGCTTCCCGCTGATTGTTGTCCAGCTCGGCCAGGGCGTCGTCGGTATCAGGTTCTTCCCCCGCTGGATCGGACTGCTCCGTTGCGACTGATGAACCGTTCCCGCCGTGATCTTCGTTTTCATCCGCCGTGCTGACGAGTGGTTCTCCGCGCGATTGATCCGCACCGCCCATGGTGGCGCTCGGGCCGCCTTCCGGTCCCGCCGGCCATCGGGGTTCATCCTTCTTATCCTCCCGGACTATTACATGCAGTTCCACCGGTGCGCCGCTAAAGACGCCCGCCGTCTGTGGCGCAGCGGGGCGGCCGGGGAGCAGCAGCGTCCCGCCGGCCATCGGGATTCGCCGCGCCGGTACGGGATCGGCCGGGCCGTCGACAGGCGCGACTTGCCGAAAAAGCGGTATGCAAATTTCGTTCAGGGCCGCGATCAGCGGCGGCAGGCTGCGAAAATTTTCCGCCAGGCGAACCACCCGCCCCGCCCCGCTCTCTTCCAGCACGGCGCTTCGCTCGTCCAGCAAGCCCGGTTCGCCGCCGCGAAAGGCATAAATGCTTTGATGAACATCGCCCACGCCGAAAAAACTCCGCCGGGAATTCTCCTTTCCCTCCGTCCGGCCGGCCAGCAGATCCACCAGCCGCTGCTGGAGGGGATTGATATCCTGGTATTCATCAACCAATATATGTCTGAACCGCGTTCTGATCCGCGCCGCCAGTGTCCCGTCATGTTTCGCCAGGGCTGCCACGGCCCGCTGTTCCAGGTCGGCGAAATCAAGCTTATGAATCGCCTGCTTGGCGCGGGCATAAGCCGCCAGGCAATCGCGGGTGAAATCCAGCAGAGTGTGAACCGTTTTTTGCGCCTCGCGCTGATCGCGCCGCAGTTCTTCCAGAGGATAGCCGGCCATTTCGGCGGCGATGGTCTTGAATTGCCTCTTACGAATTTCGTAATGGGTCTGCTTGAAATCTTTTGCCGCCGCGTGGTCCGGGGCGGCCTTCGCGAGCGCTATCGACCTGGCAAACGGCATCTCCCGGAGCACGATTGCCGCCTCATCCCAACCATCCACGCCACGCTTCCGCAGAATGTGTGCGGCGGCCTGAGCTGTTTCCCGCGCCTGGCGCAGGCCGGTTGGCATATATCTTTTGCTGTCGGCGGCAAACGTCGCGTTGTCCAGTGCGGCGTCGATATCCGCAGCCAATTGATCCAATTGCTTGCGATAGCAGGCGATGAAATCCGCCGCATCAGTCGTTTCCCCGGCGGCCTTTGCCGCCCAGGCCTGTCCATCGGTCAGGCTCATGCTCTGGAGTATCCGCACGATAGGATCTATAAGCCTTTGCATCCGCTCCACGGAACTATTGGCGTAAATATCAAATATTTCGGCAAACCCCGCTGTCGATTGGGGTTCATCCGGTCGCCCAAGCCATTGCCGCACCGTTTCGCGGATAGCGTCGGCAAGCATGAGCTTTCCCTCCCGTTCTTCCAAAACGGAAAAAACGGGATCAACCCCGCACTCGGCAAAATAGGTTTTCACCAGCCAGGCGCAAAATGAATCGAACGTGCATATCTGTGCCTGGTCCACCAGGGCGGCTTCGCGCTGGAGTCTCGAGAACGCGCGGGATTCCGGTCCGCTGTGCCGGCCCGGCCGGGCCGCCTTGTTACGCAGCGCCGCGGCGATGCGACTGCGCATTTGGGCGGCCGCTTCACGCGTGAACGTCACCACCAGCAATTCCGATACGCCGCACGGATCCGGCCCTTCGGCCACCAGCCGGGCGCAACGCTCGGCGAGCACTCCGGTTTTGCCGGCCCCGGCGCCCGCCAGTACCATCATCGGCCCGGTGCGGTGGCCGGCCGCGGTTTCCTGTGATGGCGTGAAATTCACCGTTGAACCTCTTGATTTCACCGGTCCCGATATGCCATCGGGATATGCCTGGCCGGGGCGGATAAGTATGGTCCCCCATCCGCGTTCCGATCCCGGCGGCTATCAGAATCGGAACAGGCAGACACAGCCAGAGCCATCGGGACGAACCAACAGTAAACCCGATCCGCAGCCAATCCGCCAGCGTGACTTCCACAATGTTTTCACCCGCATTGCATCTCTGGTGAGAGTAAATTGACCGCGGCAATTTGGCCACCTATACTCGCGTTAAATATAAAGGGGGAGTTTATACCGGGAATATGCCCGGTCGTAAGGCGCCCGGACAGGCGGGTCGAAAAACGGCTGCTCTACCGCGATATGAATACAAAATCTCAATTCGCCATTCGTTTCGGCGTCTTCACCGCAAACCGGGAAAACGGCGGCGGCGATTTGAGCAATCAATATCAACGAAACTTCTGCCCGGATCGCAACGCCAGCCAGGGAGGGGAAGATGGCATCATTCAAGAGATATTTCTCCGACTATCGGTGAGCAGGGGAACCTTTGTGGAATTCGGAGCCTGGGATGGGATTCTTTTCAGTAATACCTACGCGCTGGTAAAAAAAGGCTGGGATGGTCTATACATTGAGGGGGACCCGAAAAAATTCAAAAAACTCCGTCGCAACATGGCGGCCTATTCCCGGATCCGAACGCTATGCCGGTACGTCGGTTGTGAAGGACAGGGGCGGCTGGACCATATTCTGGCGCAGGCTGATATCCCGAAGGATTTCGATTTCTTGAGCATTGATATCGATGGGAACGATTACTGGATTTTCCAATCGCTAACCCAATTTCATCCCCGGGTCATTGTGGTGGAATATAACGCCAACTTCGGACCCGCGGAGAGTAAATCCATTCCCTACAACCCGCGTCATCAATGGGATGGCACGATGTTTTTTGGAGCCAGCGCCGCGGCCCTCTACCAACTCGCCCGCGCCAAAGGTTATACCCCGGTTGCCTACACCAGGCTGGTGAACCTTTTTTTTGTGCGGAATGATTTGGTCTCCGGCCGGTTTGAGCCGCTGGCCATAGAAAAAGTCCCCATCGGTCCCGTCCACATCCAAAAGAGGCGTGCGGAGTTTATTGACGTATAAAACGCCCACGGCGCCGCCGCGGAACGCGGTCCACCCTGATTCTCCAATCCTCTTTTTCCGTGAAAAAGATCGTCCGCATTCCCGGCTCTTTATCCCCCCGCGTGCCGGGATGGCGTCGCGCCGGCGACCATCAACCCGGCCAACTCGCCCAGCGGCATGAATGGTTTCCAGCCGAGGCTGAATATGCGACCGGGATTGGAAACGAGCCGCTGGTAATCCGGTTGAAATCCAGGAATAGTGTGAACATATCTTTTCCAATCCAGTTGAACCGATGAAAAGCAGGCCTCGATCCATTGTTCGATCGTATACCCCTGGCCGGAGCCGATCACCGCTTCCATCACCCGGTCCTGTTGCGTCAGGATTGCGATCGCCTCCGCCACATCCCCCGCAAAGGTCCATTCCCGGCGGACCGTGAGATCTCCGATATCCAGCCGCTGTTTTCGTCCCGCGGCAATGGCCCGCACCGCCTGCGCCACCTGTTGGCTGACATATTGCGGAGGCCGCCGGGGACTCTCATGATGAAAGAGATAGCCTACGTAAACAGCAAGTCCCCGCTTGCGATAATAGCGCGCCGCATAGGCGGCGGAAATCCTGGCGACGGCGTACGGACTGGATGCCTCAAAAGGGGCATCCTCGGCGATCGGTTCGCCGGTGTTGACGAACTGCAGACCGCTGCCGGCGATGAAAATCCGCGCCTGGGGAGCATGCCGCCGCGCCGCCTCCAGAATATTCAGGGCGCCGGTGGCGATGGCGGCGTGGTTGTCGAAGACCGCGTCATGTTGCGTGGTTGATTTCGAGGCGAGGTGAAAGAGCATCGCGGGTTGACACCGGCCAATGAGATTTTCCACCGCGGAAAAACAAGCCACATCAACCGGAACGTCCGACCCGTGCAGGGAGGTTTTTACAACGTGCACGCCACGGTCGGAAAGCAACCGGCTTAAGTAGTATCCGGTCTGGCCCCCGGCTCCGAAAATAATCGCCTTGGACATTTTCCGGCCACATCCCTAAAAGAGCCGTTCAGAACATTGCCGGGAGGGAATTCTTATCCACGATTTTGATATGCGGCAGAGGAAAGATCATGCCCGTACCCCCGGCGATAGTTTCCCGCTCCCGGGCGAGGAATTCCGTCGCGAAATGCCACGGAAGCACCAGGTAATAATCCGGCCGCATTTGCCGGGAATCCTCTTCGCTGATAATCGGGATGTCCGTTCCGAGAGTTTGCGCGCCGAACTTATCGGGATTGCGTTCCGCCGCGAAATCGATGATGCGGTTATCGATTCCACACCATTGCAGGATCGTATTGCCCTTGGTGGAGGCGCCATAAATATGAATACGCTTGCCCTCGCGTTTGAGCTTCTTGAGCAGAGCGTTCAATTCCTGCCGATGCACGTTGATCCGGTCCTGAAAATTGCGATAGGGCTTATCCGTGTCCAGTTCCATATCAAACTCTCTCTGCCGCAGGCTGCGCAACTCTTCGGTATACATCGGATTCTTGAATCGAAAATTGGAGATATGAGCCGCGTACACCCGGATGCTTCCGCCGTTAATCGGGTTGAGACTGGCGCGGAACGCCTTGAGATCGGCCCGCCGGAGGATATTTTCAATGACGGCCAGACTGTAATATTCCAGGTGCTCATGGCAGATGGTGTCGTAGGAGTTGGTTTCCAGCATCGAAGGCATGTACGACATTTCGAAAATCCATACGCCGTCCGGCGCGAGAAATTCACGAATGCCCCGCGCAAAAGCGACCGGATCTTCCAGATCGTAAAACATGGCGATTGATGTGATGATGTCGAACTTCCGGAACCCCGGAACATTGCGTAATTCCTCGGAGGGAAAGACATCCTGAATCAATTGAAACCGTATCGGGCTGGACAGGGCCACATTCGCGGGATCCACGCCAACCTTGATGTAGTCATCCGGATAATATCCGAGCAAGGTACCGTCGTTGCAGCCAATATCCAGAACCATGACCTGGTTGGCATTGCGCAACGCCGCGGCTTCCGTGGCGATGCTCCGTAGATGATCGCGCATCGTCTGATTGGTGCCGGAGCGGTACCAATAAGAGGAATACAGTATCTGCGGCGGGACCGTATACTCCATTTGTAGAAGGCCGCAGGCTTTTTCCTCTTTTGCGGGATCGCAGCGAACCAGCGCGGTCGGAATTTTACGCAGCGGCGGGGACTCATGACCGGGTTTGAGAAAAGATCCCTGCAGGTACTGCTCTCCGAGATCAATGACTCGCACCAGCGATCGGCATCCGCAGAGTCGGCAGGTTTGACGTTTTGTCAGGTGCATCGCCGCTTCCCCGTTCGTTTTTTCCGCCGCACGCAGCGCAGGAAGTTTTTATCGATGGCCTCCATACACCGGTTTCTTTCAAGATTGAGCAGCGCCAGTTTTTTCACCACGGAACATTTTTCCCGATCCGCAACCTTCTCGAAGGCATATACTTTTTCCTGCTCATGCCATAGCGCGCAGTTGACCTCGGCCAAGCGGGAAAAAACCTCGCCCAGTTCGCCCTGCACGGCGGCGACCACATTGCCTTTTTTCCTGTACACTTTGTTGGCTTCGAATTGAAGCCGCTCTTTCGGAATTCGACCCTCCAGGGCGTCAACAATAAATTCATTGATTTCCCGTTGCAGGGCGCTTTCCTGGAGCGACAGGCATTGTCGGCGCTGGATATGCCTGGTATGCCACTGCTTGAGTTTGACAACGGTCAGTTTGTCACACAGAGAGCCAAGGGTTTCAGCCATGGATCGGCAGCCCTGTTTATCGCTGTTCCCATATACGCCACTGGCGCCAAACTATTATCAGCCGGGAAAGGGAGAAGGGCAAGTCTTCCTGAATCCCGAGGGCTATCGGCTATCGGGGGTGGCAATTTCTTCGGGAAGGCCCGCGTGGTCCGGCAAAATAAATGTCGAGCTAAGCCGGCGGGCGGCGCGTTTTGCCGCCTGGTCGGCCATGCCTGAAAAGATTGCCGCGCCGACCTCCTCCACGGAGTCTTGATATTTTCTTGATGAGGAATCGCCTCTTTTTGATTATTTTTTGATTTGAACGCTACCTTCCATCCGCCTAAGCTTGCTCTGGTGAAGCGTGCCTGGCGGCGACGTTTCATCAGATGGAGATTTCTCATGTTAAACGGAAGGCGATTTCGATGGACCTGTTGTATCCGTTGACGACGGCGGCGTTTTTTGGCGTCTCCTGGGCGCTGGTAAAACTTTGCGAATATCTGATGGGAGGGCCTCCATGAGCGTCCTTTACTGGATATGCGGCATCCTGGCCGCATTGATTCTTATCTATCTATTTATAGCCCTATTATTTCCGGAGAGGTTTTTATGACCGGCGAGGCCTGGCTGCAGATCGGTTTGCTTATGCTGGTCGTGCTGTTGCTGGCCAAGCCCGTCGGCGCGTTTCTGGCCCGCGTATACGAATTTCAGCCCTTGTTCGGTCTGGACAAATTATTCGGGCCGCTGGAACGGGGCATTTATCGGTTATGCGGGATACGGATGGATGATGAACAGAACTGGAAACAATACGCCGCGGCTTGCCTGGTGTTTAATTTTCTTGGCTTCCTCGCGGTATATGCCATCCAGCGACTGCAAGGCTCGCTGCCCCTGAATCCAGCCGGTATGAAGGCTCTGCCGCCATCCCTGGCATTTAATACGGCGGCCAGTTTTATCACCAACACCAACTGGCAGAATTACGCCGGCGAATCGACGATGAGCTATGGTACGCAAATGGCGGCGCTGACCGTGCAGAATTTTCTCTCGGCGGCGACGGGCATGGCGGTTCTAGTGGCGTTGCTGCGCGGTCTGGCGCGTAAAACCACCTCCGGAATTGGAAATTTCTGGGTCGATGTGACCCGCAGCGTTCTTTATGTTCTTCTGCCCATCTGTGTAATTTTTTCCCTGATCCTGGTATCCCAGGGCGTACCGCAAACACTCGAGCGTTATGTCCATGTGAAGTTGGTGCAGCCTTTTGAGCCGGCGGCGGCCACCGGGGCAGCCGCCCGTCCCGGGGCGGTTACCAGCCAAACCATCGCCATAGGGCCGGTGGCGTCCCAGGAAGCCATCAAAGAACTGGGAACCAATGGCGGCGGTTTCTTTAATGCGAATTCGGCGCACCCATTTGAGAATCCGACCGGACTGAGCAACTTTCTGGAAGAAACGGCCATTCTGCTGATACCGCTGGCGTTCTGTTATACCTTTGGTCGCATGGTCGGCGATACACGGCAAGGCTGGGCCATCATGGCGGCCATGGTGATTTTACTTCTGGCCTTCATGATCCCCTGCGTCATAACCGAACAGGCCGGCAATCCGCTCCTGGCCAAATACGCCAACCAGCGGCAGACAACTTTGCAGCCCGGCGGCAATATGGAAGGCAAGGAGGCGCGATTCGGCCCGATAAACTCGGCCATTTTCGTCTCCACCGCCACCGGTACATCCACCGGCGCAGTCAACTCCATGCTTGATTCATTCACCCCGTTGGGCGGGCTTTTCCCCTTGTGGCTGATCCAGCTTTCGGAAGTGGCCCCGGGCGGCATCGGGTCGGGGCTTTATGGCATGTTGATGTTCGTGCTGGTGACGGTATTTATCGCGGGCCTGATGATCGGCCGCACGCCGGAGTATCTGGGGAAAAAAATTGAGGCTTTCGAAATGAAAATGGCCTCGATCGCTATTCTGGTTCCACCTTCGTTGGCGTTGCTGGGCGCCGCGGTGGCCTGTGTCATTGCCCCGGGCGTGGCCGGCATCGCCAATCCCGGCGCGCACGGTTTTACCGAAATCCTTTACGCCATGACTTCCCAGGCCAACAACAATGGTTCCGCTTTTGCCGGCCTCAATGGCGATACGCCGTTTTACAACATTGTCGGAGGCTTAATCATGCTGATAGCCCGCTACTGGACCATCATTCCCCCGTTGGCGATAGCCGGTTCCCTGGCAAGGAAGAAAATAGTACCGGCCGGATCCGGTACGCTCTCCACGCACACGCCGCTGTTTGTATTCGTACTGTTGGGAATCATTGTGGTGGTCGTGGCGCTGACATTTTTCCCGGCGCTGGCCCTGGGACCTCTGGCGGAGCAATTGCAAACATTCGCCGGCCATTTTTAACACGCCACGAGTTTTGTTGTTAAGGTGTAGTCATCATGGCCTCTCGTAAACCCCTTGGTTTGTTTCGGGGCGATATTTTCCGGCGCGCCGTGCGCGACGCGTTCTTCAAACTCAATCCGCGTCATCAGATCAGAAACCCGGTGATGTTTGTGGTTTTGTTGGGCGCCATTTTGACCACGGCGCTGTTGGGGCAATCGCTGGCGGGACACGGCGAAGCGCCGCCCTGGTTTATTTTCTGGATTTCGGTATGGCTTTGGTTTACGGTGCTTTTCGCCAATTTCGCGGAGGCGATGGCGGAAGGACGGGGAAAAGCCCAGGCCGCTACGCTGCGCCGGGCCCGGCGCGACACGCCGGCGCATAAACTTTCCGCGCCGCAGCGCAACGCCGCCGCCACCGAGGTTTCCGCCGCCACGTTGCGCAAAGGCGACATCATTTTATGTCAAGCGGGCGATGCAATCCCGGCGGATGGCGAAGTGGTCGGCGGCGTCGCTTCCGTCGATGAATCGGCCATTACCGGCGAGTCGGCCCCGGTTATTCGAGAAGCCGGCGGGGATCGTTCCTCCGTCACGGGTGGCACACGGGTGCTCTCGGATTGGCTGATCATCCGGGTGGGCGCCAATCCCGGCGAGGCGTTTCTGGATCGGATGATCGCCATGGTGGAAGGCGCCAAACGACAAAAAACTCCCAATGAAATAGCCCTGAACATTCTTCTGGCCGGCTTTACGATCGTATGTCTTCTGGCTACAGCCACGTTGCTGCCCTATTCCATCTACAGCGCCGCTGCGGTTAACGCCGCCCTGGCCGCGGCCGGCAAGGCCATGGTCGCCCGCGCGGTGCCGATCACCACACTCGTGGCGTTGTTGGTTTGCCTGATTCCCACCACCATCGGAGGGCTGTTATCCGCCATTGGAATCGCGGGCATGGACCGCATGATCCAGGCCAACGTCATTGCCACTTCGGGACGCGCCGTGGAAGCGGCGGGCGATGTCGATGTGCTTCTGCTGGACAAAACGGGAACCATTACGCTGGGCAATCGCCAGGCGGTCGCTTTTCATCCTGCTCCCGGCGTATCTGAACGGGACCTCGCGGATGCGGCGCAATTAAGCTCGTTGGCCGATGAAACTCCGGAAGGCAGATCCATCGTGGTGCTGGCCAAAAAAAAATATGCAATGCGCCAACGGGATATTGACGACCTGGGCGCACGGTTTGTTCCGTTCACCGCCCAGACCCGAATGTCGGGTGTTGATTTGCCCGGTCGGCCGATTCGCAAGGGGGCGGATTCCGCCGTTGAAAAGTACGTTTGTGCGCTGGGAGGATCCTTCCCTCCCGTGGTCCGGTCCAAAGCCGACGAAATCTCACGCCAAGGCTCAACCCCCTTGCTTGTGGCCCAGGGGGCCACGGTGCTCGGAACCATTGAACTCAAAGATATCGTCAAGGGGGGCATTCGCGAGCGGTTCGCCGAATTACGGGCTATGGGCATCAAAACGGTGATGGTTACGGGAGATAACCCCCTGACCGCGGCGGCCATCGCGGCGGAAGCGGGCGTGGATGATTTTCTGGCCCAGGCCACGCCTGAAACCAAACTCAAGCTCATTCGCGACTACCAACAGCACGGTCAATTGGTGGCCATGACCGGCGACGGCACCAACGACGCTCCCGCCCTGGCGCAAGCCGACGTGGCCGTGGCCATGAACACCGGCACACAGGCCGCCAAGGAAGCCGGTAACATGGTGGACCTGGATTCCAATCCCACCAAACTCATTGAGGTTGTGGAGACAGGCAAGCAACTGTTGATGACCCGCGGCGCTCTGACCACTTTTTCCATCGCCAACGATGTGTCCAAGTATTTCGCCATCATTCCGGTCCTGTTCGCCTCCACCTATCCGGCGCTCACACGCCTGAACATCATGGATCTGAATCCGCAAACGGCGGTACTCTCGGCGGTCATTTTCAACGCCCTGATCATTATCGCCCTGATTCCGGTCGCACTGCGCGGCGTGCGGTATCGCCCCCGGCCCGCGCATGAATTGTTATGGAATAATATCATCATCTATGGCCTGGGCGGTCTGATTGCGCCGTTTATCGGGATCAAGCTGATCGATCTGCTGTTGAATACCATTCGATTCTAAGTTGGCGAAAGGAAATTCATAATGTCCGCGACAGACGGTTCGGCGCATGCCGATGAATCAAACTCTCCCGGAGGACGCGGGCAAACGAAGCCGCCGCGCTGCGGCGGCTTCTTGACCATGCTCCGCGCCGCGCTGGTATTGTTGACGTTTTGTACCGTTTTGACGGGAATTGTCTATCCACTGGCCATCACCGGTATCGCCCGGGTTCTGTTTCCCTGGCAGGCGGCCGGTTCGTTGATCAACCGCAAAGGTCAGCCCACGCTCCACCGAAGGAGCGCCATCGGTTCGGCGCAAATCGGCCAATATTTCAACCAACCATGGTATTTCTGGCCGCGTCCCAGCGCCACTTCACCCGTGCCTTACAACGCGGCGGCGTCCGGCGGATCGAATCTGGGACCGACCAACCCGACTTTAATTGCTCATATCAAACAACGGGTTCAGGCGCTGCGTAACGCGGATATCGGTAACTCCGCGCCGATACCGGTGGATCTTCTGACCAGTTCCGCCTCCGGTTTGGATCCGGATGAATCCGTTGCCGCCGCCTATTATCAAATTCCCCGTATCGCCCGACTCCGGCGGATGAGCCCAAGGCGGCTGAAAAAACTCATCGCCCGCTATACTTCGGGACCGCAATTCGGTCTGTTGGGCGAAAAGGTCGTCAACGTGTTGGAATTGAATCTGGCGCTGGATCGGGCGGCGCCCTATCCGCCGGCGCCCGGTGCTTCCTTCAATCACCTCAGACGCGCAACCGTTCGATAATTGCCTCGGCGACTTCGCTGCATGCCGCCGCGCCGCCAAGATCGCCGGTAAGGTATTGGCCTTCGTTAAGCACGGCAAATGTGGCCGTCTCAATGGCCCTGGCTTCTTTGGCCAACCCAAAGGTATGATTGAGCATCATGGCCACAGTCAGGATGGCGCCGACCGGATTGGCTTTGTCCCGGCCGGCGATATCCGGCGCGCTGCCGTGTATCGGCTCATAAAATGGCGTGGCGGAAGAACCCTGCGCGTCCGGTTCACCCAGGCATGCCGAGGGAACCAGTCCAATGGAACCGGCCAGCATTGACGCTTCGTCGCTGAGGATGTCGCCAAAAGTGTTTTCCGTCACGAGCACGTCAAAATCCGACGGCCGGCGTAAAAGTTGCATGGCCGCATTGTCCACATATATGTGTTCAAGATGCACATCGGGATATTCTTGGCCCATCGCCACGGCGGTTTCGCGCCATAACTGACTGGTGGCGAGGATATTGGCTTTGTCCACACTGGCGAGTTTCTTGCGTCGCTTGCGGGCGGATTCAAACCCGACTTTGAGAATCCGCCGGATTTCATGTTCCGAATACGCCATCGTGTCCACCGCCCGGCGACTGGGCGCCTGGCCGGTAATGCCTTGCGGCTGGCCGTAATACAGCCCGCCGGTAAGCTCGCGGATAATCAAAATATCAATGCCGTTGGTTATCAGCTCGTTTTTGAGCGGACAGCGGTGGGCCAGCCCGGCCGGCATGACAATGTGTCGGAGATTGGCGAAAAGACCTTTGCGCAACTCCAGCAAAGCGACCCGCTCCGGGCGCTGATCCTGCGGCAGAGTTTTGTCGCGGTCCGGCAGGCCAACGGCGCCGAAAAGAATCGCCTCGCTGCGCCGGCAAATATCGCGTGTGGCCGGGGGCAAGGCCTCGCCGTATTGATCTACGGCGGTCCAGCCCACGTCGGCGTGTTCGGCCAGGACTTTGTGACCGGATTCCTCGGATGTCGCGTACAGCACGCGCATCGCCGCCTGAATTACTTCCCGCCCGATGCCATCGCCCGGCAATACCGCTATCTTCATTCTCATTGGCGCTTTCCTCAAAACCACAATGAGTCAAGCACGATAGCGTGATCGCCTATCGCGGGCAACCGGCGCGCGGATGAGCTTTCTCAGGCGACGGGCGCCGCTGGCGCCAGGGGAATCTGGTTGCGCAAGCCGACCATCTTGACCATCAGAATGATCAGCAGAATCAATGCGGCAATGCCCGTCAAGTAGCCAAGCAATGGAATGATTGATAAGCACGCGCAGATGCAATATGCCAGTCCCAAGGCGCGGCCGCAGTCGCCCATGTGCGGTTTGGCGACGCTTGTAAAATACGCCTTGTAGCTGTTGGCGAGCTTGAGAAAGACAAAGAAATTCCATACCAGACCGAAGATCGGAATCAGCAGCAGCCACACCAGCCCCGGGGAAAGCTGGCGGAAGTCCTCCGGAACGCGATTGTAGCAGGTCTGGAGAAGGTAACAGATGAAAATCTGCACCGCGAGCATAACCAGAAATAAGGCCAATAACGCAATCCAAACACCCGTACTCGAATAGTTGTACACCACTACATTATTGGAAAATACTGTCCCGTGCATGATGAAACTCCTTCCTGAAAAGACACACACCACACGCGCCCTTGCGGGCGGATAGAACGCAAGGAAATTATTACCAGGGATAGGCGCGTTGTCAACAAAATTTCGATCAGAATCCCCGTATGGGGCGTGGCAATTTTTCGGGGGATCGGAGCGCAGGCCTGCCTGGGCGCGCTCGCACGCCGGCAGGCCGTCCGCACGCACGTTTCGTCCGTGCCCCATGGCGGGGGGTGGCGGCTTAATTCCCGCCGCCGTTTGACATCCTGAACGGTGCGCTTTATCGTTCATCCGTTTTACGGAATTTGGAGTTTTCCATGCGCAATGCTTTGATTGTGTTCGGCGGCTGGGAAGGCCATCACCCGCGCGAGGTCGCCGAGGTTTTTCGCGATGTCTTAAGCCAGGACGGTTTTGCCGTTCAGACCAGCGAGTCGCTGGACACACTCGCGGACGGTCAACGTCTGCTGGCGCTGGACCTGATCGTACCGGTCTGGACAGGGGGTAACATTACCGGCGAACAGGTCCGCAGCGTCTCGCAGGCTGTTCAGAACGGTGTGGGAATCGCCGGCTGCCACGGCGGTATGTGCGACGCCTTCCGCAATGGGGATTGGCAATTCATCACCGGCGGCCAGTTCGTAAGCCATCCCGGCGGCGGCCGCATCTCCTACACCGTGCGGATTACCGACAAACAACATCCGATCACCCAGGACATCCAGGATTTTCAGGTGGTCAGCGAGCAATACTACATGCACGTGGACCCGGCGATCAAAATCTTGGCGGACACATACGTTCCCCCGCCCGGCGCGGACGGTCCGCATACGCCCAACGGGCCTGTGAATATGCCGGTGGTCTGGACCAAACTCTGGGGCAAAGGCCGTGTGTTTTACTCATCGGTGGGGCACGATGCGAAAGTTGTAGCGCAGGAACCGCATTTAACGCTCATGCGACGGGGATTCCTGTGGGCGGCGCGCCCCGAAGGAAAATAAACGTCATTCCACCGTGACGCTTTTGGCCAGATTCCGCGGCTTGTCCACGTTGCAGCCGCGCTCCACCGCGGCATGGTAGGCCAATAATTGCAGCGGCAAAACCGTCAACAGCGGCTGCAAAGGCTCGATGGTGTCGGGAACAGTCAATACATGATCAGCCACGTGGCTGATGTGATCGTCGCCTTCATTGGCCACGGCGATAATCTTGGCGCCGCGGGCCTTGACCTCCTGGATATTGCCCAGCAATTTCTCGTACTGGGTGCCGCGCGTGGCGATGAACACCGCGGGCATGCCGGGATTAATCAAGGCGATCGGACCATGCTTCATTTCCGCCGCCGGCAGACCCTCGGCGTGAATATAGCTGATTTCCTTGAGCTTGAGCGCGCCCTCCAGGGCCACGGGATAATTAAAACCGCGCCCCAGGAACAGCCAGTTGTCCCGGTGCGAGTACTGCGAAGCCACCTGGCGTATCAGATCGCTCTGGCGAAGCACCAGTCGCATCTGGTTGGGAATGCGGTCCAGGGCCCGGAGGAATTCCTCCAGCACGCTCTGCGACATGTACTTGCGGCGGGCGATGGTCAGCGCCAGAAGCGCCTCAACCACGATTTGTCCACAGAACGCCTTGGTGCTCGCTACGCCGATTTCCGGCCCCACGTGCAGATAGATGCCCGCGTCCGTTTCCCGCGCGATCGTGCTGCCGACGATATTGACGATGCCCAGACTCAGCGCGCCGCGATCCTTGGCTTCGCGCAGCGCCGCGAGCGTGTCGGCCGTTTCGCCCGACTGGCTGATGGCGATTGCAATCGTCCCGTCTTCGATGATGGGGTTGCGATAACGAAACTCGCTGGCGTACTCCACCTCCGTTGGTATTTTGGCCAGATCTTCAAACAGGAATTCTCCCACCAGCCCCGCATGCCACGCCGTGCCGCATCCCATGATGATAATGCGCCGGGCCCGGACAATATCCCGGCTGTACTGCGAAAGTCCTCCCAGAACCACCCGTCCTTCGTTCTTGTCCAGCCGGCCGCGCAAGCAGTTGGCGATCGCTTCCGGCTGCTCGAAAATTTCCTTGATCATAAAATGCGGATAACCGCCCAGTTCAATCTGTTGCAGGGAGAATTCCACTTCCTGGACTTCCTTGGTGACGGGAATGTCGTCGATGGTCATGGTCTTGAACGTGCCGGGCGCCAACACCGCCATTTCGTTATCGTTCAGGTAAACCACCTGCGTGGTATGTTCGACAATAGCCGCGGCGTCGGAAGCGACAACATATTCTTCCTTTCCCACGCCGATAATCAGCGGCGAACCGCGCCGCGCCACCACCAGCGTTTCCGGTTCCTCCGCGCCCATCGCCGCCAGGCCATAGGTTCCTCTTACTTCATGCAGCGCCGCCTGCACCGCCCTGGTCAGATTGCCCTGGTAAAAGTGGCCGATCAGCATCGCCAGCACCTCCGTGTCGGTCTGGCTGACAAACTTGTGACCTTTGTCGGTAAGAAACTGCTTGATCGCAACGTAATTTTCAATGATGCCGTTGTGCACCACGGCCACCAGTTGCTTATCATCGGTATGGGGGTGCGCATTAATTTCCGTTGGCGCGCCATGCGTCGCCCAGCGGGTGTGCGCCATGCCGATGCGCCCGTGCGGCGCGGCCCGCTCCTCGTCGAGAAGGGACTCCAGCACGCTGATGCGCCCGGCGGCCTTGCGCACAAAGAAGCCTGGTTCTCCCCCGATGCAAATGCCCGCGGAGTCATAGCCGCGGTATTCAAGCCGTTTGAGACCCTCCAGCAGCAACGGTTGGACGTCCTTATGACCCACGTATGCGATGATTCCACACATCATCGGGCTCCATGTTATCCGACAAGGATAAATTATCGGTACGCGCTCTATGGATTCTCTATCAAAATTATCAAACTGGCGGTAATATGAAATCCCGAAACTTCAGGATGGAAAATCATCCTCAGGCTTCTTTTTTTCAAGGAGATTTCCATGAAAGTTCGCTTGCAATATGCACTCCTCATCTGCTCGCTGGTCCCCATCCTGGCCGTGGCGAGCGTAACCCGCCTGGCCGCCGGCGCCGGCCTGACGCTGGCCGCGCGTGGTCGCACACGGTATGTAATCGTAATCGGGCCGAATGCCTCGGCGACGGTAAAACATGCCGCCGGCGAGTTATCGGCGGATCTGCATCAGATTTCAGGAGCGGATTTTGCCGTCACTTCCAATCAAGCCGGCCGGCCGGCCATCTACGTCGGGCCGAGCCACGCGTTGCTTGTGGCTTTCCCCAAACTGCCGCTGCGTTCCTTGCCAGCGGAGGGATTTTTCATTCAGACTTCCGGCCTGAATTTAGCGTTGGCGGGAAACGACGACCGGGGAACACTCTATGCGGTCTACACCTTTCTGGAAGAGCGGCTCGGTGTTCGCTGGTATTCACCGAACGATACCTTTATACCCCATCGCCGGGTGGTGAAGATTCCACCACTGCATGAAAGACAGGCTCCCGCTTTTTCGTATCGGGATACGGATGAGTACATGGCACAGACGCATCCCCAGTGGGATGCTCATCTGAAATTGGACGGCGTAAGCGTTCCGGACAGGGCCGATTTGGGAGGGATCAACCAGTTGTTTAAGGGTTCGGAAAACTTCTACCAGTTGGTGCCGCCTTCGAAGTATTTTGCCAAACACCCCGAATATTACAGTTTAATCAATGGAAAACGCAGCGACGCTCCCGGATCCCAACTTTCCCTGGTAAATCCCCATGTGCTCCGGATCGTCACCGCGGAGCTGGTGGCGAAAGCTAAAGCGAACCCCGGACTGCTCACGCTGGGCCTTTCGCCGAATGACGCGGGAGATGGCGACTCCCAGGGCGCCCGCTCCCGGGCCAGCGACGCCCGGTACGGCGCGCCGTCGGGCACCCTGTTGAATTTCGTGAACAAGGTGGCCGTCGCGGTGCAGAAACAACTGCCGGGCCGCGATATCTGGTTTGATACGTTGGCCTATCAATATACTGAGAAGCCTCCAATACCCGGTACCATCAAACCGGGGCCTCATGTTCTGGTGTGCCTGGCCCCGATTGGTATGGATTTTGCGCACCCGCTTGCTTCGCCGCAAAATCGCTTCACGTGCAAGTGTCTGTTGGGGTGGGCCAAAGTGGCCCCCGGCCACCTGCAGGTCTGGCAGTACGTAACAAATTTCGCCAACTACCTCCAGCCGTTTCCCGATTGGAATGAGTTGGGCGCCGACTTTCAATTTTTTCATGAGCACGGGGTTTCCGGCATCTTCTGTGAGGGCGATCATGATTCCATCGGCGAGATGATGGCGATGCGCACCTGGGTGATGGCGCATCTGCTGTGGAACCCGAAGCAGAAAGTCTGGAAGCTGGTCCGGGAGTTCAGCAACGGCTATTACGGGCCGGCTGGTCGATATACCTATCGGTATCTGCGATTGTTGCAGAACCAGGCGAGCCAACCGGACGTGCGGATGGGCGAAGGCGATTCTATCATGGCGCCCTACCTGGCCGCGAACGTATTGAAGAAAGCGAGCCACCTGTTTCAAAAAGCGCAGGCGGCGGTAAAGTCCAATCCCGCCCGGCTCCATCGCGTTCAGGAGGCTCGCTTGAGCATACGCTATGTGGAATTGATGCGCCGTATGCCCGCCAAGGACTCCACCGCGGCGGAGAAAGCTTCTTTCCTGAAGAAATTCAACCGTTTTGTGCAAGCTCTCCGGCGGTTCGGTGTAGGGGACATTTCGGAATCCCGCCCGGTTTCCGAATGGGCCGCGGCGATCCATAAGAAGTTGTCATACTAACTGGAAATGTCTCGTGGACTCACGATTCGTTTTAAGGCGGAGCCTGATGCGGTGTCCGAAGTGCCATGTTGATCTCCAAACGCAAACCGATCGAGGGATCGAGGTACAAGCCTGTCCAAGTTGCCGGGGCATGTGGTTTACCCCCGCTGAACTGAATCAACTGGAAGACCAGACCTTTGTTGCGCCCGACGCCGAGAAGGGGTCGCTCTTTATCGTAAGCTGGCAAACGCCGCTCCGGTGCCCTGTCTGTTCCACCGCGCTTAAACGCTTCAATTACCGGTTTTATGATCTGGAGCTTGATTGCTGCCTGGAACACGGCTTTTGGCTCGAAGCCAATGACGACCAGCGGATTTTGGATCTCATGCGGAAGGAATCCAGCCAATTGGAACGGAAATTTCAAGTGGAAGAAACCTGGACCAAACACTTTCGCCATATAAGCTCGCCCTCTTTTTTCACGAAATTGAAGGACCTGTTTCGATAGGAAGAGCCTGGGTTCCCATCCCGCACCGGTCTGTGAAACCACACCGCTTTATAATAATGAATATCTGTGTTTTTGGAGTATCGCCAATGACGCTCAAGGAAAATGATCCGGCGCCGGAATTTACGCTTCCTTCCGCCCGAGGCGGCCCCGTGTCGCTGGCGGAATTCAAGGGTAAAAAAGTCGTGCTCTATTTCTACCCCAAGGACGATACGCCCGGCTGCGCCCGGGAAGCCTGTAATTTTCGCGATGCCATCCAACCGATCACCGCGGCGGGAGCCGTGGTACTGGGCATAAGCCCGGATGATACGGATAGTCACGGGGAGTTCCAGAAGAAATTCCATCTGCCGTTTGCGCTGCTGGCTGACACGGATCACACCGTCGCCCGGCGATATGGGGTGTGGAAGAAAAAGTCTATGTATGGCAAGACGTACATGGGTATTGAGCGAACTACGTTTATCATCGACGGCGCCGGCAGCATTGTCCGTATTTTTTCCCGGGTCAAAGTGGAACAACACCAGCGGGAAGTGCTCGAGGCGCTGGCGGCAGAACCCGGCGCAACATCCGCTCCGCCGAATTGCCAGTGATGAGAGTTATTCCGCCTACGGCAACAACCGGGCCGGGCATCACGCTGTAACCCGCATCCAAGCCCTGTGCCGCCGGACAGCGCCGCCGCGTCCGGGGGGCCGCCAACGGTCTGACCCGCTGGATGGATTTGCCGTATGAGGCGCCGCTTTCCCGCGCATCGACCGTTACTTAAAACCGCACCGCCAGCGTGACCAGGGCAAACGCCGAATTGGCGATCTGGCTCACCGGCTGCTCATCACGGGCATCATAGCCTTCGCTCAAAGCCTGGTTGAACGCATAGCCGCCGCCCACCTCCACAGCCAGACGTTTGCGCCATGCGAAGAACCGCACGCCTCCCTCTATACGGCTCATGGCGAAAAACAGCCGCTGGGTGCTGCTGTAATAGTCGAGGTGAAACGCCCAGGAGGAGCTTTCAAACTTTCCAAACACGTGCAGCCAGCGCAGCAGGCGATAGTCAATATCCGCCTCGCCGGAAACAACCGGTTGATAATCAACGTGAATGACAAGCCGGGGCAATGGCCGCCAGCGGATATCTTCGTCGGGAAAACCGAGCATCCAGCGCAGATGGGGTTGTTTGTGCTGAATCTCCAGGGCTGGAAGAGGCGCGTCCGGCAATAGTTGACGATTGCCGTTGTAATCCAGAAAAACATCAAGCTGATTGCGCCGCGACAGACGGTGCTGCGCGCTCACGCGGGCCATGCCGTACACGGCATGAGGATCGTTGAAAGGGCTGTTACCGGCATATCCCGCCCCCACCGATACGCCGAACCCCCAGCCGGCGAATTCTCCCAGCGGCATGCCGACGCTCAGGGCATCGTTGACCAATTGATGCGGTAGAAGCGGTGGATTGGAATCCAGACCCAGCCCCAGACCCAGATACAGAGAATGATACGCCGCCGTCGGAGAGTACTTGCCGGTATTGGCCAGACGAACGCGTCCGGAAAAATTCCATAATTCCAGTTGGGCCGGCGCGCCGCTGTTCCGCACGTGGCTTTTATTTTCCAGAAGACCGTTGTTCCATGTTTGTACATGAAGTCCATTGGGCCAGGGACTTAAGGTAAGGTTCTGCGGCGAGAAGCCGAAGCTGCGCGCGCCGGCGGAGAGTCCCGCCGCCAGAGCCGTCCCGAGAGTTATGGCGATGGCGATTTTCATCTTCTGTTCCTGGAATCTTTCTGGAAAGTTCCGCCCGCGACCCGGTTCCGGGTTGGCCCGCGGCGCAAGCGCCGGTTGTTTTTCCCTGACGCGCGGGGAGACCATTTGGCAATCCCGATGGCTGTCGGGACGCCGCGGCCGAATTGTGCGGCGCCGGCGATTATCAGCCCAGCCCCGCCTCAGCCAGGGCCACGGCCTGAAGCAACCCGGCGGCCTTGTTGAGAGTTTCCTGGTATTCGGCGGCGGGAACGGAATCGGCCACCAGGCCGGCGCCGGCCTGAATATACACGCGGGAAAGTTCCGGGGTATGGTCCGGAGCCGCCGGCGGCGCGACCACCATGGTGCGAAGTGCAATACACGTATCCATGTTTCCAGCATAATCCACATACCCCACCGCCCCCCCGTAGGGGCCGCGGCGCGTCGGTTCGAGTTCATCGATGATCTGCATGGCGCGGATTTTCGGAGCCCCGCTGACCGTGCCCACCGGCAAGGCGACCCGCAAGGCGTCAAAACAGGTCTTACCCTCCGCCAGGCGGCCGGTTACGTTCGTCGTGATGTGCATCACGTGGCTGTAGCGCTCCACGCTCAGCGCATCGCTGATGCGGACGGACCCCGGCGCCGCCGCCCGCCCCACGTCGTTGCGGCCCAGATCCACCAACATCACATGTTCGGCCAGTTCCTTGGGGTCGGCCAGAAGCTCCTTTTCCAGCCTCTGGTCTTCCTGGGGCGTCGCGCCGCGCCGCCGCGTGCCCGCCAGGGGGCGATTCGTGATTACGCCATCCTGCACCCGGCACATAATTTCCGGCGACGAGCCGACCAGCGTGCAGGGTTTGGCGGTCAGGTAAAACATGAACGGCGAGGGATTGATCATCCGCAGCGCCCGATAGATGTCGAAAGGCGCGGCGCGCGTGTCCACGCGCAGACATTGGGAAAGCACCACCTGAAAAATGTCGCCGGCCTCGATGTATTGCTTGGCCGCCAGCACCGCCTCTTCAAACGCCTGGCGCGTGAAATTG
>JAJYDU010000024.1 GCA_021790475.1 Planctomycetota bacterium | reverse complement strand
CTTGAGCGCCATGCCGGTGAGGACCGGGTGCTGCACACCGGCGTTCTGGTATGCATCCCAAGTCGTGGCATTGTAATCCGTGCCATCCAGTCGCACGCCGACGATGGCATCCGGATTCAGGCCGGCATTGGAAACTTCCGTGCTCGAACCGGAGTTCGTTCCGCCGGAATAGGCGTTACGATCCGATACTGGCGGATTCCAGCCGGTGTTGCCTTGAAAACTGAACACTGAAAACTGAGATTGAATCGCACTCACGAACACGTTCCCTCGGTTCCCGAATCCGGATTGGCGCCGCTCGTGGTGCTTGGCATACCGATTTCACCACCTGCCGGCTTCCGACGCCGCGGCGGAATCAGCCACACGCCAATGCAGATCAGCGTGCTGCCGACGGACAAAGCAAAGGGACCATAATAATAAGCGATTTCGCGCGGAGGGTGGATGATCATCCACGCGCTGACGAACACTGCCTGGAGCAAGCCGAGCGAGATTAACCGCAACGCCTGCTTAATTCGGGGATTGCCAGCAAATTTTGGAAAAAATGTCCAGATAAACGCGGCAAGCAGGGCAAGATAATACCAAAGAGACAACAACACTCGTGGCCACGCCAGGATATGCATGAGGTTTTGAAAATCCAGCCGCAGTGTTATGGCGAGATCGGCGAGCATCGGATGCGAAAAACCCAGATGTGGATATCCGGTGAGATACATGGCTTGAAACCAGAGAATCCAGCCGATAATCAGTGCGGCTCCGCCGGCAATATTGGGCTTTACATAATTGGCCTGATCGACTTCCTTCACTCGCCGCGGCGGAATTATCCAAATGCCAATGCAGATCAGCATGCTGCCGACGGCAAAAGCGATGGGACCATAATAAGCGATTCCGCGCGGAGGGTGGATGATCATCCACGTGCTGACGAACACTGCCTGAAGCAAGCCGAGCGAAATTAACCGCAACGCCTGCTTAATTCGGGGATTGCCAGCAAATTTTGGCAAAAATGTCCAGATAAACGCGGCAAGCAGAGCAAGATAATACCAAAGAGACAACAACACTCGTGGCCACGCCAGGATATGCATGAGGTTTTGAAAATCCAGCCGCGGTGTATTGGCGAGATATTCGAGCATCGGATGCGAAAAACCCAGATATGGATATCCGGGGAGAAACAGGGCCAATACCCAGAGAATCCAGCCGATAATCAGTGCTTGACGGCGGGAAAGGCCCTTGACCCAACCCTTGCGCCGGAACCAGTAGTAAAACCCGGGCACGGTGCTAAAGAACATTAACGTACAGCCGGCAGCAAACACGGCGCAACCATAGAGTGGTCGGAAAGACGATCCCCAGTCTCGAACCGCACCTAAGTATAATAGCCAGCTCGCACAGAGCGGCAAGCTCAACACTGGAACCAACAAGGACGCCTTAGGGCCTCCTCGGCGAAGTGCATTGATAACGCATGTGATCAGACCCGTATAGAACCAGAGCACCAGTGGAATTGTAGGGTAAACGATTACTAAAAAAATGGTTGTCACGAAGATGCCCCAATAGGTTGGATAGGGGGTGTTACTCCAGTAGTTATAATCTGCACTCATAGGGAGCGAAAGCAAGATAAAAATGACCCCAACTAAGAGAGAAGCCCTAGCCAGCCACATCGCCGTCGGTGGTAAGCGCCGCGAAAATTCCCTGTCGTTCCCTGCTGACAATTCGGAAATAACCTTCCTGCTCTCACGCCCCGGGCACATAAGCATCCCCCGAATCCAAGGTTCCGATGACGCTCTGGTTAAGCTGCTGGAACAGGCCCTGATCCCACGGCGCCGAGCCAAGCGGGCCGGTCAAGGTATAGTTGCTCAGCGTAAGCGTGAGCGTTTCCGAATAGCTTATCGCCAGCCCCACCCAATATACCGACGGAGCGGCGGGGTTGATGTCGTTAAATTGATATTCCGCCAGCAAGGTATCGGAACCCGCAAGACCGCCATCGGAATAGAACTTGACGCTCGCATACGTGCCGCTGCCCGAAGGCAGAATCTCGTAGGCGCCGTTGAGCGTTACACTCACCTGGTTCTGGGCGTTCGGGGCGGCAACCACCGGCGCCGGCGGCGTATAGGCCGGCAGATTCAACTCTGTCGACGAAGAGGTTAATCCGTTAAGACTATATGAGATGTACGCAGTACCGCCGACCTGGAAAGGTTGCGTTGCGTAGGGCGAGGACAGGCTTTGATCCACGCCCCGGCCCATGGCTAAGGTTGTGATTGAGAACGGCACCCAGTCGTTCGGACCGGCGCCCTGCAAATATTGCGGGGCAACGGATAGATAATTGCTGTTGCTGGTGTAGTTTTGCCCGTAGAGGTAGAAATCGCCGAGGTTGTTATCCCCGGCCTGGAAACTGAAATTTACACCACCGCTCAGATCCGAAACTTGGACCATGCCGGTGAAAACTGGATATTGCGCCCCGGAATTATTGTATGCATCCCAAGTTGTGGCATTGTAATCCGCGCCATCCAGTCGCACGCCGACTATCGCGTCGGGATTTAAGCCGGCACCGGAAACTTCCGTGCTCGAACCGGAGTTCGTTCCGCCGGAATAGGCGTTACGATCTGATACTGGCGGATTCCAGCCGGTGTTGCCTTGAAAACTGAACACTGAAAACTGAGATTGAATCGCACTCACGGACACGTTCCCTCGGTTCCCGAATCCGGATTGGCGCCGCTCGTGGTGCTTGGCATACCGATTTCACCACCTGCCGGCTTCCGACGCCGCGGCGGAATCAGCCACACGCCAATACAGATCAGCGTGCTGCCGAGGGACAAGGCGAAAATTCCCCAATGCGCCAAATGGCCTGGCAACGAAGAGAGAAACAATCGGACACTGGCGATCAGCGGCCAAAGCAGACCCAGAGAGATTAAGCGGACTGGAATTCTCAGCCACGATATAGTTCGCAACCTTGCGTTGATTGACCAGGCCAGCGCCGCCGCCAAGGCCAGGTAGTACCAGAGTCCCCAGGGGCCGATCCAGGCATAAAGTCTGCCTATATGTCCCAAGGCGAAAAAAAAGTTCTGGAAAATAGCGGCGAAAACACGCGGCGGGTGGCCAGACCCGGTCGGATTGTTATATTCGGGGACAAACAAGGCCAAGGCCCAGAATGCCCAGCCGGCCAACAGTACAACCCATCTATTTAGGAATCGACGCAAGCCACTACTCGGCAACACATCTGCACGAATATTTTGGCTTGCGGGCTTCTGTCGCCGCGGCGGAATCAGCCACACGCCGATGCAGATCAGAGTGCTGCTGACTGTGAAAAATGGTAACCCGAGACAGTGGTCAGTCGAACCAAATAGCTCGACCATCAAGATCCAAGGCGCTAAAAGACCAAAGGCCCCACACCGGGCAAGCATGGGCATGAGGCCTCTCTTCCGCCGGAGCACTGGCCACGCGATGCAGGATACAAGCCCAAAGTAATAACATGCAACTTCGAGCCTAAGTATTAGTGCAACTGGAGCCCAAGGCCACAGGGCTACTGGGGACACCACCAGTATCAAGAGAATGGGTATCAGGATATGTGAAGGAACACCCGGGTCATTGAATTTATCAACATAGGCCAAACCCATGGGCATTGAGAATATCCAGCCAGCCCAACCGAGGACGTACACAGCCCAAGAGACTATTGAACGCAGCTTGGAGGGATTACCGTGCCCGCACGCAATCGTATTAACGATTTCCTCCGCCATCACGACACCCCCACCGTGCTCGAATCCAGCGGATTTGTCAGCACCGATTCCCAGAAGTTCTGCAAAATGTCAGCCGGGCTGGGAACCAGCACGCCGTTGACGCCGATGATGTTGCCGTTGGAATCAGAAACATTTACCTGCGTTGTCGATGAGCCGGGACTCCTGCCGGATAAGTTTTGCTTTCGCTGACTATCGGGATCGAGGGGGGAGTCAAACACATCGCCGGAAATGGAAGAACGCGTAACCATGAGAGGCTCCTCATCAAAACGCCGGGCATTGCGTGCCTGTTCTACATTGGCCGATGAGAGTTTCGGCCATACATTCACCGTCGCACGGCCAGGAACAGCCATGCGCCACACGCCGCAAAAGAAGCGCGGCGTTGACTTGGTGGTTGCTACATACACCCGCCCGGTCTATAAGTCAAGCGAAGACTCTGGCAATTTTAAATTAAATTTGCTTCGCCGGCGACGCCCAGGCCGGAGAGGCATGCGGGCCGGTGTTACGCCGGCGAAGCGATTTCGACGCGGGCCGCCGCAGCGGCCCGGCTTCGCGCCGCAGGCCAGCGACGCACATTGCAGGTGAGGACATCCGCGTTCCCAGCGGCGCGGCTTTGCGCCACGGGGCGACGCCGCGTAGCGGGCTGGTATTACGCCGGCGAGAGGACTCGCCGGGCTAAATCGCGCGCGGGTCAATATCCGCGGTTGATAATTTTCATTCGCGCTGCGCTCCGTACACGCGCGGCGGCATTTACGGCGAAGCGATTTCGACGCGGACTGGCGCAGCGGCCCGGCTTCGCGCCGCAGGCCGGCGACGCACGTTGCAGGTGAGGACATCCGCGTTCCCAGCGGGGCGATTTTGCGCCGCGGGGCGACGCCGCGCGCAGGCCGGTATTACCCCGGCGAGAGGACTCGCCGGGCTAAATCGCGTGCGGGGCGGTATTACGCCGGCGACGGTATGGCGGGCGAGGATCCGTGTTGAAAAAAAAATGGCCAGGATTACTACGAATATTTATATCTCCACTACCTTAAGCCGGTCCCGCAGCAGTGTGCGCCAATGCCGACTGACGGCACAATCCGTGATGATCAGGTCCAGCTCTTCCACGGAGCACACACGGGAGAGGCCTTTGCGACCAAATTTGCTCGAATCTTCCAGGAGAACTTTCCGGGCCACCTGGCGCAGCGCGAGTTTTTCCACCTGCACCATAGGCAAGTTGGAATTGAAGATTTCGTGCTGATAAATACCGGTAACGGAAAAGAACATCAGGTCGGCGTGTATTTCCGCCAGGGCCTGGGTGGTGATCGGCCCGACCAGCACGCCGGAACGCGGATAGAGCGTCCCGCCGAGCAGTAGCAATTCCACGCGATCGTCGTTGGCGAAATGATCGGCCACCGTCAGGCTGTTGGTGACGACCTGCAGCGGGCGGGTCTCCACCTGCTGGACCATATAGTGGATGGTCGAACCGCCGTCGAAATAGACCGTCATACCGGGTTCGATCATAGCCGCGGCGGCCTTGCCGATCCCGCGCTTGGCCCGCACCTGTTCCCGCATGCGCTGGTCGAGAGCGAGCGAGCCGGCGCCCCGCCCGCGAAAAATTACGCCGCCACGGGTGGATTCCACCAAGCCTTGTTCCTGAAGAGTTTCGACATCGCGGCGAACGGTGGAACTGGAAACGGCCAATTCGCCGGCGAGCTGTTCCAGCGGCGCACTGCGCATCCGCCGCAGGATTTCCATGAGCTTTTTCTGACGATCAACAATCAACACGATATCACTTGATGCTGATTTTTCCCCAGGTTTCCTCCAGCGCCCGCGCACCGGCTTGAATCCCCGCTATTTCCTTCGGCCAGAGATCCGGTTCCAGGGCCGCCTCCACGCCACCGCGGCCGAGAACCGTCGGCAGGCTCAGGCAGACTTTTTTGAGTCCGTATTGACCGGTCATCTGAGAGCTCACCGGCAGAATGCGCCGGCGGTCCAGGGCGATCGCATGAATCACTTCGGCAATGCTCAATCCCACCGCGTAGCCGGCGCCGCCTTTGAGCTTGATAACCTGGGCGCCGGCGGTCTGCGTCTGACTGAAAATTTCCGCCTGCTGCTGGGACGAAAGCAACTTCGCCACCGGCATACCGGCGACGGTGGCGCTGCTCCAGATGGGCGTCATGGCGTCGCCGTGTTCGCCGAGAATCAGGGCGTCAACCTGCGTGGGCGGCCAATTGCGGGCGCGGGCGAGCAGCGAGCGGAAGCGGGTGGTGTCCAGCACGGTTCCCAAACCGAGGACCTGGCGGGCCGGCCAGCCGAGGTATTCCACGTGCAGACGGGTAAGTATGTCCACAGGATTGGAGACCACCAGAAAGATGCAGTGACTGTTGAGACTGATGGTCCGGAGCGAATCCAGGATGCCCCTGTAAAGCGAAACGTTGCGGTTGATCAGAGCGAGGCGGGATTCGTCGGGCTGGCGCCGCAGACCGGCGGTAATGCAGATCAGATCGGCATCGGCGGCGCCCTTGATATCGGCGGCGTGGATGCGCTGATCGCCGGCCAGGGCACAGCCGTGCAGAAGATCGAGCGCCTCTCCGGCAGCCATATCCGGGTTGGCGTCGATCAGGGCGATTTCCCGCACGATGCCGCCGCACTGGAGCGCGAACGCCGCCTGGGAACCCACCCGTCCGCCACCGCCTATTATGCCGACTTTCATCACGGTTTCCTTTTCCAACGCGCACACAACCCGAGCGAAGCGGGGGAATATCAACCCCGGGCGCCGGCCATGATCTGGTCGGTCAATTGCCGGACCATCGCCTCAAATTTCTCTTCGCTGATGGCGGCGGGGTCTTTTTCCACGCCACCATCTTCCTGGCAAGCGCAGGCGGTTTGCGGGCGGATATCGAACGTGGCCAGAAATGGTTCATTGTCGGCGCCAATGCAGCCCTGGGCGGCGCAGGAGAGGCGCCGGTCGGACAGACCGAACTGTTCCTTTACTTTGAGCAGATCAATCATTTCCTGCCGGGTAAGCTGATTGATGCGGCCAAGCTGGCGTGTCAACAGCAGAATGCGGCAATAGGCATCGAGTATTTCCAGCTTGTAATAGGCGGCCAGGAGCGTGGCGTCGAAACATACGGAACCGTGGTTGCCCAGCATGACGGTATTGGTGTCCTTGTTGATCAGGGCAACGACCGATTCGCCGAGTTCCTTGTAGCTGGGGGTGGTGTATTTGGCCAGCGGAACCTTGCCCAGAAACACTTCCGCCTCGGGGTGAACGCCTTCCGGAATGGGAATATTGGCCATGGCAAAAGCGGTGGCGTGCGGCGGATGCGAATGCACCACGGCGCGAATATCGGGCCGGGCCTTGTAAATCTGCAGGTGCAGCAACACTTCGCTGGTACGTTTCATCTTGTTGTGCGTGTCAATCTGATGGCCGTCCATATCTACCACGGTGATCTGATCGGGCGTGAGAAAGCCCTTGGAAACGCCGGTGGGAGTGCAGAACACGCGATCTTCGGCGACGCGCACCGAATGGTTGCCTTCATTGCCGGCGCAGTAGCCGCGCAGCCAGATGCGGCGGCCGATATCGCACATTTCCTGTTTGATCTGGAATAAATTCTGCATGGCGGCATCTCCACAAGTCGCTGTCCCGCACGGAAAACCGGCAGTCACCGGCAGGCCGCCAACTGGGCCAGTTGGCGCTGCAGGGGCGCCGGCGCCGCGCCGGAAGAAATTAAAAACAGTTCCATCAATTCCGCCATGGCCAAAAAGCCATGCTGCGGATATTCCAGCACCAGCACGTTGGCGCCGAGCAAGTCGATTCCTTCCTGCACGGCCCGGCGGCCTGTACCCACGACCGCGCGCAAATTCGCGCAGCGGTTGGCCAGGCAAATCGCCGGCGCGGCGGCGGGAACAAACAGTACGGCGAGCTTCCCCCGGCCCCCGGCAATGATACGGTTAAGCGAGCGAATCACCGCCGGCAGTTGTTCGCCGGAGGTTCCCTGGATTCCCTCGAGCAATCGCCCGCGGAACTGCTCAATCACTCGCAGAGCGGATGGACAATGACCCTGCATCCAGTAAAGCCAGGACGATCCTTCGGCGTCGGATTTTTTCATTTCGTTCGCCGCGATCGCCTGGACCCGCAGCCCGCGTTGTTTGACCAAATCCTGGGCCAATGGAGAAAGCCGGGCGCCGGGGGCCAGGTAAATCGTTCCCTCCAGACCCGCCAGGCGTTTGGCGGTGACAACACCGGTAAGCGCCGGACCGGCCGCCAATGCCGGGGCGGCGGCGCACAGCGGCGCGGGACCGGTGGGTTGCCGAAGCGCTGCGGCGTCCGGCGCCCGGCCGCCCATATCGCCGGGCAAGGAAGTCCGGGGCTCATCTGCCTGCCTGGCGAGCGCCGCGAGCACCGCCTTCGTAATCTTTTCAACCAGCTGCGGGTTCACATCCACCGGAAAACTCCTAGAGCACCCTGAGCGATCCGCTGACCGACATACGCCGGAAGCGCGTGAACGTGAACGGATTGGTCAAACCTTCGCCGGTGGGCGTGGCGACGGTATAACTGGGATAACCTTCGCCGCCGATGCCCAGTGTCGCGGTGCTCGGCCCATTGACCGCATAGAGCGTGGTATTCATCAGACGGCCCATGCGTGTGATATGGTCCAGGTTGTTGGAGTGGATCATGGCGGTATGCCTGAAACCGTGCTCGTTCTGGATGGCCATTTCCAGCGCGTGATCAAAATCGCGGGCGCGAACGAAAGGCACAAACGGCATCATCTGCTCTTCGGGAACGAAGGGGTTTTTTTCATCCGTTTCGCCGAAAAGAAGGTTGGTGTTGGCCGGACAGGTGGTTCCGGAGGCCTCGGCCAGCACACGGCAATCCTTGCCGAGAAGTTCTTTCCGCACCGCGTAGTGATCATCCTTCCACAGAAAAGCTTTCTTCGTAAGCTGTTCGATCTGGCCGGCGTTGAGAAGCGCCGCGCCGGCCCGGCTCATGGCGTCCAGCATGCTCTCGAAAATCTTTTCCACCACGAACACCTCCTTTTCGCCGATGCACAGAAGGTTGTTATCGAACCCGCCGCCGCTGATGATCGACCGGGCCGCACGATCCAGATCGGCGGTTTCATCGACAACCACAGGCGGATTGCCCGGTCCCCCGACCACGGCGCGCTTTTTCTGGGCCAGAGCGGCGCGGGCCACCGCCGGCCCGCCGGTGATGACCAGCAGGGCGATATCGCGATGAGCAAAGAGGGCGTCGGCGGATTCGAGCGTGGGCGGATCGATTACGCAGATAAGATTGTCAATGCCGTAAGTCTCGGCGATGCGGCGGTTGTAGGTCCGCACCGCTTCGGCGGCGCAGCGATGGCCGGAAGGATGGGCGTTGACCACCAGGGCATTGCCCGCGGCGATCATGTTGATGGCATTGGCGGAAAGAGTGGGAATGGAATGCGTGACCGGCGTAACGACGCCGATAACTCCCCAGGGCGCCATTTCATCCAGAGTAACGCCATGGTCGCCGCTATGGGCGGCGGTGCGGAGGAATTCCACGCCGGGAACTTTGGCCAACAGGTGCAGCTTGGCGATTTTATGATCGAGGCGGCCGACCCCGGTTTCATCAAGTTCCAGGCGGCCCCAGACATCGGCATTCTGCACGGCGATTTTTTTGATGAGCCGGCAAATGCCGTCGCGCGTTTCCAGGCCGGCCCGGGCGAGTTTCTTCCAAGCCTCTCCCGCGGCGGATACGGCGTCGGGTACGTTTTTGAAAATGCCCTGGGCCGCGGCGTGCGGCGCCGTTGTTTCTCCGGGAGATCCCAGGCGCTGGAGTACTTCGCGGACCACCGATTCAATTAATGTGTCTTGATCCATGGGTTGACTCACAGTTTGACCGTATCCTCATGCGGGCGGGCGATTACCGTCGTGGACACGACCTGGCCGAGTTTTCCGCCCGCGGCGGCGCCGGCTTCAATCGCCGCCTTCACCGCCGAAACGTCGCCGGTGAAGGTGATGGCGACCATTCCATTGCCCACCCGGTGCTGGCCGACGTACTGGACGTTGGCCGCCTTGAGCGCGGCGTCGGCGGCTTCCACCGCGGCGATCAGGCCCTTGGTCTCGATCATTCCGATTGCTTGTTGCGCCATGAGAATGCTCCTTAAAAACGGCAAACCATTTATTTTGTTCAGTATCCCGGCGTGCCGGGATTCGCCGGACAACGGTCCGGCGGTCATTTCAAGCCCGGCCCGCCAGCGCCTGCACGGTCTGCCGGGCGACAATCAGTTCTTCGTTGGTGGGCAGCACCCACACCTGTACGCAGCCGGGTGGCGAATCGATCCGCGCCTCACCGGCGGCGGCGGCATTTTTCGACACATCCAGCGTAATGCCGGCGTAATCCAAATCCGAGAGAATCCCGCGGCGAATGGCGGCGGCGTTCTGGCCGACGCCACCGGTGAACACGATCGCGTCGGCCCCGTTGAGAACCGCCAGGTAAGCGCCGATGTATTGGCGGGTAGACTCAATAAAAACATCCAGAGCCAACCGCGCGCGGGCGTGGCCGGCGTGGGCGGCCTTTTCCACTTCGCGAGAGTCCGAGCTTACGCCGCTGATACCCAGGAGTCCGCCCTCTTTCCCCAGTTTTTTCCAGATGGTTTCAAGGCTCAGGCCATTCTGAAGCAGCTTGAGCAGCGCGAAAGCGTCAAAATCGCCGACACGGGAAGCTTGGGGAAGCCCGCTTTGCGCCGTCATGCCAAAACTATTGGCGACACTTTGAGAGTCGCGGATCGCGCAGACGCTCGAACTTCCGCCGAGGTGACAGGAAATGATTTTTCGCGCCGCGGGTGCGATTTGTTTCATCCGCATCGCAATAAAGCGGTGCGAAGCGCCGTGAAAGCCGTAGCGGCGAATGCCGAACTTTTCAGTCCATTCATAAGGGATCGCGTACATCTGTCGCACCGGAGGAATGGTCCGATGGAAGGCGGTTTCAAAGGCGGCCACCTGCGGAACCTCCGGCAGGCGGGCGGCTAAGGCCCGCATCGCCGCGATGTACGGTGGATTGTGGGCCGGCGCCACATCGGCGAACTGCTGCATCACCGTGAGCACTTTTTCATCCACGCGCGCCACATCCAGCGATCCTCCATGAACGGCCTTGAATCCAACGGCCTGCACATCGTGGATGCTCCGGATCGCGCCGGTGGCGAGGAGTTTGTGCAGATGCAGTTCGATGGCGGCGGCGTGGTCGGCCAGATGGACCGTCCCGGTCATTTTCTCCCGCCCCGCCGGTGAACAAGTCCAGACGCCGCACGCCTGACCAATGCGATCGGCCGTTCCTTCCGCCAGGACCTTTTCGCCCGCGGCCATGTCAAAGAGCTTGTATTTGAAGCTGGTGCTTCCGAGATTGGCGACCAGAACAATCATAACTTGTGTTCCAATTGGTTGGGCATTTCCAATATCGTTACCTTTCCGCGGAGCGGCATTCCGCGCGTCGTCGGGCAACCAGGAGGCCATCCTGCCGCCATCATCAGGGCGGAGAAAGACGCCCCGCCATAAAAATCGGCGGGCGCCGCCCGTGCGGCGGCTACGAACCCGCATTCCAGGGCGGTATGGCGCCCTTAGAAGTTTTCGATCAAGCCTTCCGTGGGCCGGGCGATCACGTGCGAAGCGATCAACTCGCCGACACGCTGGGCCGCCGCGGCGCCGGCTTCCACCGCCGCCTTCACGGAGCCGACGTCCCCCCGGACGATTACCGTTACGTAAGCGCCGCCGATCTGAATGCTTTTGACCAGGCTGACGTTGGCGGCCTTGAGCATGGCGTCGGTGGCTTCGACAAGGCCGGTTTCACCGCGTGTTTCAATGAGTCCGAGTGCTTGTGACATAAACGTATTCCTTACCGGTTGCTCCGGGCGCAACGTCCCGGAAAATGTTGCGGAATTCAAGAAGGCCCGCGCCGGGCGGATCCCGGCCTTACTTTTTCGCCCCGGCGGCGGCCGCTTTGACTTTGGGCAACACGTGGGCCAGATCTTCATGAGGCCGGGCGATCACGTGCACGGCCAGGACCTCGCCGATTTTGCCGGCGGCTTCCGCGGCGGCGTCGATGGCGGATTTGACCGCGCCAACATCGCCGGTGATAAACGTGGTGACCATACCGGAGCCGATCTTGTCCCAGCCGATCATCTGGACGCTGGCCGCCTTGAGCGCGGCGTCGCTGGCTTCAATCAGCGAAACGAGTCCCTTGGTTTCGATCATTCCCAATGCCTGATCCATCACGATCTCCTTATAAAAGATGCGCACACTGGCGCTGCAACTCGATGTGCGTGGCGGACTCCAGGTCGCACGCGTTGCCTTCATCGGTGTCTATGTGCGCTTCGAGTCGCACCTTGGGGTGCGCGCGCACTTGCATGTTGTCAAACACCACGCCGCAGGGGCCGTGCACGCAAAGCTTCATCTGATCGCCGTCTTGGACGCCGTAATGAGCCATATCATCCTGGTTCATGTGTACGTGACGCCGGGCGCGAATGACGCCCCGGGACATGGTCAGCGCCCCGTGCGGCCCCACCGCCACGATACCCGGGGTATCCCGGTGATCGCCGCTGATCCGCAACGGCAGGTCGAGGCCCAGAAAAACCCCGTCAGTGTAGCTTAGCTCCACCTGGGTGTAATTGCGAACAGGACCGAGAATGCGCACGCCGGGAATCATCCGGCTGCGCGGCCCGATCAGGTTCACCACCTGTTCGCCGGCGAACTCGCCCTGCTGGTAGAGATCCCTGAGCTTGGTGAGCCGGGCGCCGGGACCGAAGAGAATTTCCAGTGATTCCTGTGAAACGTGTATATGGCGGGCGGAAACATTGACCACCAGTGGATTCGGGCCGCCGTTGTGCCGGGCGGGTTTGAATATCTTTCCTTCATATTCCAGGCGCCGGCGCAGCGTCTGGCGCACCAGATTCTCCACAACCTTGCGATCCAGCACCATGGAATCAGCCATTGCCAAGGCTCCTGCATACATTATCGGCAAAGCATGAAACATTTTAGTAGATTCTGAAACATTTTGCAATACATGGCGAACTTCTACAACTTGAGAAAATTCTCCAGCAGCTTGTAACCCTCCGGCGTGAGAAAGCTTTCCGGATGGAACTGCACGCCGTGCAGCGGCCAGGTTTTGTGCCGCACGCCCATGATTTCCTTTTCCTCGGTCCACGCCGTGACGACGAAATCCGCCGGCAGCGTGCCGGGACGAATGACCAGGCTGTGATACCGCGCCGCTTCAAAAGGATTCTTCAAACCCGCGAACACGCCCTGATTGTCATGATAAATCGGCGAGGTTTTTCCGTGCATCAGCCGCCAGTTTCGCTCCACCACCGCGCCGAAGGCATGACCGATGCACTGATGGCCCAGGCAAACGCCCAGAATCGGCAGGCGGGCGGCGAAATGCCTGAGCACATCGTTGCTTACACCCGCCTCGCGCGGCGTGCAGGGGCCGGGCGAAATGATGATCCCCCGGGGCTGGAGCTTGTCTATTTCCGCGATGGTGATTTTATCGTTGCGAACGACCCGCATCGGCAACTCGGGTGAAATTTCGCCCAGCCGCTGTACCAGGTTGTAGGTAAACGAATCATAGTTGTCTATCAGCAGAATCATGCGGGAATTATAATCCGGGACGGGGAGTCCGCGATACCATTCTCCCGGGAGAGGGCTTGATCGACGGGAACAGACGTGGTAGAGGAAGCGTGGCGACGACGGTGCATCACTGAAATCTCCGGTGCGGGAGAAGACCTTGTCCAAAAAACCGAAAGAAACGCCCTTCTGGCGAGTGGAGAACAACCAGATCATCGTGAATCCGCCCGTAATCGCCTTCTGGTCGAAGTTCCGGCTGGTTTTATCGGTGGTCATCGCCATGGTGGCCGGGGCGCTGGCGGTATTAGTTATCTTTCAGCCGGCATGGTTTCATCTTCCCCAAGCGCGAATCGCCTACCTGGGAGCGGGGATGCTGTTTCTCGCGGCCGTGGCCCAGATGCTGCTTATGGTCACGTCCGTCCTTGGTGCGACGGCGATTGTCCGCGGCGACGGCATCAACATTCGCGGGCGGCGCTATCCCTGGTCGCGGGTCAAGCTGATCGCCACGGAGCGAACACCGTTTGATCCTGCTGGTCGGCCGGCGCTGGTGCTGACGGTGATCAAACGCGGCCGGGAAAAGAAAATCTCCATAATTCGGGCAGGAATAGTGGAAGAAGGCGAACTGGCCCCGCTGGCGCGACGAATCGATCAACTGATCCGGCAGTTCGCCGCTAAAAAGACCGGCCGACAAGATTAGCTCTATCTGAAAACGTATCGTGAGTCGCGTAGCGTGGTCGGCGGCCTGTATACAAGCGACGCCGGCCATCGGGATTTATCCCGCCGGAATCTCCGCGGGGATATCACCGGCCCGCCGATGATTGGCGCGTTCCAGCGCCGGGGTGTGGGCGCTTTGATGAAATCGGCAACAGTCGAGCCATCGTTACAGGAATATGACCTGCTTGGATTCGCTGATCAGTTTGATGAACGTACCCACCCCGACATAATCCAGGTTCGGATAATTCATCATCTCCCGCGGCTGGAATCCCATCACATTCATGGACATCTCGCAGATATGGATGCGCACACCCAGTTCGCCCGCTTCCTGGATCAGTTGTTCGAGTGATTTGACACCGCGCCGTTTCATGACACTCCGGATCATTTTCGGGCCGACACCGGCCATCTGCATTTTAGAAAGCGGCAAGGCGCGTGAACCGCGGGGCAGCAGCACGCCGAACATGCGGTCAAGCAACCCTTTTTCAGGCGACTTTTTCGGGTCGCGCAGGGCGGCAATAGCCCAGAACGTGAAAAACATATCGACTTGGATGTCATAGGCAACCGCGCCCAGCGCAATGATGAACGCCGCGATGGTGGAATCCAAATCTCCCTGCATCACACCAATGGCCAGCCGGTCATTGCCCGCGGATTTTTCCAGCGTATCAACGCGCGCCGTCAACTCCGCCAGTTTTTTATCCAGATCCGAGATTTCCAGAACAGCCATGATAAACTCCTTTACGCCGTTGATACTCAATTTTCCGCCGTCGGCGGATATCATCAAATTGCGTCGCCCGCAACTTTAGGCGGCCACCGCCGCGGCGGTCTGGCCCGTGGATTTGCCGGCGGCTTGCAGCGCGGCCCGCTTTACACCGGCGAGATAGATCGCCAGAGGCCGATACATAATGTGCGACCACTTGCCGAACGGCACTTCCACCACCAGCATCGGAACCGCGATGGACAAGTGGATTACATAAATCACGTATGTCTCCATAGGCAGACCATTCACACGAAAAATATTCACCATAATTCCGGTCAACGCGGTCAGAAACAGCATGACAAGAAATATCCAGTCGCTGGCCGCACTGAATAAATGGATGGGTTCCTTCCTGCGCCAGCGCGAAATCATAAAATCAGCCGTGGGATACAGAATCGCTATGGTTGCATAATAACCCCATAAGCGCTGCGGATAGTAGAAGGGATAAATTTTATCGGTCTGAAACCATCGTAGCAGAATCAGCACAAGCGTAAGCATGCTCAGATAGCCCGAAACCAGCAGCAGGTGTTTGAGCCATCGGATCCCGCCGGGTTCGGATCCACATTCCCGCCAGCGCTTCTGCGTAAACAAATGTTCGAAAAAAACCGGAATCTGCCGGATATAAAGCAAGGGGGAAATTCGCAGCATCTTTTTTCTTCCCAGAATCCACCAAGCCATGCGCAGGGAGTTGGTAAGCAGGAAAAAGGAGAGGACCGCCGCCATGATCCAATCGCCGAATTCAACCCAATGAACCGGTGCGAAAGTATTGAGTTCGACGCGCTGCAAGATCACCGGCCCATGCAGCGATACAAACAACAAGGTCACGAACAGACCAACAGCCAGGATTGCGAATATTTCGGCGAGCGCGGACTTGTAAAATAAACCGGCCAGCCCTGTCCAGTCGTAGCGCGCGGTAAGGTAGCGGCGCGCGGCCATCATGGTTTCCGCCGGGTTGGCCCGCCGCGGGCAGTTGGTGGTGCAGTCTCCGCAATAATAGCACAACCAGGGATCAAGGCTTTCCACCAGCTTGCTCTCCCGCCCGGTCTGAATCAGGCGTATCACGCGGCGGGGAAAACCGCCACCGGAGTCTTCCGACAGGGGACAGATGGTGGTGCATGTTCCGCAATTCATGCACAGATCAACATCTTTTCCGCCATATCCGGCGATGTCAAGGTGCAGGTTGGGATTAATTTTTCCGGCCATGAGAACACCTCGCATTTCCTTCGGACCGATATCCGCGGCGGGATATTCAGTCCTTCTTTTGCGGCTCTGATTCGACCAGGCCATAACGGATGTAACCGCCCGCCTCGCCAAGCTCCCGTACCTGGCCATACTTGCGCATTCCGGCAATGTGCCATAAAACTTCGCCCGATGGCAAAGGCAGACTCTCCGCCAGAGAAGGAACAGTATCCGGCTGTTTCTCCAAGGCCTTGCGAATGGCTTTGCGCGCGGAGAGAAATTCTTTGTGGCGTTTTAATTTTATTTCGTTGGCTCCGCCGATGCTTTTCCGGAAATCGGCGAGCGATTTCTTCTGTTGGTCGGTAAGAGCTTTCCCGGCTGCCATGGGAACCCATCCTTTCTCAATTGACCGCGGACGGAGCAATATCACGCACCAGCCCATCGACCATCGCGTCGTATTGATCCAGTCGCCAGCCGTTCAGGTTGATCGCTCGCGTCGGGCACACCGCCACACAGGCGCCGCAACCCACGCACAGGCCGGGGTTTACCAGGGCCATGCGCACCGTATGCCCATCCCGCCGTGTCTGAGTCATGGTCAAGGCGCCGTCATAGTCGCATTGCGCCAGGCATGCGCCGGATCCTTCGCATAGCCGGGCATCAACCTCGGCCACGTAGGGGTTCAGTTCAACCTGTTCCTTACTGAACATCGCGCGGGCCTTGACGGCTGCCGCACCCGCGGCCGCGAGAGTTTCCTGAATATTCATGGGCGCCTGCGCCGTGCCGGCCAATAATACGCCGTTGACTGAAATTTCCACCGGCCGCAACTTGGGATGTATTTCCTGAAGAAACCCATCCTCGCCCCGTGGCAGTTTTAACTGCTCTACAATGGTTTCACATGGTCCGGGCGTCATGCCGACCGCGAGCACCACCATGTCCACTTCCATGTTCATTTCCTCCCCCCATGAAAGATAATCTTTGACGGATACCCGCAACGGCGATTTTGAACCATTCGTTCCAGTCACCTTGGGCGGTTCATCGGAGTGATAACGGAAGAAGACCACCCCGGCCCGCGCGGCATCCGTGTAATATTCCTCATGGCCGCGACCGTATGTGCGAATATCCTGATGCAGATCGTAAACGCGGGTTTCCGGGAATCTCCGCCGAATCTGCAAAGCCTGATTGAGCACCGTTGTACAGCAGACGCGCGAACAATACGCGTGCAAGCGCCCGTCCGGACCGGGCGTATGAACGCCATCCACCTGCCGGCTTCCCACACAGTGAATAAAGGCGATGCTGCGGATGGGCCGGCCATCAAACATAAGTGTTCCATCGCCGCAATCCCGCCGGGCCAACAGGGCATTGAAATCCACGGTAGTGACAACTGCGGGATGCCGCCTGTACATGAACTCGCCATCCATGGGAACATAAGGCCGGTAGCCTGTGGCCATGACCACGACCCCGACCGTGGTGCGGACATCCGTGGTCTGGCCGGAAGGGCCGAAAGCACCGTGAATTTCAACCGCAAAATTACCAATGAAGCCGCTGACTTTTATGACTTCACTATTAAGCAGAATTTCAACCAGCGGATTGGACACGACTTGTGATTCAAGCTTGTGGGCCAGTTCCACCGCCGCCTCTCCGGTTGGAAACAGGCGGTTAAGGGTATGCAATTTTCCGCCAAGACTCTCCGATCTTTCCAGGAGGAGCACGGGAATACCACAAGCGGCCAAATCCGCGGCCACTTTCATGCCCGCCGGACCGCCGCCCACCACCAGTGCCCGGCGATGATTGGGCAGGCGTATTTTTTCCAGCGGAACGGATCGGCTGACCTTCCCCACCGCGGCGGCGATCAGCGCGATCGCCTTGGCTGTGGCGCCGTGCGGATCGTGCTTGTGCGCCCACGAGCACTGCTCACGGATATTGACGTGTTCATACAGATATGGATTCATCTTGCCACGCTGCACCGCGCCGCGAAAGGTCAGTTCATGCAATAACGGCGAGCAGGACGCCACCACCACGCGATCGAGCTTTTCCCGCCGGATGTCATCGCTGATTGTCTGCTGGCCCGGATCCGAGCACATAAAGGTGTGAACCTTGGATACCGCAACGCCGGGGATCCGTCGGCAGATTTCGGCAACGTGATCCGTATTGACTACATCGGAAATATTGCCGCCGCAGCGGCAGATATAGACACCTACCCGCAGCTTTCCGGCGGAATCGCCGGAGTCCGTATTTTTTTCAGAGGAAATATCCATCATCCGCTCCTTGCGCCAACCGGGGACAAGGCGACATCCAAGGCGACGGTTGGGGGCCGCTTATCCGCCACATGATGCCGGTACAGATAAGCACCGGCTTCCATGGCCGCCGCACCCGCTTCGGCGATGCTGTCGGCTATATCTTTCGGACCGGCCGCGGCGCCGGCGACAAAAATTCCGGGAATGTCCGTGGAACATGGCGAAGCGGGATCGGGCGTGGCCACAAAGCCGTCCGTCCCGATGCGCACCGGTGAAACTTCCGAAGGATTCCATTGGGGAATCATTCCCTGCGCCAGTACAACCAGATCGTGTCGCTGTTTGCGAAGAAAGTTCTCGGGCTCCTCCGTCAACTCCACATGCACGAGAAGATCATCATGATCCGCCGGATCAATCCGGGATACTTTGCCCCGAATAAAATTAATACCCATGGCTCTGGCGTTCTGGTAGAACTGCTCATGCCCCTTGCCAAAGGCGCGGATGTCCATGTAATAAATGGTGATATCGGCGGTGGGTAACGCCCCGGAGAGCAGCATGGCCTGTTTGATGGCGTACATGCAGCAGACGCGCGAGCAATAGGGTACGCCGATCGTCTGATCCCGCGATCCCGCACACTGCACAAAGGCGATGGAGCCGGGAATTTTCCCATCGGATGGCCGCAGTACCCGGCCATAGGGTCCGTGCGGAGCCAGCAGACGTTCCAGTGCAAGCGGGGAAATAATATTACGGCTGTTTTCAGCTCCATATTGCGGCTTGACCGTCAGGGCATTGAGCTGGAATCCGGAGGCGATAATAATGGCGTCGGCTCCGATTGTTTCCTGGCGTGGTTGCTGGTCGAATTCAATGGCGTCCGTAGGACACGCCCGCAGGCACAGCCCGCACGCCAGGCAATAATCCGGATTCAGCAGAGCCTTCTGCGGAATGGCGTTGGTAAACGCCACGGAAACAGCCCGGACGGATCCGAGCCCTTCCTCAAACGGATCGGGGTATTCCGTGTCACAGGCATATTCGCACATCCGGCAGCCGATACATTTGTTGGTGTTCACATACGTTGGTTTTCGCGTGATCACAACCGTATGCCCGTCCGGGCCGGGCGTAATGGAGTCTACCTCGGTATACGTGAGCAATTCGATGTTTTCATGATGGGCGGCGGCTGACATTTTGGGCGTGGTAATACAACTGGCGCAATCCAGCGTGGGAAAGACCTTGCTGAGCGAAATCATGCGGCCGCCGATGCTGGGGCGGCGTTCGACCACCATCACCCGGTATCCCTGATCGCCAAGGTCCAGGGCGGCTTGCAGACCGCTGATGCCGCCGCCAATGATCAAAACATCGACATGCCGTTGGGTGTTGGCGTTCGCAATCATCATCGCACTCTTTCCATTCATTTCCCCGCGCGGCAGGCGGCATGTTCCGGTTGCACGGGCCGCAGGTCAGCCCGGGCGGCGAGTTCCAACCGGCCCGCCCCGACGCGGTTCACCGGTCCCAGCCGGCGCAACGCCTCGTTAAGTTGTCCAACTTCCTTGAGATAAGCCTTGATACAGACCGTGCATATCGCCGTGAGCCGGAGACGCGCAATTTCCAGCCCCCCCGATTTCATCCGGCTGGCCAACCGGTCCATGCGGGCCGCCAGCCGGTCGTACGCTCCGCGGTAGGGACAATCCGTACCGCAGGCGGCGATCAAAATGCCGTCGATGCCCCGGGCATAGCAGCGCAGGTAGAAATCTTCCGGAAACAACACAGGCGAGGGAACCCGGAATACATAAACATTGGTCCCGTATTCGAGATGGGCCTTACCCACCGCGTCGGCTCCCGGATAAGCGCAAGCCTCTGTGGCCAGAACCAGGATTTTTGGCACAAACGAATCGGCCATGCCACACCTCACAAACAGAGCGTGCCCTGGCACTACATGCCCCGCCGGTGCCGCCGCCCGGGGCGTACCGGCTCGTCTTGTTATTTCTTCCGGCAGACAAAAATTCGATCGTGACCATCCGCCTGAATGAGTCCGAGAAATTCATGTCCGATCTTGGCGGCCCAGGCTGAAATATCCTGGCGCGACCCCTGGTCGTTGGATTTCACTTCGATAATCTGGCCGACTTTCACCGCGCCGATGCCCTTCTTGGCCTCCAGCAGCGGGCCGGGGCAGGCGGAACCGCGGGCATCAATGATTTTGGCGACGGTAATGGCGGCGAGCTGTTCACTGGTCATCATGGTTGTGTTCTCCTGTCAAAAGTTATTATGGGACCGCTTTCCCCGCGGCCAAGCCGTTTTTCCCTATCGCTTGCGCAACGCGGGTTGGGCGCCACGGGGCGCCGGCCGCCTGGAGCGCTTTGCGCCGCGTCTGTTGCAACAACAATTGCCGTATCAACTCGGCGGCCTGGAGCAAGCGCGCGTCCGCCACACGGTAAAACACTTGTTGGGCGTGTTTTTCGGCAACCACCGCGCCCTTGTCCCGCAGCAGGCGTAAATGCTGCGAGGCATTGGGGAGCGACACATGGGCATAGGCGGCGATCTGGGACACCGTGCGGGGCCGCCGCCGCAGCGCGCAGAATATCCTGATACGCACAGGATGCGCAAAGACGGTGAAGAAATCACCGATCATCTCGCAGACGCGCTCGTTGAAGTTTCGGTTCATCACGCACCACCGGGCATTTGATTTATCATTAGTTGCGTAACTTCGCAACTAACTGATTACACTTTAGGAGAAATGGAAACGATTGTCAAGGGGAGTGTCGGCTGCGAACGAACGGGGATCATCCCTTGATGCCGGTGGTGGCGATGCCCTCAATGAAGGTCCGCTGGGCCAGGAAAAACAGGACCAATACGGGCAGCATGACCAGCACGCTGGCCGCCATGAGCATGTTCCACGAGGTACCGCCCAACTGCGACTGGAAGCTTTGCAAACCCAGGGCGAGCGTAAACTGATCGGCCCGCTGAAGATAGACCAGCGGCCCGATAAAATCGTTCCACACCCCCAGAAAAGCGAACAGCGCCACGACGCTTAACGCCGGTTTGGACAAAGGCAGAATCACGCGGGTAAAAATGCCGAATTCCGAGCAGCCGTCGATGCGGGCCGCCTCGGAAAGTTCATCCGGTATGGTCAGGAAAAACTGCCGCAGAAGGAAAATATTAAATGCCGCTCCAAACCATGCCGGAACCCACAGCGGTTTGAAAGTTCCCAGCCAGGCCATACCGGTATGTTCACCCAGCCAACGGAAAATGATGAACAACGAAACCATGAGCACGGGAAAGGGAATCATCATGGTCGAGAGCATCACGGTAAACAGAATGCCGCGACCCCGGAACCTGATTTTGGCGAATCCATAAGCGACGATCGCGCTGGAAAGAGTCGTGCCCGCCACCACCAGCGCCGCGATGAACAGTGAATTACGCGTCCAAAGCAGAAAATGGTATTCGTGGGTGTTGAACAGGTCGAAATAGTTCTTCCACCGGCAGGGGTGCGGAATCCACTGCGGCGGATAGGCCACCGCGGCCTGATTGGTTTTCAAGCTGGTGGACAACGTCCAGAGAAAAGGAATGATCGCCGCGGCGCCCAGGGCGATCAGGGCCAGATGCGTGCGCGTTTTTTTCAAATACAATGCCCTGCGCCTTGTGCCGAGTGTCGCCTGGCATGTCGAATGCCTCATGCGTTATCTACCCTGGTAATGCACCCAGTGCCGGGCGCTCCAGAACGCCAGGCCGGTCAGGGCCAAAATCAACAGAAACTGCACCCAGGCCATGGCGCTGGCATAGCCCATCCGCAAGTACTTAAACGCGCTGTCGTATAAGTACATGGTGTAAAAATAAGTCGCCCGCACCGGCCCGCCGCCGGTCATGATGTACGGCGCGGTGAAGTTCTGGAGTGTACCGATGATCGCCATGACCAGATTGAAAAAGATCACCGGCGAGATGCACGGCAACGTCACGTGCCGGATTTTCCGCCACCCGTCGGCCCCATCAATGTCCGCGGCTTCGTAGAGTTCCCGGGGCACGTTTTGCAGCCCCGCCAGGTAAATCACCACCGTATTGCCGATCCCCCAGAAACTCATGAGCACCAGCGCCGGCATGGCCCAGCGCGGCGAAGAGAGCCAGGCGGGCGGATGCGCCACGCCCACTTTGCGCAACACAAAATTGAGCAGACCGAGTTTGGCGTTAAACAACCACAGCCACACCATGGCGGACGCCACCGCCGGCAGCAGCGACGGCAGAAAAACAAGGGTGCGGTACAAGGATAATCCCCGGACCTTGCTGTTGAGCAGCAAGGCCGCGCCCAGGGCGATGATCATACCCACCGGCAGCGCCATGGCGGCGTAAGCAAGCGTGTTCCCGAGCGCGGTCCAGAACACCGGATCATGGATCATGTGCGAATAATTCCGCAGGCCGATGAATATCGGAGGTTGGAGCAGCGGATAGTTGCAGAAGCTCAAATACAGTGAAAGGCCGATGGGAATCGCCAGGAATGTGGCCAGGCCGATCAGCCAGGGAGATAAAAACGCCATTCCCTTGAGAAAATTGCGTGTTTCGATTTTGGTATGGACCATGAAAAATCCCCCTCAGCGTGGCGCCAGGTCCGGGGGCGTACATTTTCCCGCGCCGGGACATTTACCTTCCTCCGCCCGCCGCAGCCGCTGGATCGTTTCGTATCGGTCGTACTGACGCTGGAGCCGTTTCTGTGCCCGGGCCAGCGCCTGGCGCGGCGCGGCCTCCTGCAGCGCCACACGCTGGGCTACGATATTCAGTTCGGCGTATACCCGCGGCATAATGGGAATCCGCGGCAGGCCGTGGGCGTTGGGGCCACCGGCAAGCTTCTCAAACACGTTGACGTAGGGATTTTTGCTGTGATCGAGAAAATTGCGGCTTACCCTGGCCAGCGGCGAGTTTTTTCCCTGCATCATGCACAGGCGTTCCATGACTTTCTGGCGGTTGACATAGGCGATAAAGGCGAACGCCTTGCGGGGGTGGGGCGCGCCGCGGGGAATGACGAAACAATCAAAGCCGGCGTAAGTCACGTTCTTAAGCCCCGGCACGGCTGAAGGAAACGGCGCGAAAGCCCAGGCGTAATTTTTCACCCGTTTGCGCAGCGGCATTTTTAGTTCGAGTTTCTTGGGCAAACGCAGCGTCGACATGCCCGGCTTGAGATACTCGATATAATTAGCCATCCAGGGCCCTTGCTGTTCCATGACCAGCTGACCGGTCAAGAAAGGATTCTGGGGCGAGTCGAAGTTGCTCAACCCCGAATAGAAACCCATCATCGCGCGTACGCCCAACCATCGGGAATAGCTTTGAATCCAGCGATACGCCTGAATCACCGGTGGACTGGTAAGGGTAAACCGGCGGGTCCGGCGATTCCATATTCGGCCGCCAAACCACAGATAAGTTTCATCGACATACCAACTGGTAATCGGGAGATATCCCGCCCGGATGAGTCGCCCGTGCGGCCCGAATTTCGTGAGTACACGGGCATAGCGGTTGAGTTGGGCTAGCGTTTTCGGCGGCTGGCGGGGATTCAGACCCGCCGCGCGAAGTTTCTTCGCGTTTTGCTCGAATATCTGCTGGTTGTAGAGCAACGCCACGGCCATTGGCGTACTCACCAGAGCGTATAAGTGGCCATGGTAATGACACGCCCGCCAGTAGACGGGTTGATAGGTTTTGGCCGTGATGCCGTATTCCCTGGCGTACCGGCCCAGGGGGGTAAGCGCCCCGAGCGAAGCGAACGCGGCCAGGTCCATATCCCAGAGGCCGGCGATAGATGGTGGAACGCCGGCCGCCGTAGCAATGAGCGTTTTTTGATCGATGTTGCTGGTGGACAGGTAGCGCACGTAAATGCCCCGCCGCCTGCCGACGGTCTGGTTGAAGGAGTGGACGATTTTCCGCATCTGTCGCGCTTCATTCCCCGTCCATTTCTCCCAGTATTCGATCACCACGCGGTGCGGAGGAACGGCAGCGCCGCCGTGCGGTCCGAACGCCAGCACCGCCAGGACGGACAGGGCCAGCAGAATCATAAATACATATCTTGCATATTTAAATATATTCTGTATCATCGTACATTTTCTGGATTTCACACCTATTATGATAACGGATTGGAAGTCGCCCGCCAGTGTCGGCTTCCCCATAGGCATAGGCAAGACAATCGCAGGCAGGTTTACAGCAGCAAAGTTTTGAGTTGGTTTCTCTTTTTGGAGAGAACGCCATCCGTGCGTTTTCCCGCAGGCTACCGACAACGTCATGCTGACGCCCAAGGCGGCAATCAGCACGGTGATTTATCTGATTCCCGCAACTCCTGTATAAAAACAATCCACGGAAAGTCGCAGCCGCTCCGGGCAAGCCGCACACAACCAACCGCTTATAGCCATCGCACCGCCTGGCGCGCCGCAATGTTGCGGCTGGACGATCCGACGGCGATACCGTAGCTTCCCGGCGGAACCCGCCAGGAGTTGCCGCGAACGTCAAAATAGGCGAAGTCGCGCCAATGCAGCGCCCAACGCACCGTTCGGGTTTGGCCGGGCTTAAGCTCCACACGGGCAAATCCCTTGAGTTGCTGGAAAGTGCGCCGGACGGCGCCATTTTGCGGCGGCCGCACGTAAAGTTGCACAACCTCGGCCCCGGCCCGTCGGCCGGTGTTGGTTACATTGATGGATACATGAATGATACGATGTTTGCCTGAACCATCCGACGACATCTTCATGTGGTTCATGGCAAACGTGGTGTAAGACA
>JAJYDU010000167.1:4152-5193 GCA_021790475.1 Planctomycetota bacterium | reverse complement strand
ACGAACTGGAACCTGCGCCATCAGAACATGTTTAAGCCGGATCCCGTGCGGTGGGTGGGATTCGATAATTTCTGGCGATTGCTGCAGGAAACTGATTTCTGGCGGTTTCTTGGCAATACGTTGTTTTTGATGATCGGTATTCCCTTTGCCATTGCCGGAAGTCTTTTCCTGGCCATCCTGTTGAGCAGGGAATCGCGCGGGAGCGACCGCCGGATTTATCCGTTGGTGATTTCCGTGGCGGGGGTGTTGGTCAGCGCCATGCTGCTGGGCCTGTGGGGAATGGGCGCATCGGCCATGGAGCTGCTGCTGGGTACGGCGGCCGGCGGCATTCTTCTGCTGGGGGCCATCGGAGGGCGGTCGGTTTATCGTACGCTGCTGTACCTGCCGTCATTTACCAGCGGCGTAGCCATCTTTGTTCTTTGGAAAGATTTGTATAACCCGGACACCGGCCCGATTAACCTGGCCCTTCGCCCGGCGCTCCGGAATCTTCAGCATGTTGTCCGATCGATTCCTCCATTCTGGCCGCGGCTTGGTTTGTGGCTGGCCGTGCTGTTGATGGTCGCCATTCTGGCCGGTGCACTCCGGCGCCTCGGGCGTCTCTGGCGGGAGGGCGACTTGGGAACGGGAGTTTTTCTGCTGGTCAACGGTATGCTGATGATACCCACCATTACCGCCTGGTTCTGGTTTCCGAAAGTTGGGGCGGCGTTCCTGTTGGCGGTGTTGACGGCGGCCATTGTGATCTGGCAATGGACGCCCCTGGCCGGCACGCGGCAAGCCACCGCCGGGGATAATGGTTTGGGCACAGGGATCATGCCGGCTTTACTGACCCTTACGGCCCTTTTCGTTGTCGAAGGGCTGGGAATTGTGTGTTTCAACCTGCCTGCGAAAGCCGCCGCCGGCCTGCACGCTCCCTCCTGGCTGGCCAGTTATTACTGGGCCAAACCGGGGCTGATGATCATGTCGTTCTGGATTGCCGTCGGCTCCAACAACATGCTGTTGTACCTGGCGGGCCTGTCGAATGTGCCCCCGGAACTCTATGAG
>JAJYDU010000167.1:0-4142 GCA_021790475.1 Planctomycetota bacterium | reverse complement strand
CACCTGGCCGATGCTGGCTCCGACCACTTTTTTTATTTGTATCATGAGCATCATCGGCGGATTGCAGGGTGGATGGGACATGGCGGTGGCCATGACTCAGGGAGGTCCGGCCGGCGCCACCACCACCCTCAGTTACGAGATATACGCACAAGGCTTTCAACGGGGCGCGTTTGATAAGGCCTCCGCCGTCGCTTGGATTATGTTTGTCTTCGTGCTGTTGGCCACGCTGGCCAGTTGGAAATTTGGAAACCGCTATGTCAACGAATGAAATCGCGATTTCCGAAACTCCGGCGTTAGCTCGCCCCACGGCGGCGCCGCGTGCTTCCATGGCGCGCGGCTTGATCTACGCTTTGTGTTGGAATGTCCCGCTGGCTCTGATCGCCTTAACTATGGCCCTGCCGTTTATCTGGATGGTCCTTACAAGCCTCAAGCCTTTGAGCGAAGTGGGACTTGCCAATTGGTTGCCTGGCCGCCTGCGCTGGGGGAATTATGCCCGCGTATTTCAGGTCATCGACTTTGCGCGGTATTACTGGAACAGCATTTTTGTGGCGTCCTGGATCACTTTTCTACAGGTCTTGACCAGTGCCATGGCCGCCTTCGCCTTTTCGCGGCTGCAATGGCCGGGACGTAATAAAATGTTCCTCCTGTACCTGGCGACCATCATGCTGCCCGGGCTGGTGATGGTTATTCCCAACTACTGGATCATGATAGAACTGCATCTGGTCAATTCATTCACCGGACTGATCCTGCCGCTGGCCTTCGGTCCATTCGGTGTATTTCTATTGCGGCAGTTTATGCTGACCATTCCCCCCAGCCTGGATGAATCCGCCCGGATGGATGGCGCCGGCCCGTGGCGCATCTTCTGGGACATTACCATGCCGCTTTCGCGGCCGGGCCTGATCACGTTGACAATCTTCACGTTCATGGGGACCTACCAGAATTTTTTCTGGCCGCTGGTCATGCTCAAGAGCCAGAGTCTCTATACGCTGCCCATCGGTCTGCTGTATTTCAATTCCACATCGGGACAGGCCACGAATCTGCTGATGGCGGCCGTGACCATGTCCATCGCGCCCCTGGTGGTCATTTTCATCATTCTGCAGAAGTACATCGTCAAGGGCATCCAGATCGGTGCGGTAAAGGGGTGAGAATATGAGGCGCGACATTGTTGTATCCGTTCACGGGATAAAATGTAGAGCTGACGCCCTCTGTTTGCCCGCGGGCAAACATAGAACAGGTGAATTTGGAGCAGGGGATCAGGAGAGCCAATAAGGCCGCGCAAGAAAGCTGCTCTCGCAGGCAGGCCTGGCGGGTTTTGGAATGCATCTATTCGCCAGGACAATCGCTATTGGGAACCGTCCACCGCCATGGGACCGGTCAACCCCCAACGAGTCTGATCGGCCGCGGCGTGTGCTGGAATGTCCACGACCGGCGGCGCCACCGTGAAAAAAAGGTTAATCCAGCTCGTCCTCGTCATGGTAAATATCGTCTTCATCGTCGAGTGAATCATCCTCGAATTCATCATCGGAGTCTTGATCGTCATCGAACTCTTCGTCGTCATCGTCGTCTTCGTCGTCATCCTCCAGATCGTCATCTTCCTCTTCCAGATCTTCCTGTTCTTCCGCATTGCGCCGGCGCTTCGCCCAGGTGCTCGCCCCGACGCCATGCGCCCCGGCGTCGTCCAACATCTCGCCGGCGTCAAACGGCGACCAGGCGCCGTCTTCACCGGCCAGCGCCCCGTTCGTCAGCGGATTCCAAACGGGCATGATGGAGTTGTTCCCGGATACGTCTGAACTTTCCGAAGGCAAAGACATCGTGAACATGGTTTTTCCTCTCATTGGTTCTAAAAACTTCTCCGGTCGGCCGGCGCCACAGATTATCTTCTCACTCAGGCGACTACCAGACTCCTCGGCCGGAGAGTAGACTTTACCAAGTCAAACGCCGGTAAAATACTGGTATTTTTGGACAAGTCAATCTTCGGAAGGCGGAATTATTTCAGCCGCCAGCGCGGGCGCCCGCCCCAATCCCGCGGCGTCGGAAGCGAGTCGGGGATTGGACGAAAGGATTCAGATGAAATCGCAGGAAAAAATCGCGGTTTTTCCGGGCACGTTCGACCCTCCCACCCTGGGACATCTGGACGTTATTAGACGGGGGCGGACCCTCTTCGACCGCCTGATCGTGGCGATTGGCCGCAATCCCGGAAAAAGTGAACTGTTTCCCGTGGGGGAGCGGTTGGAAATGCTCCAGACGCTCATCGCCGATGTTTCCCAGGTATCGGTCGAAGCTTATGAAGGGTTGACGGTGGAACTGGTGAAACGGCGCGGCGCGGTGGCTATTTTACGCGGACTGCGGAACATGACGGACCTGGAATATGAATTCCAGCTTGCCTTGACCAATCGGGCCGTAGCCGATGTCGATACTGTTTTCATCATGACCAATGAAAGATTTGGTTTTACCAGCAGCAGCCTGATCCGCCAGATCGCCGCGATGGGCGGCGAATTGGATAATCTCAACGGTTTGCTGCCGGTGCTGGTTATTGAGCGATTGAAAGAGTATCGGGATCGAAAAATCGGCCCGTTCGCCCACGAACCGCCGGATAACCTTATCCGGTGAGCTGCGGATAACGTGGGAGTCTGACCCCGAGAGCTATCGGGATTCTTTCGATCCCTCGTCCGTGGTGGGGGAGGCCGCGGCGGCGACTTTGCCATCTTGCTCCGCGGATTGCGCCGGTGGTTGCTTCTGTGTGATCAGCCCCAGCACACCCAACGAAAACAAACCGGTCCAGCCGCACTGGCGACAGATCAAGGCGGCCATCGGCATACTGGTGCCGGGGAATTTGACCATGCCGGCTTTCTCATACACGGGAATGGAAACGGGCAGATCCTGGACAACCCAACTGTTTTTCCGGCACAGAGGGCATTCCGCCTTGATACCGCGCTGACCGAGCGCTTGCACCACCGCCGGGACGTAATTCTCAAAGGTCGCCATCGTTGAACTCCTGAAAACAATGCACTGTCATCTTGATGGCCAGCGGGATACGTATCGCGTCCCGATAGCCATTTGGAATCATCTCCGCGGTATCCACGTTCTCCGCCGGTTGGGAGTTGTACCCGTCGGACGCTGAAATTGCAAATTCCGGGCGGGCCGCACTTCAGCGGATGAACCGCATTTTCCCAACATTGGGAATTATCGGCCAATCCAATGAGTCGAAGGGGCGGAAACCGGACGGCCAATAGACCATGAACGCGCGGCCGAGCATATATCTTTGCGGAACAACTCCCAGCGGCAGATGCAAATTCCTGCGGAGCACTCGTTCGACGCGGTTCCAGGCGCGACTGTCGGCGCTGTCATTGGAGTTATCGCCGAGAACGAAATACTCTCCGGCCTGGAGCGTAATGGGATGACCCCGCGTGCCGGTTCCGGGAAAACGTTCGCCGGCGGTCGGACCGGTGGAACGGGGCTGGCGTTGCATCTGGGTGTAATAGATGTTGCGCATCAGAAGCAGGTGTCGCAGCACGCACGGGCCGGTGACGTCGATAAACACCCGCGGCGTTTCCTGACCGGAATGACTCTGCATCCGTACAAAGGCGATCGCCTGTTGAATAGCCCAGGGGGCCGAATACTGCAAAACCAGCCGGCCATTGAACCAGAAACGGATCTGGTGATCGATATTGCTCATGCTCAAGCGGTACGGCACGCCCGGTTGCAGGGGTGGTAGACGCTGTAGCAGTGGTATTTTCGGCGAAGCGATTCGCACCAACGCGTGTATCGCCGGGTTCCAGCGATAAAGAAAAAGAGAGCCGTTATGCGCCAGGCGTACCTGGTAGCGATTGCTTCGCTGGCCGACGGTTATGCGAATGGCCGAAGCGGGCGATTTCGAAAGCCAGACCGTGTGTACAAACAGATCGCCCACCAGGTGGCGGCCGCGGAGGAGGCGGTTGGTGTTATAGCCGATATCGTTGTAGAGATAACTGCCATTCCGCCGGAGAAAGGAAAGTCTTCCCCGCGCTGCCGCCCGGCGCGCGGAGAATCGGATCACCGGCCCGCCGGTGAACCATCGTCCCGTGAAGCGCGGCTTGTACACCGCCGTCCACGGGTTGGTCCATATCCGCCCGTTGCGGCGCAACTGCCCGGCGTCATGGGGA
>JAJYDU010000166.1 GCA_021790475.1 Planctomycetota bacterium | reverse complement strand
TTGCTGGGATTGCTGCCTCCCCTGGTGCTCCGGGAGGCGCAATTCGTACCGCTGTTCATGGCCTTGATGACGGTTGTGCTCAAAGGCGTCGTGATTCCCAATATGCTGCTCAAGGCCCTGCGCGACGCCCACGTCAAACGGGAGGTGGAACCGCTCATTGGATTCATGCCCTGCATTCTTCTGGGCGCCGCCGCCACCGGCGGAGCCCTGGTGCTGGCCGGACGGATTACGCCGCCTGCCAGCCCTCTGGGCCTGTTGGTGATTCCCACTTCCATCTCCATGCTTTTCACCGGTTTTCTGCTTTTAACCACGCGGGTGAAGGCCCTTACGCAAACCATCGGTTTTCTGCTGCTGGAAAACGGCATTTTCGTTTTCGGTCTGCTTCTGCTCGGCGCGATCCCGTCCCTGGTGGAGCTGGGCGTTCTGTTGGACCTGTTTGTCGGCGTTTTTGTCATCAGCATCATCCTGCATCACATCAATCGCGAGTTCGCTTCGCTGGACACCCGGCGGCTTTCTTCCTTGAAGGGATAATTAACACATGTATATTTCACTTATCTTTCTCTGTCCTCTCGCCGCCGCCCTGGCGGCGCTGCTCCCCTCCAACCGCCGGCGGCCCTGGCTTCTGCCGCCCGTGGCGATGGTTCACCTGGGCCTGGTCCTGGCCATTCTGGCCGGATACGGCCTCGGCCCGCGCGGGGGCTGGCTGGGGATCGATCCGCCCGGGCGCGTGGTGCTGCTTCTGGTGAGCGTGTTGTTCCTGCTGTGTTCTTTCTATTTGGCGGGATACCTGCGCTCCCGCGCCGATCATGCCAATCGCGTTTTCTGCTCGTGCTTCCTGCTGTTTCTTGGCGCCATGACCCTGGTCATCTGCACGGACAACCTCGGACTGATGTGGGTGGCCATGGAAGCCACCACCCTTAGCTCCGCGCCTTTGATATATTTCAACCGCACGCCGCGGTCCATCGAAGCCACCTGGAAATATCTCCTGATCTGCTCCGTGGGCATCGCCCTGGCCCTGCTCGGATCATTTTTTGTGGCTTACTCCGCCGTAAGCCGGGGAATGACCCCTTCCCTGAAAATCATCGATCTGCTTCGCCAGGCGCCGCGGCTCAACAAGGTCTGGCTCCAGGCCGGTTTTGTCCTCCTGCTGGTCGGCTATGGAACCAAAATGGGACTGGCTCCCATGCACTCCTGGCTGCCGGACGCCCATGGCGAAAGTCCGGCTCCGGTTTCAGCCATGTTTTCCGGAGCGCTTATCAGCAGCGCTTTTCTGATGGTGGTCCGATCCGAGCACATTCTGGTTGCCGCCGGCGATGGCGCTTATGCCTCCCGGATCCTGATATTTCTGGGGCTTTTATCCATGCTTTTCGCGGCGATATTTATGATCGGCCAGCAGGACCTCAAGCGGATGCTCGCCTATTCCAGTGTCGAACACATGGGAATTCTTGCGCTGGGACTGGGAATCGGCGGCATCGCTCTGCTGGGCGCCATGCTGCACGTGATCAACAACGGCCTGACCAAAGGATCGCTGTTTCTTTCCGTCGGCAACATCGACCGGGCCTACGGCGGCAAAACCATACCGCAGGTGCAAGGCGCCATGCGGCGGCTGCCTCTCTCGGGCACGGTATTTATGCTGGGCTTTCTGGCCATCACCGGATCGCCGCCGTTCGGCCCCTTTATCAGCGAGTTCATGATTCTTAACGGCGCCTTTGCCGCCGGGCATTTTTTGATAGGAGCCGCGTTTCTATTTCTGCTGCTGGTGATTTTCCTGGGAATGGGGCGAACCGTGCTCGCCGCCGTGCTGGGCCGGGCGCCCGTAGCCGCCCGGAGGAACAATTACCGCGACGGCCTGCTCAGCAGTCTGCCGGCGCTGGGCGCTCTGCTGATGGTATTGTTGCTGGGGCTGTATCTGCCGCCGCCGCTGCGGAACCTGTTGCATCAGGCCGGCCAATATCTGGGAGCCAAGCCATGAATCAGGCCGAACCTTTACCCCTGCTCGGCGCCGGACGCGCCATCAGCCGCCGTTTGATTCCCGACCTGGCCCTGGACAACTTTCAGCAAGCCATTCTGGATGCGGTACGCTCGGGCCGGCGCGTGGCGAGCCTGTTTGGTTCGCGCGAAACGCCGGATCGCCTGCGCCTGTATGTGCTTCTGGCGGATGATACCCAGTCTATTCTCCGGGTTGCTTCTACGCTGGCGGGCCGGCGCTACCCCTCTTTAACGCCCCGGTGCCCGCAGGTACATCTCTTTGAACGGGAAATCGCCGAACAGTGTGGTTTGGATATCGTCGGACATCCCTGGCTCAAACCGCTCCGTTTTCATCCGCCCTTGTTTCCATCGGACCGGCCCGGGAACGATCGCGTCCCGCCGCCGGGGGTGATGGATTTCTACCAGGTGCGGGGAGAGGAAGTGCACGAGGTGGCCGTGGGACCGGTCCACGCGGGCGTCATCGAACCGGGACATTTTCGCTTCCAGTGCCACGGGGAAGTTGTGTTTCATCTGGAGATGGCGCTGGGATACCAGCATCGAGGCGTGGAGCAGGCCCTGTTCGGCGGTCCGAATCATCGCACCATCCATTACGCCGAAACGCTCGCCGGCGACACCACCATCGGACATGCCACCGCTTACTGCCAGGTGCTCGAAGCGTTGGCCCGCAAACAGAAATCGCCGCGGGCGCAGGCCATTCGCGGCATCGCCCTGGAACTGGAAAGGCTGGCCAATCACGTGGGGGACCTGGGGGCCTTGAGCGGCGACGTGGGCTTTCTTCCCACCGCCTCCTATTGCGGACGCCTGCGCGGTGAATTCCTGAACATGACGGCCGCACTTTGCGGCAGCCGGTTCGGACGCGGACTGATTCGACCGGGTGGCGTATGTTTTGATCTGGCCACATGTACCGTGAACGATCTGCTGGCGAAACTGGAGATATGCAGCCGGCAGACCCGCCAGTCCGTCGAATTGCTCTGGAATTCGTCCTCGGTGATGGCCCGATTCGAAGGCATCGGCCCGGTGGCGCGCGGTGCGGCCGTTGAACTGGGCATGGTCGGACCGGCGGCCCGCGCCTGCGGGCTTACCCGCGACGTCCGGCAGGACCATCCCTCCGGCTTGTTCCGGTTTATACATATTCCCGTATCTTCCTGGGACGGCGGCGATGTCTTCGCCCGCGCCTATGTCCGCTGGTTGGAAATTCAGCGATCCCTGGATTTTGTCCGGACACAGCTTCGCGCTCTCCCCCCCGGAACCATAAGCTCTCCGGTGGGAAATCTGGCGCCCGATCATCTGGCCGTGGCGTTGGTGGAAGGGTGGCGCGGCGAAATATGCCATCTGGCGCTGACCGACGCCGCCGGCCGCTTCGAGCGTTATAAAGTGGTTGATCCGTCGTTCCATAACTGGATGGGGCTGGCCCTGGCGCTGCGCGGCGGACAAATTTCCGATTTCCCGCTCTGCAATAAGAGTTTTAGTCTTTCTTACTGCGGTCATGATCTTTAACGAAACCGGTTTAGGAACGTGTTATGTTCGATATTGTCAAAGCCCGATTCCAACAGGGCCATCAGACCATGGCCTATCCCGACGGCCCGCCGCCGGCGCTGGCGCCGCATTTCCGCGCCCGGCCCGTATTCGATGCCGCCCGGTGCCCCGCTTCATGCGACCTGTGCGCCCAGGCCTGTCCCACGCAGGCCATCGCCATCGCCGCCGGCCGCATCGAGCTGGATCTGGGCCGCTGCCTGTTCTGCGTCGATTGCGCCGCAGCCTGCCCGACGGGCGCGATTCAATATTCGCGTGATTATCGTCTGGCGGTTCGGCGGCGCGCGGATTTGCTGGTAGACGCCGCCGGCGAGCCGGCGCTCGCCGCGGTCCTGGACGATAAACTCCGCAAAATCCTGGGCCGCTCGCTGAAATTGCGCGTGGTCTCGGCCGGCGGCTGCAATGCCTGCGAGGCCGATGTCAATGTGCTTACAACCATTGGCTGGGATCTGGGGCGCTTCGGAATTGATTTTGTCGCCTCGCCCCGCCATGCCGATGGTCTGCTGATCACCGGCCCGGTTACCAGGAACATGAAATCCGCCCTTGTACAAACCTATGACGCCGTGCCCGAACCGAAAATTGTCATTGCCATCGGCGCGTGCGCCATTTCCGGCGGACCGTACCGCGATCATTCCCAGGTCCACAATGGCGCCGATTCCGTTGTGCCCGTTGATCTTTTCGTTCCCGGCTGTCCGCCGCATCCCTTGACTATCCTCGATGGTCTGTTGCGGCTGATCGGCCGGATTGACGGCTGGCGGAATCCCGATCATTCCCGGTCTCCGGTCAGAGAGTTGCCGGAGGTAAATCGGGAGAAAATTGACGTACCCTCGGGCGAACGGTAGTTTACAGGTATCCCGGCATGCCGGGATTCTGGAGAGATGTCCGAGCGGCTTAAGGAGCACGATTGGAAGTCGTGTGTGGGGGATGACCCCACCGTGGGTTCGAATCCCACTCTCTCCGCTTCAACGAGATTTGGTCGGGTTCACCGGCCAACGACGCCGCGTCGCCAGACGCGGCGTTGTGCTGACGGGCAAGACGGCCAATAGCGACAACGGTTTTCCACGCCCCGCCTGGCGCCCACTGCACTTTTTGGTTCGTCACTTTCGGGTTCGAAACGATTCTTGTGAAAAAATCGAGTTGTTGTGCTCGGTCCGTCGTTTCCGCCAGGAAAATCACTGTTTTCGCGTCTTTGACGAAGGTAATCACCGATTCGAGAGCGCTGGAGCGGTCGCACTCCACGGCGGCGAGTTTCTCGCCGCATTCGTGCTTTTGGAACACCTGCGTCTTCCAGGTTATCACCTGATGGGGATGCACCTGGAACGCCCCGGCTACCTCCGCCAGAGTGCGCTCGCCACGCAATGCCGCCAAGGCCACCTTGCTCTTGAACGCCGCCGAAAAACTCCGTCGCATCGAACCCATACTTTTTCTCCTGAACCATCCCTTGTTTCAGGCTGAAAAAGTACCTTAATCGCGCGCCCAGATTTTGGGGAGCACTATAATTTGGAACAGGCGTTTTTCACGTTGGGCCGGCACGGTCTGCGGCTTATAATTTGGTTCATGATAACAGCACCACAAACTGCTCAACCGTTAATCTGCTGGCGCGGATCAGACCACGCAACGTCCCTTTGGCAATTTCCTTGTGATCGGGCACCGAAAGGGTGGTGATGCTGCCCGCCTTGACCAAAATAATATGACTG
>JAJYDU010000165.1 GCA_021790475.1 Planctomycetota bacterium | reverse complement strand
GGTGTGGTACGATCCCGCCGGCGCCGCGCAAGTCAGCCCGGGGCCGCGTGCGGCCAGGATACCTGGTATTACTCATCCGTGAATTCTTTTTCCCGCGCGGCCAGGCGGCTTCTAAGCCGGGCGATCATGCTCGAATGCATTTGACTCACGCGCGATTCGGAGAGTTTCAACTCCTGGCCGATTTCTTTCATTGTCATATCTTTATAGTAATAACAGTCAAGTATTACCCGTTCCTCGCGGGACAAGCCGCGCATGATCAGGTCCTTCAGACCGCGGCGATGCAGCTCATCAAGAAGAGGCGGCGACTGTTTGTCCTCCAGCACGTCGATTTCCCGCGCGTCTTTGGCGTTGTGCGGATCGAACCATTTGCGGGAAAGGCTTATCTGCGAAGCCGCGGTGGAGTCTTTGTCCAGTTTTTCATATTCCTTTTTCGACACTTCGAGGCGCTGGATGATTTCCTCTTCGGTCGGCGGCCGGCCGAGTTCCATTTCCCGTTGGCGCCGGGCCTGTTCGACCTTTCCGCTGCGGGCGCGAACCAGGCGCGGCACCCAATCCATGTTGCGCAGTTCGTCAAGAATGGCGCCGCGGATGCGGGGCGAGCAGTAGGTTTCAAATTTTACGCCCCGTTCGGGATCGAAAGATTCGATGGCGTCCTTAAGGCCGAACGTGCCGGCCTGGATCAGATCGTCCACCTCCACTTCATTGGGCAGCTTGGAGCCGATGCGCTCGGCGTTGTAGCGCACCAGAGGGAGATATTCCATCATCAGCAGATTGCGCAACGCCTGCGTCCTGTTCTTCCCGAAGTCATGCCAGACAGCGCTGATATCCTGTTCAACCGGGACCGTGGTAGTGCGTGTTTTTGCCATGAGGGGTCACTCCTTGACGTAAAATGCGCCAGCGCCGCATATCATGGTTCGCGGGAACGGTGGCGCGGGTCCTCCATCGTCCGGGTAATTCGCCATGCCATACTCCGGGGACGATGCCGCTCCCAGAGCCCTTCGCCACGAGTTATGTATTGAGAACCCATCTCCATAGGTACTCTTGCCTTAATCTCCCTTGGGATAGGTTCCAAGATGGAAAATTTACCGAAAAAGCGAGAAATGTCCGCAAAAGAGGCTGACGGGCCATCGGCCGCGGGCCCAAAGAATAAGGCCCACGGTTCCAAAAAGTTCAATCGCTTCAACTCGCTTATAGGCACCAGCATAACGAATCCGTTCGTTCTGGCATTCGGCATCCCTGCTATGGGCCGCGCCGAGAGAGCTTTTTTTCTTTTTCCTGTGTGCGGTACGTATCCGCCGGACGTTTGTTTGTTGGCGCGACCATCAAAAAATTATGGACCTGTAAGGCCCCGCCGGAACATACCACGCCGAATACTTCATCGGTGCAACGCTCACAGCCAAATGGCCATTTATGGGACACAGTGTACCGCAACCTTCAGGAAATGCAAGCACAATTCGAAAAAAATTTTGGCGCCACCGCCGGCTCCCGGCTCTACCCTGGGAAAATTGCCCGCAATGAATGTATACTGCGCAGCGGTTCGATGGAGAAACATTCATCCGAGCCGGCTGGACAGAACCCGGAATACCGGGACTTTGTCGGAGCTACGGCCAAGCGAGGCGGCGGAGTGGAATCGACTCTCCGCCGGCAACGGTTGAAGCCGTTGTTAACTTCAAATATTTGTAACTCCATCAGGTTATCTGGCGCGGCGTGATGACGAAATCAACTCCTGAAATGGCGAATGCGGAAAAGACCCGGCGCATGGAATCCGTCGCTTTCGTGTCCCTGGGTTGTCCGAAAAATCTTATCGACAGCGAGCGAATGTTGGGCCTGCTGGCGGCCGACGGCATCGCCGTCACGGACGATTCAAACACCGCCGACGCCATTGTCATCAACACCTGCGGCTTTCTGGAGGCCAGCCGGCGGGAAGCGCTGGAGGTTATCCGCCAGGCGGTGGAATCCAAGAACAGAGCCATCCGGCGCGGCCGGTCCAAGCGAGTGGTGGTGGCCGGCTGTCTCGTACAAAGAGATAAGTCCCGTCTTCTGGAAGAAGCGCCGGGAATTGATGCTCTAGTCGGCGTGTTTGATCGTGAGAATATTATCGCGGCCGTTCGTGGAGCGGCGGTCATCGCCAGTCCGCCGGCCGACATGGGGAAGTTTCATGCCGTTACGCGGATGATGGGGCGGCACGACCGGTCCCGGCAAGGCTATACCGAACAGGATGGCGCCCGCCTGCGTCTTACGCCGCGTCATTACGCCTACCTGCGTATTTCCGAAGGCTGCAACCAGGGTTGCACCTTCTGCACCATACCAGGCATTCGCGGACGCATGCGAAGCAAGCCCCTGGAACAAATTATTGGCGAGGCCAGGGAACTTATCGCCGACGGCGCCCGGGAGCTGAACCTGATCGGGCAAGATACCACCAGCTATGGCGGCGACATCGGCTACAACGGTCCCGGACAAGGCCTTTCAGGACTGCTTAGAACACTCGATCAACTCCAGGATGTCGGCTGGATTCGGCTCCTGTACGCCTACCCGAGCAATTTTACCGATGACATGATTCGCGCGCTGGCTGACGCCCGGCGCGTGGTTCAATATCTCGACATACCGTTGCAACATATTAATGATGAAATCCTCCACGCCATGCGCCGCAAAGTGACGCGCCGAGAGATCGAAACGCTTTTAGACAAGCTGCGCCGCCGGGTTCCCGGCATCACGATACGCACCACATTCATCAGCGGATTTCCGGGCGAAACCGAAGCCCAGCACAGGGAACTTGTCGATTTCGTACGGCAGTTCGGTTTTGATTGTCTGGGCGTATTCGAGTATTCGCCGGAGCCGGAAACACCCGCCGGCCGCCTGTGGCGAACCCGCGGCGTGCCGGCCGCGGTGGCGGCGCGCCGGAGGGAAGAGATCATGCTGACCCAGCAGGAGATCGTGTTCAAGAAGAATGCGGCGATGATCGGTCATACGCCAGGCGTATTGATCGACCAGGCCGATCCCCGCCGGCGCACCGCCGTGGGGCGTTATGCCGGGCAGGCGCCGGACATCGACGGCCAGGTGCGGCTGCATGATTGTTCCGTAGCGGCGGGTGAACTTATTCAAGCCGTTATCGAGGATTGGAAGCATTACGATTTGATCGGCCGGCCACTGCCGGCTACGAATGGGCCGAGGGAACCGCGGGAAAGGCGAAAGCCGGTGCGCCTGCCGGTGGCGTCTCAATAGAAGCGGGCGAGTTTGACATGTACCGTCATATTCCCAACTTGATTACCCTGGGTCGGCTGCTGCTGACGGGCCTGTTCTTTCTTGTCATCAACTGGCCGGCGCGCGGACGTGAATTCCCCGTTCTGATGTGGGGTTCCTTGGGGATATTCATCCTCGCGGCGGCCAGCGATGCGCTCGACGGCTATCTGGCGCGGATTTGGAAAGCGGAAAGCGCCTTCGGCCGGGTGGTTGATCCATTCGTCGATAAAATTCTCATCTGCGGTGCGTTTGTGTTTTTTTCCACACCGCATTTTCTTCCGCCGCATCTGGCCGTACCGGCTGCATTGCGCCGGTACGGCGTCACCGGGGTTGTCCCATGGATGGCGGTGGTGCTTATTGCCCGGGAATTTCTCGTAACCGGCATTCGCGGTCTGGCGGAATCAAAAGGCCTTGATTTTCGCGCCTTGTGGACAGGCAAGCTGAAAATGACCGTGCAATCAGTAGCCGTGGGAATTGTTCTTATTTATCTGGCGCTGCTGGGCGAGCCGGGGTTGATCGGATTGACGCGCCGGGTGGCCGTTCTACGCGATGTTGCGATATGGCTGGCTATTACCATAACGGTGTTTTCCGCGGGGCAGTATATTCGCCGGGCGTGGCGCGTGATGGATATATAGAGCGGGCTTTCCAGACAGGCGGGATTGCACCAACTTGACTGAATTCCATTCCAAACCGGATTTTACGATCTCTGGGGCGTTGACCGGGGGGGGGTGGCGGCGCTGGATCGTCAGCGGCGGCGGCCTGGGCTTGCTTAAACCCGCGCCCGGTAGTTGGGGGACCATCGCACCGGCCACCGTTTACTGGCTGCTGTTGTGGGCGGCTCCGGTGGATCCCTGGAGATCGCTGCTTTGCCTTGCGGGCGCGATCCTGGCCGGCGTCCTTACCATACGACTGGCCCCCTGGGCCTGCGCATATTTCAAGGATGAGGATCCCCCGGCGGTGGTGCTTGATGAATTCTGCGGGTACTGGATCGCATGCCTGTGGCTGCCGGCGCCAGTTGCGGCGACGGGGAATATCTGGCGATCCTGGCTGATGGCGGCGGGGGTGTACCTTCTTTTCCGTCTGGCCGACACACTCAAACTTCCCCCTTGCCGAAAATTGGAAAATCTTCCCGCCGGATGGGGAATTTTGCTTGATGACGTGGCGGCGGGCATCCAGGTGAACCTGACGCTGCAGGTACTATTGCGACTTGTCCATTTATAGCACTGTCGTATTATCACTACAGCGCACATAATGCTCAAGATTTCAACTGACTTAAGCCGATGCGACCTCCAGACAAGGAGGTCGCAGATGTTGCCCGAGCAGATTGCGGGCCCGGGCCCGGCGTTGACGGAGTTTCTGGGCGTCTTCAGGAAATGTCTGGGCGAATGCCGTCTGCGGGAACACTTCGCCACCTACTGCCGGGGGTTACTTTCGAATCTTCAGCGGAAGAGTGTCGCGCCCATCGCGTTGGCTGCCGGCAGCACCGACGACCTGTTCTACCGTCCCAAGACGGCTATCGCTCTGGAGCAGGTGCGCCACGCCGTGGGCCACGGCCGCAAGTTCGACTGGCTGGTTTATGACGAGGGCTACGGCAAGGATCCGTCATTTCTCCTGGGTCTCGACGGCCTGGGCCAGATCGGCATCGGCGAGGCGCCAAAAACTTCCGCTGCTGGCCGGTCTTACCCCAATATCATCCGCTACGGAAGGAATTCGCCAGCAAGAAGGTCTGCACCGTGGTGCGCGGGAGCCCGGCCTTTATCTATCAGAACTGGCAGGCCATTTGCTTCCCGCGGCAAACGGTCGAACCCACCGTCTGGGAGGTCAAGGCCGCCCAAGTGTATCTGGCCCGCCAAGGCCGTCCGACCGACCGCACCTACTGGCTGATCGTGGCCAGGAACCGGGCCACCGGCGAATACAAATACTTCGTGTCCAACGCCCCGCCGAAGACAAACTTGGAGTTGCTCTTGAAGGTGGCCTTCCGCCGGGCGGATATGGAGCACCTGTTTCGCGTGGTCAAAAG
>JAJYDU010000164.1 GCA_021790475.1 Planctomycetota bacterium | reverse complement strand
GGCGTACAAGGCTCGCTTGACGATGTCGGCGCCGATCTTTTCATCGCCTTCCAGCCGGCGTTTGTCGATGGTCGCGATCGCCCGCAACACGCTCACGCCGCCGCCGGGAAGAATCCCCTCTTCCACCGCGGCCCGGCAGGCGTGCAGGGCGTCTTCCACGCGCGCTTTCTTTTCCTTCATCGCCGCTTCGGTCGGCGCGCCAACCTTGATAAGCGCCACGCCGCCGGCCAGTTTGGCCAGCCGTTCCTGGAGCTTTTCGCGGTCGTAATCGCTGGTGTTTTTCTCGATCTCGTTCTTGATCTGTTCGATGCGGCCCTTGATCGCATCGCTCTTGCCGCCGCCTTCAATAATGGTGGTGGCTTCTTTTTCCACTCGTATTTTCTTGGCTCGACCGAGGTCTTTTAACTCCAGCGATTCAAGCGTGACGCCGATCTCCTCAAAAATAGCCTTGCCGCCGGTCACGATGGCGATATCCTCGAGCATGGCTTTGCGACGATCGCCGAATCCGGGGGCTTTCACCGCCACCACCTTAAGCGTACCGCGCAACTTGTTAACCACCAGCGTGGCCAGCGCTTCGCCTTCCACGTCTTCGGCGATGATTAACAGGGCCTTACCCGCTTCGGCCACCTTACCCAGGATCGGCAGCAGATCCTTTACGGTGCTGATCTTCTTTTCATGGATCAACACGTGGCAGTCTTCAAAAACGGCTTCCATGGTCTGGGGATCCGCAAAGTGCGGACTGATATAGCCTTTATCGAACTGCAATCCTTCCACCAGTTCCACCGTGGTTTCCAGACTCTTGCCTTCTTCCACCGTGATCACGCCGTCTTTGCCAACTTTATCCATCGCGTCGGCGATCATCTGTCCGATCTGGGCGTCCTGGTTGGCCGAACTGGTGCCGACCTGGGCGATCTGCCTGGAGTTTTCCACCTTCATGGAGATGCTCTTAAGGTGTCCGAGTACCGCGTCGACCGCCTCTTCAATGCCCCGCTTGAGCTGCGTTGGATTGGCCCCGGCGGTAACGTTCCGCAAACCCTCATCATAGATCGCCTCGGCGTACACCGTGGCGGTGGTGGTGCCGTCGCCGGCCACGCTGCTGGTTTTGCTGGCGACTTCCTTGACCAGCTGGGCGCCCAGATTTTCGAACGGATTCTCCAGTTCGATTTCCTTGGCGACCGTTACGCCGTCCTTCGTCACCGTCGGACTGCCGAACGACTTTTCAATCACCACGTTCCGCCCCGACGGCCCCAGCGTTACTTTCACCGCCTGGGCCAGGGTGTGCACGCCCCGGCGAATCGCTTCGCGGGCCTCGGTATCAAATTCAATCATCTTTGCGGCCATGTTGTTACTCCTAAAAAAAAGTCCACTCTTGTTACGGCCGATGGGGGCATCGGCCCTGCATATAAACCTTCGCTCCCGGCGCGCCGGGACGAACCAGGGCCGTGGGCGACCGATGCCTTTTCCACGTCACTCAAACAACGACGGCGAGAACCTCGTCCTCGCTTAAAATCAGCAGTTCTTCGCCGTCAACCTTAATTTCCGTGCCGGCGTAGCTGGCGAATATCACTTCATCGCCTTTTTTTACCTGGAATTTGGCCCGCTCGCCGCTCTCGAGCAACTTCCCGTCGCCGACCGCGAGTATCTTGCCGCGCTTCGGCTTTTCCTTGGCCGCTTCCGGCAAAACGATTCCGCTTTTGGTCACACTTTGCGCCTCCAGCCGCTTGAGAAGAACCTTGTCTCCCAAAGGACGAACATTTACCGCCATGGGCGTTACTCCTTGAAAATATGTTTCCTGACGCATACCGGGGAAATCATTTTCCCCCGGCCCCTTGCCTTACCGTGGCCAGTGGTCGCCGTAAAATCGCTGCAGCGCCCGGGCCATTACATCCAAAAGTTCATTCACGTCCAGCGGTTCGGGCAGAACCGAAAAGGCATCCGCCCGCAACGCTTCCCGAATCAGCCGGTCTTCCCGCCGTGGCGCCAACAAAATAACCAGCGGAGATTTTCCACTCTCGTCTCCCCGGCGCCGTGGCGATCGCGGACCCATCACTTCGATCCGCCGACCCGCCGGCTCTTCTCGCCGGTTCCACTCGCCGGGCATACGGCCGCCATCCATAACTTGACGCCCCCACCGGTCCGTATCCCGATCCACGCCCTTTTCTCTCCCCCCATCCACCGCATCCGCCCGCAACCGTTGGAGCATCCGCAGAACCGTCATGCCGTCCATACCGGAATCCGCTGCGGTTGCTAAATGAGCGTCCACCACGGCCACGTGCATGGAATGTTGCTGCACCAAGGCTATCACTTCTCCTCCGCTGGAAGCCAAAAATATCCGCACCTGCATTGGCGAGAGGAGGCGTGCAACCACTTCCTGCCACTCCGGTGCTCCAGACGCAACCGTCTCCCGCCGCTGGGAGCGGGTCAGCAAGATATTGAGCCTGGAACCATTTCCCATCGTTCATACTCAATCCAAGTGCAAAACCATAATATCGCTTTATGAGCAAAGATCGTACCGCCGGCAATGATGATATCCAACGGGATTGCTTAATAGTTTCGTAACTATAGTAAATGCAGTGCCTTATGAATATTATGGCGATGGTATTCAGGATAGTGTTAAGTTTGCACAAATCATCCTGCCGCCTGCCAAAGCCCACCCGTTTTTGTATGCCCCTCTGCCGTGTTGGCAGTGTCGGGCTTATACTCCGCACCGCCTGTTTTTCAACAGGCTCGCATCCGCGCTGGCCAGCCGGGGGCGGCTCGTCCATAATGCCTCCATGGAATTTCCGACGTGGATGATCTGCCTGTTCCTTTTTCCAGCCGGTTGTTGCGTGGGCAGCTTTCTTAACGTGGTCATCTGGCGCCTGCCGTTGTGTGGTCTGAAGACCACCTTCCGCGGTGTGGAAGGCCGATTGACCTTGAACTGGCCGCCGTCTCATTGCCCCGTTTGCCATGCCGGCGTTCGCTGGAGCTGGAATATTCCGGTGCTTTCCTGGCTGCTTCTCCGTGGCCGCTGCGCCGCCTGCCAGGCCCCCATTTCCATTCGCTACCCTCTCGTGGAACTGGGCACGGGTTTGATTTTCGCCGCGCTCTATCTGGCTTATTTTGTCACAGGGTGGTATGGGTACATCTTTCATTCCATAGCATACGGCGGCCCGACTCTCGCCCTTGATATGTTCTACGCCGCCGCGCTGCTGGCCGCGGCGGGTATCGACGCCGATTGGTTTGAAATTCCCAGGATGATACCCGTTTTGATCGTGGCGGCGGCATTGGCCGGCGTTCCCTTTGGCCGCCAACCCATGCTCGCGAGCCTCGCTCCGGCGTCGATACCAGGGCGTCTGGCCGCCGGTGGCGCCGTCGGTCTGCTTGTTTCAATCGTTCTGCTGTATTGGCGCCTGCTGCCCCAAAGTTTCCCGCTCGAAACTCCGCCCACCGAGTCGCCTGACATGCCGGATCCACCCGAGTTTCAACCACCGGTAGCTTTCTCCCGCAACTGGCCATTCCTTCTGGCGAGCGGACTCATTTTACTGCTCACGGCCGGCGCCTGGATTGTTCTGTCCCCGCCCGCGGCGTCGCTGGTAACGTTGATTGCGGGAATTGTGCTTTTTCTTATTGGTGTGCTGCCGCGGACAATCCAATCGGACGACAATCTGGCCGAGCAGGTTCTCGACGAGGCCGAGACGCCTTGCGCCCGCCGGGAAATTCTCAAGGAATTGCTTTTTCTTCTCCCGCCCATTTCCCTGGCCCTGCTGGCGTTGACAATTCCCACGCCGCTCCCGCCGACCCCCTGGTGCGGGCGGATTCTGGGAATTCTCTTTGGCGTTCTCTGCGGCGGGGGTGTCATCTGGCTGATACGAATCGGCGGTACCCTGCTGTTCGGTCGCGTCGCCATGGGAATGGGCGATGTTCATCTTATGGCGGCGATCGGGGCCGTGGCGGGGGGACTGCCGGCGATTGTTGTCGTTTTCCTCGCCGCATTTCTGGCACTGCTTTGGGCCGTGGTGTTGAAAATCATGGGCCGCCCCAATGTGCTTCCCTTCGGTCCCTGGTTGAGTGTCGCCGGCATCCTGATTTTACTCATCGGGCAGCCGATCCTGCACTGGTATGGAAGTTTGCTGTTTCCGCGGTAGCCCGCCGGGACTGCGACTACCATAAGCCAGCCCTAAGCCGGCCAGCCGGCCGGCCGTGGTCGTTGCCTTATGGGAGCGGTCTTCCAGACCGCCGGTTTCCTGAGTCGCGTCGGCAGGAGGCCTCATGGAAAACGCATTGCATGCGGCGGCGCGATGGTTTACAACAGGCGACGGTTGCGAAACTATATAGCCGGTCCCCGCGGAGCAACGAAGTGATGAAAGTGGAGAAGCCGGGGTAAGCCGGCGCCCGGCGCGCCGGGACTGGTCGTAAGAATAAACCGGAGAAATGTATGGCACGCGCGAAAATCAGCATTATCGGCGCCGGCAATGTCGGCGCGACGGCGGCGCATTGGGCGGCCGCCAGGGAACTCGGCGATGTCGTGTTGGTGGATATTCCCCAGCTCGAGGGCGTGCCGCAGGGCAAGTCGCTGGATTTGTCGCAGGCGGGACCGATCGAAGGTTTTGACGCGTCGATTATCGGCGCGACCGCGTATGAGCCGACCGCCGGCAGCAACGTGGTGATTATCACCGCGGGACTGGCGCGCAAGCCCGGGATGAGCCGGGACGATTTGCTGATGAAAAACACCGAGATCGTCCAGGCGGTGACGCGGCAGGTTGCGAAATTTTCCCCGCAGGCGGTATTGCTGGTGGTCTCCAATCCGCTCGACGCGATGGTGTACGTGGCGCATAAAGTCAGCGGCTTTCCGGCGCGGCGGGTGATGGGCATGGCCGGGGTGCTGGACACGGCGCGCTACCGGCACTTTATCGCCGCCGAACTGGGCGTGAGCGTGCGGGATGTGCAGGCGCTGTTACTCGGCGGCCACGGCGACGATATGGTCCCGTTGCCGCGCTACACCAGTGTGGGCGGAATCCCGCTGCCGGAGTTGATGCCGCCGGAGCGCATCGAAGCGATTGTGAAACGGACGCGCAGCGGCGGCGCGGAAATCGTGAACCTGCTCAAAACCGGCTCGGCGTACTATGCGCCCTCGGCGGCGGTGGTGCAGATGACCGAAGCGATCATCCGCGACAAAAAACGCGTTCTGCCCTGCGCGGCCTATTGCGACAAGGAATATGGCGTAGGCGGTTATTTCGTGGGCGTGCCGGTGAAGATCGGCGGCGGGGGGGTCGAACAGATCAT
>JAJYDU010000023.1 GCA_021790475.1 Planctomycetota bacterium | reverse complement strand
GGGGAACAAGGGGTCGAAGCGATCTTGGCGCTCCGCGCCTTGCGCCTGAGCCAAGACGACCGCTGGCGATACTATATGTTGTATGGAAAGTTACTCCGACCCGCGGCATAACATGCCACGCACCCCCCAGCCCCGTAGGGCGTTTATCGCCCCTACGGGGGATGTGGGGGGGAAAAAATGTGTGTGTGCTCAACATTGGCCAAGAGCGTGCTCCCCGGCGTCTCTGTGCGTATGATGAGTTGGAGAAGTTCGCCGTTGCCGCGGACCATTGCGGCCGGAGCAGGCATTACAAGGAGTGCATCTTGATGTCGGACAACATACCGGGGGCGGACGTGGGTTTGATCGGTTTGGCGGTCATGGGCAGGAACCTTGCCCTGAACATCGCCGATCATGGTTTCAAAATCGCCGTTTTCAACCGGACCACGAGCGTGATGCGGGAATTCGTGGTGGAAAATCCGGATACACCGGGGCAATTGATCGGCTGCGCGACCCTGAACGAATTGATCGGAGCGCTCCGCAAACCGCGGGTCATCATCATCCTGGTGAAAGCCGGGGCGGCGGTGGAGACGGTGGTGGACCAGCTTCTGGCGGCGGGGCTGGAAAGAGACGATATCGTGGTGGATGCCGGCAACAGCAACTGGAACGACACCATTCGCCGCGAAAAACAGTACGCGGATCGGCTCAAATTTTTCGGCTCCGGCGTATCGGGCGGCGAGTTGGGAGCGCGGTTCGGTCCCTCGCTGATGCCGGGCGGCGACCCGGAATCATGGAAGCATTTGGCGCCGATCTGGGAGGCGGTGGCGGCCAAAGTGGACCCGGCGACGGGCAGACCGATTCCCGGCGCCGCGCCGGGCAAACCCGTCCGCGGAGGCATACCCTGCACGGCGTACCTGGGACCGAACGGCGCCGGTCATTATGTGAAGATGGTTCACAACGGTATTGAATATGTCGATATGCAGTTAATCAGCGAGGCCTATGATCTGCTGCGCCGCCTGACGGGACTTTCCCCGGGCGAGCTGGCCGCCATTTTTCTCCAGTGGAACCGGACGGAACTGGATTCGTACCTGATTGAAATTACCGCCGCCGTGCTGGCGCAGCGCGATCCGGCCCGCCCGCGGAAATTTCTGGTCGACGGCATCCTGGACGTCGCCGGACAGAAAGGAACGGGCCAGTGGACCGCCGCCAGCGCGCTGAGCATGGGCATACCGGCCAATTCCATCGCCGAGGCTGTTTTCGCCCGCGGCATGAGCGCGCTGAAGGAAGAACGCGTCAGCGCGGCCCGCAAACTCAAGGCGCCCCCGGCGGCGAAAAAAACCGGCAGGACAGGGATCGAAGCGATCCGCCACGCGCTGTACTGCTCGAAAATATGCGCCTATGCCCAGGGGTTCCAGCTGATGCGCCAGGCCTGCCGGCAATACAACTGGAATCTTGATTTTGGAACCATCGCCGGTATCTGGCGCGGCGGCTGCATCATCCGCGCGCGGTTCCTCCAGAAAATCACCGAGGCTTATCAGCGCGACGCCAACCTGGTGAACCTGCTGCTGGACCCCTATTTCCGCAAACAGATTCGTGCCGGACAGGAATCCTGGCGGCGGGTAGTGATGCTGGCGGCCCAACAGGGCATCGCCGTGCCGGCGTTCATGTCGGCATTGGCGTATTACGACGCTTATCGTTCGGCCGTGCTGCCGGCGAATTTGATCCAGGCGCAGCGGGACTATTTTGGCGCGCACACGTATGAACGCACGGATGCTCCGCGCGGCAAGTTTTTCCACATCGACTGGCCCGATCCCAACCGCCCGCAGCGGGAGGTGTAATCGCCGACCGCTTGGATTCGGCGATCGGTGATATGTCCGCACCGCCGGCGCGAAATACGCGCTGCGGCGCTCACATACTTGCCGCCTTACTGAATGCGGCGGAACAGCCATGACGCCAACAGCAGACTTGCCGCTGCGATCATCGCCATGGGAATAAGCTCCGGCATGAGTTGATGGATGGTGGCGCCCTGCAGGAACGCTTCCCGTACCGCCTGTACGTCATAGCGAAGCGGGTTGATCCGCGTGATATCCCGCACGATCCGGGGCATATTCGATATCGGCGTTGCCAAGCCGGACAATAGCGCGCAAGGCATGACCAATACAAATGTGCCCAACAGCGCCTGCTGCATGGTGGATGATATGGAGGATACCAGCAATCCTAAGCCGGCCGCCGCGATAACAAAAACCAGAAAACACAGGATGATCGTCGAAGCGGCGCCATAATAAGGAACATCAAACCAATACCGCACGATGAGAAAAATGACCGCGGACTGCCCCAACCCCACCAGAATCGGTGGAATAGTTTTGCCGGCCATGATTTCCAGCGGCGTAAACGGCGTGACCAGCAGTTGATCGAAGGTGCCCTGTTCACGCTCGCGCGCAACCGACATGGCGGTGAGAATCATCACGGCCAACATGGTAATCAGGCCGATCATTCCCGGTACCATCTGCCAACGGGAGAGCAAATCCGGATTAAACCAGGAGCGGATACTCAGGAATGCCGGCGGCGCGCCTCTCCGGCGCGTTTGCTCCAAGATCGAGTTGAATTGATCAATGATCTCATGGAGATAGCCAATGGCCAGAGCCGCGGTATTGGAGTTGCGGCCATCGGCGATAACCTGAATTTGTGCGGTCCGGCCAGTCAGGATATCTCGCTGAAACCGCCGTGGAATCTGGAGAATCATCAGCGCCCGCCGCGAATCCAATAGGGGTCTGGCCTGCTGGATATTCCCGGCGGTGGCCACCAACGTAAAAATGCCCGATCCATCGAGCCGGCTGATGAATCGAACCGATTCACTGGAGCGGCTCTGATCGATCAGAACGTAGGGGATATGATTGAGGTCAAATGTGCCGGCATAACCAAAGACGATCATCTGCAATATCGGCGGACCCAGTACGACAAACCTGCTGCGCGGGTCCTTGAAGATCGCCCCGAGTTCTTTGCGGATTAGAGCCAGAATGCGGAAAAATACGTTCATATCACTGCAGACGTTTCACCAGCAGGCGTCGCGTCATGCCCAGAAGAAGCACCGCCATCAGCATAAGAATTGCGGTATTGGGAAGGATTACGCTCCAGATATCGCCGGCCAGAAACAGAGTTTGCAGCAAGGCGACAAAATAACGCGCCGGCAGAACGTAAGTAATGGCCGCAATGGCGGGCGGCATGCTGCGGATGTCAAAAATAAAGCCGGACAGCATCATCGCGGGTAAAAAGGTCAGCAACAGCGCCGCCTGGCTGGCGATAAACTGATTTTTGGTGCGTGTGGAAATCAGCAGACCCATGCCCAGCGCCACCAGCAGATACAACGCCGATACCAGAAACAGGACTCCCAATGAACCGCGAATCGGCACGTGAAACAGCAGACGGGATGCTGTTACCGCAATCGCCAGGCCGATCATACCAAGACAGAAATAGGGAATGATCTTGCTGATGATAATCTCTGTCGGTTCTACCGGCGTGGCAAAGAGGGCCTCAAAGGTTCCGCGCTCCCATTCCCGCGCCACCACCAGTGCCGTCATCAATGCGCCGATAAGCGTCATGATCAAGACCAGCAAGCCGGGGACCAGAAAGTATCGACTCACCAGACCGCGGTTAAACCATATCTGCTGCTGGATTGCCACAGGTTGGTCGTCATGCCACCCATGTGTAAGTTGGCGCTGGGCCAACCAGGCGGCGACAACGCCCCGAGCGTAATTTTCCACCAGTCTGGCCCGATTCGCGTCTATGCTGTTGGCTGTGAACTGTATTTTCGCATGGCCGGCATGAAGGTCTCGGGAGAATTCGTGCCGCAGCCGCACAATGCCATCCACCCGCCCGGCTGACAATAATTTATCGGCGCGGAACATGGAATTCACGGCACGCGGACGAAAATAACGTGAACCGGCGAAAGCTCCCCATACCGACTGCGCCGCGGGTGAATGATCCTCCATCACCACGGCAATAGGAACGTGCTTTGCGTCCAATGACAGGCCGTAGCCAAAAAGCAGGATCAACAATAGTGGCAGTACCATGCCAAGGGCAATGCTGCTGGGATCGCGCAACATCTGTCGTGTCTCCTTGCGACTCATGGCGATGATCCTTCGCACTTTTTCAAATTTGTCTTTTTCGGTCATGCGCCACCCGCCTTGTGTAGGGCCCGCTCTTCATCCATCACCACGCGAATGAACGCCTCCTGCATGGTCGGTTCACTTATGCCAGGCGCCTTACCCCGTTGCCGTATTTCGGCCGGCGTTCCACCAGCGAGCATACGACCATTCATCATGATGACCAGGCGATCGCAGTATTCCGCCTCCTCCATAAAGTGTGTGGTAACAACTACGGTAACTCCCTGATTCGCCAGTGTGGTGATCCGCCGCCAGAATTCGCGCCGCGCCAGCGGATCAACACCGGATGTGGGTTCATCGAGAAAAAGAATCGTCGGCTCGTGCAGGAGGGCGCAAGCCATCGCCAAGCGTCGCTTATAGCCATCGGGTATGTGGCCGGTGGCATGGAAACGGACCGCACCGAGATCAAATTCTTCCATAGCCCAAGTCAGGCGTTGCTTTCGACGGTTCCCGCGTAAGCCATAAGCACTGGCGAAGAAGACGAGATTTTCCCATACGCTCAAGTGCGCATAGAGAGAAAATTTCTGGGCCACATAGCCCACCTCCTGACGGGCCCAGGCCCGGGCATGGCGCAGATCATATCCCGCGACGCGCAGCATACCGGAGCTAAGCGGTAATAAGCCGCAGAGCATACGGAAGGTCGTGCTTTTTCCCGCTCCGTTCGGTCCCAGCAAGCCGAATATTTCCCCTTTCCGGATTTGAAAATTGACATGATCGACAGCCACAAATTCACCAAACCGCCGGACCAGGTCGCGTACCTCCACTACGGGATACTCAGACTCCGCGGCAGTGATTTTCGCAGAGACCGTCGGTGTAGTTTTTAAGGGCGCGGGTGGAGCGCCGGTGGTCGCCGCCTGGCGTAAAAGCACCATAAAACCATCCGCCAGGTGTGGTTGAACTTCCTGCGCGGCGCTCGCCAGGGGAAACTGTGGAATTTCCGCTACCTTCGCTTTGAGTACCAGCCGCACCTGTGAGCCTTCCGGTACAGCATCTGCAACTGCGGGGAAAGTCAACAGGGATGCTACTGCCTGGCGCGGTTTTGTTTCCGCTGGCAGGGTCAGCCGGAATGTACGCTTTCGGGCGTGATCCGCCACCTCTCGTGGAGAACCTTCCGCCAGAATTTTTCCCTGATACATAACTACGGCGTGGTTGCAGAGTTCCGCCTCTTCAAGGTAGGGCGTGCTGACCAGTACCGTGCGCGATTCGGTTTTCACCAGATGCAAGAGAATAGCCCACAGTTCCTGGCGGGACACTGGATCCACGCCTACCGTCGGCTCATCCAGCACCAGTAGCCGCGGAGATTGCACCAGAGCGCAAGCCAAGCCGAGCTTTTGTTTCATTCCTCCGGAAAGCCGGCGCGCCAGACGTTTGGTAAATCGCCCCAGGTTGGTCATCGCAAATAAAGCCGCATAGCGCTGAGCGCGATCCGCTGCCGGTACGCTATGAAGATCGGCATATAAGTCCAGATTTTCCTGCACCGTCAAATCTTCATACAGCCCGAACTTTTGCGGCATATAACTGATGTGGGATTCCCCCGTTTTCGGACTTCGGACAATGTCGCGCCTCAGCACCTGAATAGCGCCGGAATCCGGCGACAGCAGCCCCATGATTAACCGAATCAGCGTTGTTTTGCCGGCGCCATCCGGTCCGACCAATGCAACCATGAATCCGCGGCGCACTTCCAGTGATACGCCGGCCAAAGCGTTGGTGACGCCGCCGCGCCCGTCAGGAAAAGATTTGCATAGCGCCCCGCAGACAATCACTGGCGCGGGAGGTGGCGCAATAGCTTCCACTTATGGCCTCGTCTGATTGGTTTGCGTCTGGCCGGGCCGGACCGGAATATTCACGGTGGCCGGCATTCCCAAACGCAAAAGATCATGCGGATCTTCCACATAAACACGCGCTTCGTACACCAGGCTGGTGCGAAGCTGCGTTGTTTCCACAGTTTTAGGCGTGAATTCAGCGATGGGGGAGATGAACCCAACCCGGCCCGCAAACCTTTTGCCGGGAAAACTATCCACGGTGATCCACGCCTTGGATCCCGGATGAACATAGCCCAGATCGGTTTCCGGCAGGTAAGCCCGAACCCATTTCGGGTTCATTATGGCGATTGTGTACACGGGAGTCTGCGGGGCCGCCATATCGCCAGGTTCTAGAATTCGAGTGCGGACAACGCCATCCGTGGGGCTGATCAGGCGGGTATCGGCGAGATATTGTTCCAGTAACGCCCACTGTGCCTTATCTGCGCGCAATTTCGCTTTCGCTTCGGCGATGTCTTCCTTTCGCGGTCCAAGTACGGCCAGCCGCAGAGTCTCGCTCGCCGCCTGAGCCTTTTGCCCATCCACCGTCCATAAAGCCCGGGCGTTATCATATTGAATAGGGGTGATATCACCGGTGGCCAGCAGTCTTTTATAGCGATTCAAGTTTACAAGATCATTGGCCGCCTGTGCCTTGGCGGCGGCATACAGCGCCCGATCCCGGGCAATTTCCTGCGGCCGGGCGCCCTGCTCCAGGCGGAGACACACCTGTTGTTGCGCCGCCAGAACCGCCCGGGCCTGCGCTACCTGATGCACCAGCCAGTCCGTATCGAGCGAAGCCAGCAGTTGGCCTTTTTTTACTTGATCCCCCTCGTGCGCCAACTCCCGCGTGATGCGTCCGGATTCCTTGAAAGCCAGTTGAACATCGCGTTCATCCATGTTGCCATAAAGGCGTATGTTGGTAATGAGCCCATGCTTTTGATTCAACTTCCATTGATAAAATCCATAACTTGCTCCGGCCAGAACCAGAACGAATATGACCGGCCGTAAGATGCGTTTGCCTACTCTTTTCATCGAATTTACCTTCTTCTATTAAAGCTCCGTCCGCTCTCGCGTCGAGCTTTGTGCCGGCCCGCCGATTCATGGAGTTCAAAGCTCCAATCGGCGGTCTTCCGACCAAGTTTTCGTCTTTGCAGCCAGCCGCAGCGGGCAACCGCAAAAGAATCAAACTGCGGAACATAGGGTTTAATGTCAAGCAACGGCGTTCCGTCGAGAATGTCCACATTGCGGATATGCAGCTCGTTTCCGCGCACGGAAACCAACCGAACGGCCGACAGACCGATCACGTTGGGGCGGGTGGGCGCCCGCGTGGCGAATACGCCGCGGGGAAGATCGTCGAGAAATGGAATCACGATCAAACGAGATGGATCATAGTGGGCGTGGTGGAACCAGTAGATCAGCCAGATGCGGTCGAAGCCGTCCAAATCTTTGAGTCCTGGGACAAAAGCCGGCAGGATTGTCACCGCCCCCGCGGCGCCTCGAGCGGCGCGGGGTTGGATGGGCGTACCACTGGCCACAAGAAAGGGACTATGAATCACTCCGATGGGCTTAAGACGTAAAACATGTTCAGCCGCTTTCGCCAAAGAGACTATCATGGGAACGACCTCCCGGAGAATCCCCGACTATTTCCGTCCGTGGCCAGCGCCAGAATCAGCACAACAATCCGGATACCTTTCCGTTTCATACCTGTCGCCCTTGACTATCCAAATCATGTCTCGCAATCACACATTCGCGATGACTGAAAGGGCATACCGGTACTCCCGCGGTTTGTTGTGGCCATCCTACCGCAAAGGCTTTCCCGTGGAGCTCATCAGCAAGCCATGACGGAGCACTGCCGGTGATAAGATGGCGACCACTCAATCATCTATATGCTTGTCAGTACGATTCCACCGGTAGCCGAGCCGCAAAGTTGCCGCAGCCCGTCCAGTCCGACCGGTTCCTGCACCAACCACGGAATCACAGCCACACGATCGGCACGGTTGGCTACCATAGCCAACTTATCAAGCTCCGCATTGGCGCGCGCGGCCAGCAATCCATCTTTGGGCCGGGCTGCCAGCAGACTGCTGTTGATAACCCAGGCGAAAGGCTTAATGCCGGCGCGCTGCAGATCCTCCTGTAATTCACCGGCCTCAAGAATGGGCGTTGTCTCGGGCAACGTCACCAGCACGGTGCGCGTGTAATTCGCGTTCTGCAATTTCATCAGCGCGGTGTTCACCTGCATTTTCGCTTTTCCAGTTAAATTGCGCATCACCTCCCGGTGGTAGGATCCGGTGGTATCCAGCAGCAGCAGGGAATGGCCGGTGGGCGCGGTATCGACAATGACAAACTTGCCCTCCGCTTCATCGAGCCGCTGTGAAAATGCATGAAATACCGCAACTTCTTCCGTACAAGGTGAGCGCAAGTCTTCTTCCAGCAGAGCCTGGCCTTGTTCATCCAGGTCTTTGCCGCGCAAGGCCATGACCATCGTGCGATAGTAGACGGTTTCCTTTTCCGGATCAATCCGGCTTAGCGTCAAATGGCCGCCGGAGTCGCGGACCGTCTGCGCAATGTGTGCAGCCGGATCGGTCGTGGTCAGATGCACCTGGTGCCCGCGATCCGCCAGCGCTATCGCTATGGCCGCGGCGATGGTGGTTTTCCCAACCCCGCCTTTGCCCAATACCAGCACCGCTCCGTGACCCAAGTTTTCAATCTCATCCACCAGTTCAATAAGACCGGGGTAGGATGGCATTATCGCCATCGGCGCGGAAGCCAGCGGCGTGGCAGCGTCTCGGTCCGCCAGCGCCCGCAACGCCGCCACTCCCACCAGATTAAATGACCGCAGTGGAACTTGGGATTGCGGCAACCGTCGCAGATGCTCCGGCATACCGGACAATGCTTCCCGGCCGCGCCGCTGCATCGCCAACGCCAATAAATCGCTCGTGTCAGTAGCCTTAAAAACGCCGTTGATAATCAAGCGTTGATTCGTCATGCCCAGCGCCGCCAGATCGCGGCTGGTTCGGTCGGCTTCCGCCAACGCCAGACGATCGGGCCGGCTGACCAGGACCAGGGTTGTGTGCCCGGCGTCATGCAGTGCGTCCACCGCTTGGGCATACTGCTTCCGCTGTGACTGCAACGCCGATACCGGTCCCATACAGGACGCGCCGTGTTTGTTGCCGTCAAAGAAATCCGCCCAGGCGGACGGCAAACTCAGCAAACGCAAAGTGTGGCCTGTGGGGGCGGTATCAAAAATGACGTGATCGAAGTTTTGCGCCGTGGCGGGGTCCGTCAGCAGGCCCGTGAACTGGTCAAACGCGGCAATTTCAGTGGTGCAGGAGCCGGAAAGTTCTTCGAGCATGCTTTTAATGGCTTCCTCCGGCAGTATGCCGCGCATCGGGGTTACTGCACGCTGGCGATAGGCTTCCGCGGCAGCTTGCGGACGAATATTCATGGCCGAAAGCCGCGGCACGGAGTCAATTCTCGTCGGGGCATTCTCCCCGATGTCAGTTTGGAACACGTGCTGGACATTTGATGCCGGATCGGTGCTGATCAGCAGCACACGCCTGCCCTGGTCCGCCAGTGCGACAGCGGTAGAGCAGGCCAAAGATGTCTTGCCCACGCCGCCCTTGCCGGTGAAAAACATATAGCGTGTCGGTTTTGGAATCCATGGAGTTGACATAACACACCTTCTCGAAATACCGGATGAGCAAGCGCACCCGACGGCCATTTATTAATCCATCCTGTTGCCAGGCGCGGTTCAGGCTGCCGATTTTTCCAACGCGGCGAAAATCGGCTCAGCATCTCCAATGATTCGCGTGGCCATGGCAAACCGTACAATCTTGATGGTTTCCATGATTTTGTCGCGCGAAATACCTTGTACGCGGGCCTTGTCCGCCATGGCCCGGACGCATGCCGGGCTTGATCCCGCCAGGGCCGCCGCCATGTAAATCAAGGTCCGGTTCTCTTCATCCAGCGCCGGTCTCTGCTCCGGCATGGCATAGGCCCGTGAACGCAGGTGCTCGTAGACCATTGCAGGATCCACACGCGAAAGTTTTTCTACAGCCGTCGGAATGGTTCCCATGGCCTTACGCATGCCGGCGAAAATCTGCTCCAGTGTGGGTTGTTTTTCGGTTTCCATAATTGCGTATCCTTATAAAAAAAGATTTCTCAATTCCAGCGCGGCTCACATCAGCCGCCACAACAGGCGGTTTTATTTTTAGTCTTGGCTCCGACCTTGACGACTGTCGGGCCGGCGCTGCAACAGGCTGACGGCGTGGAGGCCTTTTTTCCAAACAGACGCTGTGCCATCCGCCGCAGGTCGTCCCCCGCCGCTACCTTTACCTGCTGTGCAATTTCAACCGCCGCTGACATGTATTCGGCGGATACTCCCAGCCTGACCAGTTCGGCATGATGGAATTCAAAACACGGTTCGCAGTTTGCAGCGACGGCCGCCCCCAACGCAACCAGTCCCCGTGTTTGCGCCGTCAGGCCGGGGTTGGCGGAGTTATTATCTGGGACCTTCACTCCCGCCATAGCAGCCAATTCAACACGGCTGGGATAGCGCGCCTGACTGGCCAGCACCCCATCGACCAGAATTGCCGGCAGGACCTGGGGGCCGGATTTGGTCAGTAAATCTTTAATCACCGCCTGCCGCGCGAATTCCGCCGGTTGATGCGCGAGATTGTATCGCCGCACGTCAGCATCCCGGCTTTTCAGCCAATCCAAGTCCGCCGCAAAACGTACCAGTCTCGGATCCACATCCGGCCCGCATACGCCTGTGGAACAGCACATCGCCGGATCAAAAACTTCGAGAATTGTTGGCATGATTCACTCCTGATGAAAAAGCCTCTTTCCACCAACAGGTTGGAGCCGCAAATAAGCCGTGCGGCCGCTCCACAACCATTGTTAACCCATTATATACGCCAAGGCGAATGTAAAGTCAAGGCTTCTTCGATTCCGGTGGATCCGTCGCCGCCGCCGCGGCGCGGAAGATACAACGACTTGTGTAGATATCCATGCCAAACGAAGACCTGGCCGATGAAAAAAAGCCGCGGCGAGCTTGGGCGAACCGCCGGCGGTTCTCACGCTTCGCGCGGCGCTCCGGATGAATCGCCGGCGTCGGCGGGGGGGAGGGAGTTTTTCGTGTGCCGGCGGCGGATGAATTCTCCCACCCGCCTTCGCCGGGGCGCCGCGCGCCGGGGCAGGGGCGCCGGGGCGGCAATCGCATCCGCGGTTCGCATGGCCAGGATCTGATCGCGCAACGCGGCGGCTTCCTCATATCGCTCGTGGGCCACGGCCTGGAGTAAAAGCCGATGCAATTGTTCTTTCGGATCCGGCGGAACATGCCGGCGGACTTCGCGTATCATTTCCAGCAGAATCCGCGCCTCGATCGAATTGCGTCCGGCGGGATGGGAGCGGACGGCGAGAACCCGCCGCAACGTACCCCGCAGGTACGCCAACGCCGTTCGGGCAAAGCCCTGCTGGATCGCCCGGCACGCGCGGGCGCGTCCCTGCATCATCAAAATATAAGGACGATACGGTTCCAGAATCGCGCGGTCTCGTTCCGTTCGGCCATATTTGCGGCACATATCGAGCACATCGAGATTGTGTTGCGTATCGTCGACCGCGCCGTCGTAGTCGCCCAGGGAGAAAAAGGCCAGGTAACGGTGGTAATACAGAACCGATTCTTCCCGCAACGCCTGACATTCGCGGCCGGTCAGGCCGAATCCCTGGTCGGAACGCCCCGATTTCCGGTGGCGGGCAAGCCGTTGGCGGTGGTAATCCAGTTCGCTGCGCATGTTGTGCGGACGCCTGGCGTCCGGCCGTCCGCTGACTTCCATCTGCAGAAGCCCCAGATCCAGGCGCCATTGAATCTTCTTTTTTCCGTCGCGCCCGCGAATCAGGCGGACGTTGATCCGTCCCGGTTGAAAATGCCAGCCCGCCAGAACCGATGTGATATCCATATCATTCGAGTCCTTTGGCGATTGTCGCATGATGATTTCTCCCGACGCTCTCGCCCGCTGAATAAAATTACCACTCACCTACCTTGATTATAACCCAACTCGGCGCGGCTGCTGAAAAATCCCGGGAAAATCCGCGCAAATTTCCGGCGGTACGAAGTCCTAGAATCATTCACCGGTCGCAACGGACTTCCGGGGACGGGGTTCCGGCAAAGATATACGGGCGCGGCGGCCCCGCAATTTTCAGACAATGTATGCTTTTCATGCCGCGATTACACCACGTTGACCGAGCGGCCGACGCGGCGCTTGCGGTTGAGCATCTGCCGGCCTTTTTTGGTTTTCATGCGCGCACGAAACCCTATCTTCCGGACTCTTTTGCGGTTGCTGACTTTATGCGGGTAATGCACGGGCAAACTCCCATATTTTCATACCGGCTCTCCGGCAATGAACCGGTCAAGGTACGATGACCAGAACAGATCGAAACACCTGATTGCCCTTGGCGTCGCGCGCCCGGACCGCAATACGGTGCGGGCCGGGCGCCAGCGGCCCGACCAGGGCGCTGAAACTTTCCAGCGGCGAGTCAAAAATTTTACTCGAAGCCGCCGCCGGCCGCCAATAGCGTGCGGAATCGACCTGAAAGCGCACCGAAACAATCGGCGAGAGAGTGTCGCCGGCGACGCCGGTAATCAACACCTTGCGGCCGGGCAGCAATTTGCTTCGCAGACGGGCGATGGTCGGCGGCGTATTTTCGATGAGGAAGGAGGAAGTTTCGCGCGCCGCGCGCCGTGTTTCCTGCGGCGGATTGTCCGACGCGTCGGACGCAACGACTTTCACCCGGTAGTAACCGTCCGGAACATCGTTGGTTTTCCAGATGTAATGATTTTTATGCAGATGGCGGGCGATGCCAATCCAGACGGGCACGCCCTTCTGGCGATATTTCAAGGTATATTCGAGGGTGTCGCCGTCGGGGTCGCATGCCCGCCAGCGAATGGTAACGGCGTGCGGGTGACTGGGGACGGACGCAACCAGGGCGGAGCTTATTTGCGGCGATACGTTGATCCGCCGCCAGAAAATGGTGGTGGAGCGGATCGCCGGAGAAACACCGGCGGGAGAGCTTTTTAAGTTCAGCCGGTATTGCAGATAACGCGCCGGCGAACTGGAAATCCGGCGATAGGTGTTGGCCGGCAGAGGGGCGGACCAGGGACTCCAAAAGCGGCGATCGCCGGCCGTGCGGCGAACATTCCCGGTGCGCGTCTGAATGGTGACCGAAGCGCCATGGGGGATATCCGCCACAACATGCGCGGCGCCCCAATGCGCCGGGAGACGCGCATCGAGCACGCGACTGATGTATTGACCCGCCGGCCGCATCCGGCGCGAAAGACGATAGACCTGCCCCTGGTTGGCGGTTCCCAGATAGAGCCGTCCCTGCCGATTCAGAGCCATGGAAAGAATGTCGGCCTGCTTAAGCCGCGCCACCAGCGATTCGGTCTGAGTGAAGGGGTTGTAGAAAATCAGTCGCCCATGATCGCCGGTTCCCAGGATCAATACCCCATGGCGATAGAGCATGGAAAGAACCATATCCGGCACGTGCAGCAACACGTGGGTGCGACCATCGGGTCGGATCTGATAAACCACGTTGCCGATTTGCCTGCTGTTCAGTGGAGCCGTTGCCGGCGGCCCCGGCAGGGCCGGTAGTGTGGCCAGGGCGGGAGCGGATAAACCCCCGCCGTCCACGTCGAAGCGTTCGGCCTTACCCTTTGGTTTGCCGTGCGGCGGCTTAGGCTTAATGGGCATGTGAATGGCGGGAACAACGGAAGCGGGGCGCCCATGCGGACGGGTTTGCGGCTGAAAGATTCCGCCGGCGAGGCGGGCCAGGTTCGGCGAGGCGGTCGCGGCGAAAATATCGCCACGGGAGTCGACGGCGAGTGAAGATATCTCCGCATGGCCGGCGGAGAGGAGAACAAACGCAGCGCCGGTACGCGGGTTGACGCGAATCACGAGTCCCAGTCCGTCGGTACTGGCAATCACATTGCCCTTTGGATCGACGGCCAGAGCCAGGATGTTATGCTCGCCGGTCTTGAGTAACAGCGCGGCTCGCCCCCGCGGAGATATTTTCCACAACTGGCCGTGCGGGCCGGTGGCCAGGAGGATCGAGCCGTCGGCAAGGGGCTGGATCGCCCAGATATATTGCACGGAAGGATTCTGGAAAATGATTTTGGCCTGAACTTTTCCACCGACCCTGGTCAGACGAACCAACTCGCCACGAACGCCGGAGAGTGCGGCCAGCAGAGCGCCGTCCGGTTCTTCGGCCAGGGCAAGCACGCGATTTTCCGCAGCCGGCGGATTGTAAAAAACGGAGATCTTGCTTGCGCGCGCCTGGTAAACCTTGCCCCGCGGCGAGGTTCCGAAGTAGAGCGTTCCATGCCGGCCGGCAATCACGGCGTTGACGAAACTGAATTTGGCGTGGGGAAGCAGAGGAACCATGCGGCGGCTCAGAGCCAGCTCTCCATAGTTGTTCACCTGCGTGCCGCGGAAATGGCCGGCGGCATAACCCGCTTCGCTGTTAAACTTCCAATTCCGGGCGTGCGTGGCGCGCGCGGAGGATATCGGCATGCGATATATGCCGACGATAAGGCTGGTCCACACGAGGGCTCGCAACCATGTTGTCCTGGTCATGAATTCTCCTGCGTTTGGGGTCATGGGTCTGGAAGCGGGATCTGGGCCGGGAGACGCAAGGCGCCGCCGGCTGGTTGCCGGAAGCGCTCGTTGGCTCTCCGGCGGACCAAAATCTGAAATTCCTGGCCGCCCCGCTCCACCGCGGCGCCGGCGGGCGCGCTGGCCACAACGGAATTGTACAGCGGATATAAAGGCCGGTTGGGATTTCGCGCCAGAAGATCAATGCGGCTTACGGGCAGGTTGGGCTGCGATTCATTGCTGCCGGCCACGCCGTGCGGATTAAGAACCAAACTGGCGTAAATCCGATTGTAACGATAGGACAGCAGATGCCGGATGTCGCGCACCAGCGAGGCGATGTTGTCGGGGGCGAAACGCTGGGGAAAGTAAATGATCTGCTGAAGAAGCACGGCGTTTGCCGAGCCGACGATTAATTGATAATCGCCATCCGGGGTGCGGCGCGGCACGCGGATGATCATCCGCACGAACCGCGTCGCGCCGTGGTAGGATTTCAAGGCCACCCGCGCCAGCAATCGTCCGCCCGGCGCCACCATGCGATGCTGGAGCACAATGGACGTGATCATGGCGGATCGGCTCGTGGCATGCAGAGATATCTTCAAACGTACGCTGGTAAGCTTGAGATTATGAAAAGGGTTGTTCAGAAGCAACGCCAGGGGCACCAGCACGCGGTTCGGATCAAAGAAACCGGTGGTGGCGACCTGGTGGATCGGTAGAACCGTCCGGCCCAGATGGAACTGACCGCGCAGGCCCACGGTATAGTTGCCGGTCTTGCCGACCACTTTCCGCTTGGCGTTCAAGCTGCCCAGCAGCGCCGCGCCGAGCGACTCCAGCGTGGTGTTCCGGTTCGGATACAAACGATAGTGAAATACCCGCCGCCAGGCCGGATTGTGATAGTGCACGCGAATGGCGATGGGAACGGAACGGGCCTTAAGCCCCAGCTTGCCGACGATTCCCGTCTGCTGGTCCATGATCAACCGTCCCTGCAGATCATAGGTCGCGCCGAGCTTAAACGAGGTGTTCAGGCGAGCCATGATGGTGTAAATATAGGCTCCGCTGATAGGCAGCGCGGTTCGGCCCTGTGCGAAAAAACGGTGTCCGAAAGCGTATACCCGATTGCCCACAATGTCGGTGACCGTTCCAATGGCGCCCATGTCCATATCGCCGGTAAGCATGGGTACGCCGATGGCCGCGCCGGGAACGAGGCGCAGAGCGCCCGGCTTGAGCGTCGCCATACCACCGAGCATCGGTCCGCCGGCGGCGCCGGCGGCGACGGGCGTAAGCCCCTGGTCGCTCCAGGCGCGCCGCAGAAAACGCAGTACCGCGGGCGAAGAGTTGCTCACTTCCAGCGGCGAGGCCAGGGGAACCAGTCCCGCGGCACGGGACATGGGGCCAGGCCGTGCTCCATGGGAAAAATAGCGGTGCGGTTGCCCCCGGAACTTGAAGATATTACGAACCAACGTGGACCATCCGGCCATCCGGTCGGAAACGGCCGAGCGCTCCATCCAGGAAGGCCCTCCGCCCGCCGCCGCTTCGCCGGAGCGAGGCCGGCCCGGTTTGGGCAGCGGGATATGGAGCATCTGGCGGATGGGCTGAACGCCGGCGATCGGTTTCTTGGCGAAAGGCCAGCCGTAGGCGATCGCGCCGATCATTCGACCGTCGATAAACACGGGCGATCCGCTCATGCCTTCGATCACGCCGGAATTACGCAGTCCCAGTCCCCGGCAGCGAACAATGATCACGTTCATGGCGGGGCCGAAATTTTCTATGACATCAAGCACCCGCACATGAAATTTTTCGATGGTTGCTCCGTGCAGCACGGTCAGGCCGTAGCCGGTCATGCCCGGTTTGACCTGGTTCTCGAACATGTACTTGCCCGGGTCGGGATTAAAAAAGGGATTGCCCGCCGCCGGGGCGGCGGGCCTGCTGGCCGCGGGCGCGGTCGGCTTGCCCCCCGCCGGGGCGGCGCCGGCGAGAGGAATGGCCAGCAGTAAATAAATAAGTAAATTTTTAATTTTATTCATAACTATACGCTACAAACAGCCGGCGGCCGCGCCGCAAAGCGGTGCGCTCATCCCCCTCCGGTGCGGCGAAAATACCTCCGGCGGAGGGCGGATCGCCCCCGGCGCCGCCCCTCCTGGCGCTTTGAGCCGCGAAACGACGCGGGTACTATCCCTCCCGAGCGACGTCTTGTAAAGTATAGGCCATAGCCCAAACCCGCAAGGGTCTGATGTGCGTAACGGGAAATTGACGGTGATTCACACGCTTCGCACCGCCGCTGATGTTTCGCCGACGCCGGCGCTGCGCCCCGTTGCGAATCCCCGCCGGCCGGGGGGCGGGACCGATGCGCCGGGACAGCGCTTTGTTGTCGTTATTCCGGTTTATAACCATGGCGCCAGCGTCGGCCCCGTGGTACAGGAGGCGCTGGAGCGCCTGCCCGACACGCTGGTGCTGGTGATCGACGACGGCAGCACCGATCAAACCGCGGATGTGTTGGCGCGCCTGGAGCAACAGGAAAAGTCCGGCGCCCCGGACCGCGCCGATCGGCTGCGCGTGATACGGCATCGCCGCAACCGGGGCAAGGGCGCGGCGCTATGGACCGGATTCCGCGGCGCTCGCGCGGCGGGCGGTACGCACGCTCTGACGATTGACGCCGACGGACAGCACCTGATTTCGGATGTCTTGCGGATACTGCGGATCGCCCGACTGTTTCCGGATGATTTGATCATCGGCAACCGCCAGATGGATCACGTTCCGGCGCCGCCGGCCAGCAAACGTGGTTGCGATCTCTCGCGTTACTGGATATGGATCGAGACCGGCCAGGATGTTCCGGACACGCAGTGCGGACTGCGGGTTTACCCGCTGACGCATACCCTGCGGCTGCGGCATTGGTTTAAGCGTTTCGATTTTGAAACCGAAACCCTGGCCCGCCACGCCTGGGCCGGATTGCAAATTCGCTCGGCGCCGATCGCCTGCATCTACTTTTCACCGGGCGAGCGGATCACGCATTACCGGCCATTCCGCGACACGGTGCGGGGCGTGCGGCTCAATGTGCTTCTGGTTGTTCTGCGCCTGTTCTTCATCCCCTGTCGGCGATGTCAACCCGTTTACCTGCCGCGGCCGCCGCGGGGCGCGCGGCACTTCTGGCGCTTTGCCGCCTGGCGGTGGGCGATCGGCCGGCTGGTGAAGGAAAACCTCTCCGACTCTCTGCTTAGCACGGCGGTGGGGGTGGGTATTCTGATCGCCTTTTTGCCGGTTTACGGCTTGCAAACGCTCCTGGCTATTTACGTCGCCCGCCGCCTGCATCTGAATGTGCTGATCGCCGTTCTGGCGTCGCAGGTTTCCATTTTTCCTTTGACGCCGTTGTGCCTGCTGGCCAGCGCCGAAGTGGGCAGCCTGGTTCTTTACGGGCACTTCCTCAACGGTGGGCGATGGCACGAACTTACCTGGCGACTCGCCTTCGCCGACCTGCTTGCCCCCATCATCGTGGGTGGAATTATCTGCGGGCTATTGGCCGGAACGGCGGGAATTTTTATCACGCGATATATTCTGCGGCGCTGCCACGCCCGCGGCGCTGCGGCTGCACCCGGCAGTCCCATCTTTAAGCCATAAACTTTACCGGAATTTCGGGTGGCCAATCACCGCCTCCGGAATTACCACCGAGCCGCGCGCGTCAGCAAGCGGCAGGCGGAAAGGCGGGGATACGAGCCATGTCCTCTTTTTCTCATTCTCAATGGCGCAAAGTATAATCCTGACCTTATGTTAACCAAACGAATTATTCCCTGTCTGGATGTGGACCGCGGCCGCGTGGTGAAGGGTGTTCGGTTTTTCAACCACGTCGATGCGGGCGACCCTGTCGAGCAAGCCCTGTTTTATGACCAGGGCGGCGCCGACGAACTGGTTTTCTACGATATTACCGCCAGCCACGAGGGCCGGAGCATGATGGCCGATGTCGTGCGCCGTGTTGCCGACAGCGTGTTCATGCCGATTACGGTGGGGGGCGGAATCCGCACGATCGACGACGCGACACAACTGATCCAGGCCGGGGCGGAAAAGGTGAGCATCAACTCGGCGGCGGTGCAAAATCCTGAGCTGATCAATCAAATTGCGCGCAAATTCGGACGCTGCGCCACCGTTCTGGGACTCGACGCCAACCGGGTTAAACGCTCCGATGGTTTGGAATTTTGGGAAGTCTTCGTCAACGGCGGGCGTGTGGGAACCGGTCGCGCGGTTCTGGCCTGGGCTCGGGAGGCGCAGGAACGAGGCGCCGGCGAAATTGTGCTCAATGTCATGAACAGCGATGGCACGCTGGAGGGTTATGATATCCAGATGACCCGCACCGTGAGCGAATCCGTCCGTATTCCGGTGGTGGCCAGTGGGGGGGCGGGCGGTCCGGAGGATATGCTCGCGGTGCTTACCGACGGCAAAGCCGATGCCGCGCTGGCCGCATCCATCTTTCATTTCCGCAAGTGGTCGATCCGGCAAGTCAAGGATTTTTTAGCTGAGCATGGTGTGCATGTCCGGCCCGTCGCAGGCCCTCCCCCGGCGGCCCGATCCGGCGGAGGCGGCAAGTGACAACATCCCTTGTCGCCGCCATCTATCACATTCGGTGGCCGGACCTGGTAATTTTTCTGGCCACTTATGTGGGGTTGGCCCTCGGGGACATTCCGGGCACGCGGCTGGACCGCTCCGGCATCGCCCTGCTTGGCGCGGTGGCGGTGCTGCTTCTCCACCGCCTGAGTTTTCGCCAGGCCATGAATGAAGTGGATTACGCCACGCTTGTGCTCCTGGTGAGTCTGATGGTCATTTCCGCCCAGCTCCGCCTGGCCGGTTTCTATGATTGGGTGGTGCATCGCATTCTCGAGGTGGCGCACAGCCCGCAGACTTTGCTCGCGGGCGTCATTATCTGGGCCGCGATTCTCTCGGCCCTTTTCGCCAATGATGTAATCTGCCTCATCTTCACGCCGGTTCTCTGCCTGGCCCTGCACCGCGCCGGCCGCGACCCGATTCCCTACCTGGTGGCGCTGGCGACGGCATCCAACATCGGCTCCGCCGCGACTTTGATCGGCAACCCGCAAAATATGCTGATCGGGCAGACGGCGCATCTTTCTTTCGCCGCTTATTCCCTGGCGGTATTGCCGCTGATTTTGGTCTGTCTGGTTCTGAATTTTCTCGCCGTCCGCATGATTTACCGCCGTCGCCTTTTTGCGCCGCCGGCCCCGGCGGCATCCACACCGCTGCCCGCCGTCCCCGCCGAGTCGCCGCCCCAATGGGACCTGATTCATAAATCGCTGGCCATCATGGCGGTGCTGCTGGCGGCCATGTTGCTCGGGGGGGTGCTCCACGTCGCGCGGCCGATCGCGGCGATGGCCGCCGCCGGCTTGATTTTAATCTCGCGCAAGACCCATCCGCGCGACCTGTTCGCTCTGGTTGATTGGCCATTGATTCTGCTGTTTATCGGATTGTTCATTGTGATCGGCGACGCCCGGCGGCATCAGCTTCTGGAACCGGCGATCCGGGCGGTCGCCAACGCCGGCTTTTCGCTCCAGGCGCATGGTCCACTGGCGGCGATAACCCTCGTGCTCTCCAACGTAGTGAGCAATGTGCCCGCCGTGTTGCTGCTCAAACCCGCCATTCCCGTCACCGCCATCGACACGTGGCGCCTGCTGGCGGTGGTCAGCACGTTCGCCGGCAATCTGACACTCCTGGGTTCCATCGCCAACCTGATAGTCGCGGAACGGGCGGCGCAATGTTCCGTCCGGATGGGGTTCCTGGAATATCTGAAGGTCGGCGTACCGCTGACGCTGGCCAGCACGCTGCTGGCCGTGCTGTATTTTCATTGGGTGTAGATTTGCCCGCATATTGTTTCAATAATCCAATTCCTGGCGATGCTCATCCATCCAACGACATCTCCCGGACTATCCTTGGCCAAGATGCCGCCGCCCTTGTAGAAGCACCTTCGTTTCGACGGCGTTTTTCGGATTAACGGTACATGGCCAAAGAATATTCACCTTTCACGCCCGGCGTTCCGGTACCGGTCGAATTCTTTGTCGGCCGGGAGCGGGAAGTCACGGATCTGGTGGGTCACGTCAGCAAATCCGTGGTTCGAAAATCACTGGAAAGGATCTTCATCACCGGCGAACGCGGCATCGGTAAAAGCTCACTATGTCGGCTGGCGCTACGGATCGCCGAGGAAAAGCACCAAGTCCTCGGGCTGCACGTTTTTCTTGGGGGCGTGAACTCTCTGGAAGAAATGGTCCGTCGCATCTTTGAGCGGCTCCTTCAGGAGAGCCGCGATCGGGAGTGGTTTGCGGGGGTAAAAGGGGTTCTCGGCAAGCACGTCAAGGAAGCCGGCCTTTTTGGCCTTTCGCTGAGTTTCGAGGCTTCCACATCGGATTTGGGGCAAACCGTCAATGACTTTGCACCGACCCTGCGACATCTCCTGGAACGGCTGGGCGGACAACGTAAAGGCATTATGATCGTATTGGACGATCTTAACGGGTTGGCCGGGGAAGCCCGCTTCGCCAATTGGCTCAAAAGTCTGGTGGACGAAATCGCCACCGCTCGAACGCCATTGCCACTTATGCTGGTCCTGGCCGGTCTTCCCGAGCGGCGCCGGCAACTCATCAAAAATCAGCCATCACTCGACCGGGTCTTCGATCCGGTTGAAATAAAACGCTTTAACGAGGATGAAACCAAACTTTTCTACCAACAAATATTCAAAAAGGTGAATGTGGACATTCACGAGGAGGCCCAGGCGATTCTATGGCGATTCTCCGGCGGTTATCCTGTTGTTCTGCACGAAATCGGTGATGCCGTATTCCAGGCGGACAGCGACGGGCGGATAGATAAGGCAGACGCTTTACATGGTGTCATCTCCGCGGCCCAGGTGATAGGGCGCAAATACATTGAACCTAAAGTTTTGTCGACCATCTGGAGCGAACGGTACCGCGGCATCCTGAAAAAAATCGTTTCCCATCCTTACGAGCACCGCTTCTCAAAAGCTGACTTGGATAAGCGCATTTCCCCTGATCAGGCCAGGGTATTGCACAATTTTCTCCGGAAACTCAAGCAGCTTAATGTGATCCGCCCGGACGCGGCCACAGGGCGGGGACATTATGAATTCACCAGCGAGCTTTATGCTCTTTTCTTCTATCTTCAGGCCGCCGGCGGCGGTGACTAAACATTGAAGTATCAAAGAATTCATCGGCGAGCTTTATGCTGTTTTCTTCCAGCCGCAAGTTGATTTACCGCGGATGATCGTTGTTGTCGATGAGCCTGGAGCCAACCGCCGACCGGCAAAATCCGCTCACAACGCGCGCCGCAGGCGTACCTTGATCAGATCCACAACCACCAGAAATATCGCCGTGAGCGCCAGCGACATCGCCAGCAGCCAGGGGTGGATCGGCGCCATGAGTATCCCGCATATCGCCAGCAGACTCACCGCCAACACGTCCGCGATGGAACTTGCCAGCAGCCAGCGGCTGGGCATGGAATGCCAGAAGTGCTGATGTTCCCGCACGAGATAGACCGTTGCCTGGTTGCCAAAAACCATCAGTACGAACATCAAAGTCTGAATTTGTTTCAGTGGCAATCCAAGCACGTCGCGCGCCAGAAAAAAAACGCCAAATAACAGCACCAGCAGCAGCGCCCCGAGCGTCAGCCCGATATATGTCAGCGATCCCACCCGCCACCGTGTCGGCGAGCGGGGGCTGGTTACCCGATCGGTGGCGATCGACATCGTGACAAAATCATTGGTGAACAGCAGGAGAACAATCAGTGTCGGCGTCATCAGAAATTGACCCGTCAGCAACAGCCCCACGCTCAACAGCAGCGCGATCGCGCACGTTTTGATGATCTTATTTAAGGTGTATGTGACCATCCGCTGATAAATGCGCCGGCTGCTTTGAACCGCCGCCAGAACGTTGCTCAAGCCCGGATTGGTCAGCACCAGACTCGCCGCCGCCTTAGCCACATCGGTGGCGTTACTCACGGCGATTCCCACTTCCGCCTGCTTGAGGGCGGGAGCGTCATTGACGCCGTCTCCGGTCATTCCCGTGGCATGGCCGTGGCGCTGGAAGGCCTGAACCAGACGAAACTTGTCTTCCGGCAGCACGCCCGCAAATACGTCATAGTCGAGAACATCATCGGCGTTATTCTCGCGGAGCCGTTCGATCATGCACACGCGCCGGCCAATCCCGACTTCCTGCGCCACCGCCGCGGCGGTCCCCACCCCGTCACCGGTTACCATGACCACCCGTATTCCCATATCCCGCAAATGGGAGATCAGTTCCGCGGAATCCGGTCGTGGTGGATCGGAAAGTCCGATCAACCCCACCGGCGCAAGCGTCTGGTTCGCACCCGACGGTCCCATAGCCACGGCTAAAACCCGCGCGCCCGACGCCGCCAGTCGCTCCACCTGCGCCGTTATGTCCGCGTTCGGACCGCCCGCAAGCATCATTACCGCCGTCGGGGCGCCTTTGACCACCCGCCGGCTCATGCCTTGATTGGATAGAATCGCTTCCGAGCGTTTGGTCGCCGGATCGAAGGGAATAAATTGCCGCCCGGTTTCCACCGTCATACATGCTCCCATCGCCCGCGCCTTGTCTAATATCGCCAGGTCCAGGGGATCCTGGGTCGCCTCGTCCGAAGCGGCCGTCGCAAACTCCAGCAACTGTTGATCCGTAAAAGGTGAAAAAGCCACCAATCCGCTCACGGTCAACTGGTTCTTTGTAATCGTGCCCGTTTTGTCGCTGCATAGAACGTCCATCCCGGCCGCCTCTTCGATGGCGGCGAGTCGTGTGACCAGGATTCCTTCCCGGACCAATTCCGTCGCTCCCAGCGCCGTCGCCACTGTAAACGTCGCTGGTAAAGCCACGGGTACCGAGGCTACCAGCAGCATCAACGAGAAAGGTAGTACCTCCCGCAGGGGCAACCCCGTCGCCGTGGCGTAAGCAAGCACGATCAACACCAGGACCACATCCAGCAGCACCAGATACTTGACGAGAGAAAAAACCACCGACTCAAGATGGCTGCGCGTTTTGGCCATCCGCACCAGTTCGGCCGTCTTTCCGAACGCCGTGCGCGCCCCGGTTGCCGTCACGACCCCCGTCGCTTCTCCGCGGCGTACAATGGTCGCGGCATAGGCTATTTTTCCCGCGCCCGCCTCCACCGGCAGCGACTCGCCCGTCAACGCCGACTGATCGAGCAATACCTGCCCGCTCTGGAGAGCCACGTCCGCCGGCGCCACGTCGCCCAGGCGCAGATGGACCACGTCGGCGACGACCAGTTCCCGCGCCGGCACGACCCGCCAATGGCCGTCCCGGAGCACGCGCGCCTGAATTTGCAGTCGTTTGCGCAGCAGTGCCAGGGCATTCTGCGCCCGATGTTCCTGCAGCCAGCTCACGCCCGCGTTAAAAACCAGCAGAATGGCGATAATTCCAGCGGCGCCGGGACGCCGCAGCACCCCTTCGAGCAGAATGGTCGCTTCGAGCATCCAGGGAACCGGACCCCGGAGATGTTTGGCAAATTCCAGAAGCGGATGGCGGATTTCCGCGGGCGACTCGTTGGGACCGTCCCGCGCCAGTCGTTCGGCCGCCTGCGGGGCGGTCAATCCCGGCAAGACTGGCGACGGCTGGGGATGGGCGTCCGCATGATTCATGACTGCCGGCTCCGGCGTTGGGCAAATTATATTATCATAATATATATTTATTTGAATGTCATGTGGAGCAACCGCCGCCCGGCCGCCCCGCGCGGTCGCAGCCGCATGGCCCGCAGAGTCTCGTGCACGATCCGGGCGATATGATAATCGCGCACCCACTTGTGATCGGCGGGAACCACGTACCATGGCGCGCGGGCCGTCGCCGTGCGCCGCAGCATTTGTTCATAAGCGTCCTGATAATGGTCCCAGAAGGGACGTTCGGCGAAATCCGACGCGGCCAGCTTCCAATGCTTTTGCGGGTCTTTTTGCCGTTCCTGAAAACGCTTTTTCTGTTCATCTTTGGAAATATGCAGAAAAAATTTGAGAATTCGCGTTCCGGTCTGACTGAGCAGATTTTCCCATTCGTTAATTCGCCGATAGCGCAGCTTCCAGATATGTCTGCGTCCGCGACACTCCGGCGGCAGAAGCTTCCCGGCGTGTACCCGCACCACCAGTACCTCCTCATAGTGCGAACGATTGAAAATCCCGATCGAACCGAGCGGCGGCGCCGCCTTGTGAACCCGCCAGAGAAAATCGTGTTGTCGTTCCAGCTCGCTGGGGCTTTTGAACGCCACGGCATGTACGCCCATCGGGTTGACATGATCGAACACCTTGCGGACGGTTCCATCCTTGCCGGAGGCATCCATGCCCTGGAGTATCACCAGCAGGGCCTGTGTGCCGTCGGCATAAAGCAAGTCCTGGAGCCTGCCGATAGCCTGGGTGTGTTCCTCAATCAGGTCCCGTGTCGTGGTTTCATCCGCCAAGCCGGATTTTGAACCAGGGTCGAGTTTTCTTAAATCGATGGTTCCGTTGGGTTTGACCGGCAAAAGTGGCGGGGTGCGGTCCAAAAGGACTATCCTTTCGCAAATGGCGCTATTGAGGATACGACTTTCGTACCGACCGGGCAAGGAGATCAAGTACGAGCAATCCTTTGGGCGTGGCCGTTTTTTTTGGCAACAACGAAAAAACCGGCTTAACACGGTGTTCACCTCTATGAAGAGAA
>JAJYDU010000163.1 GCA_021790475.1 Planctomycetota bacterium | reverse complement strand
GGGCCGCAGCAATTCCGCAACACTGAAACTGTTAAGCAGGTAGCTGATATTATTTTCCATGACGGTTCTGAAAAGGCCGTCACCAATCTCGACACCAAATAGAGGCGCATACGCTTGAAAAGGCACCGGCTTCCAGCGGTGGGCGGGGATAACGTTGCCGGGGTTATCCGTGACGACTCCCTCTCCCTGTGGGCGCGGCTTGCGCGTCAATGGGGCTACAACTCCCATATAAAAATCAATGGCGGCGTACGCGGGCATGGTGGGGTAGACCGCACGCAGCGCTTCGTATTCCGACTGATCCGGCCCGGTGCCGTGCGCCGGTGCCGCGGGGGTTATGTATCCGCCGGCAGCCGCATCAAAGACTTCCATGGAATCCACATCCCTCACACGACAACCTTGGGCCACATCCCGGCCCTCGGACCAGACTTCAAACTTGGAAAGCGCCAATTGCTTATCCGTCAGCAGCGTGGCGGTCAGACGCACATAGCGCCCGCTGACACCGTTGCCGGAAAATATCGCAACCTTGTCACCCGGCGACGGATAGTCCGCCTTGGTGTGATCGGCAATTATTCTTGATGATTTGAATAGCACCTCATCGGCGGCCTCAATTCTGAATCGCCTTGGAAAACATTGTGCGGCATAACTGAAATTTGAAAGCACTGGAAAAAGTTTGACGTGCTCAATGCTTCGCGATTGGCCCAAGTCTACCTGCACCCACTTGACGACAGCGTCACTAGCCGTCGGTCTGGACGCATAGCCCAGCGGCGCAAGCCGGGCAACGCGTTCTACTTTCATGGAAGCCAACGCGGACTGCCCACTTGGATATTTCCCCTCGCCATAGGCCTCACGCGGCGCAGCCAAATCCACCATCCCGATCGCAATCGGGACCATGGCGGACGCGGCAGCCACAGCTTTCAAAAAGTCGCGGCGCGCCCGGCCGCCTGATTTAAGTTCGGGGATATTGTCTTCGCGACTGGCAGGCATTGAATCTTACTCCTTAGAGGGTTACGACGTTGAGGATTGCGTAGCCACACGCATTTCCGAGGTTTGCCCCCGTGCATGCAAGTCTGGCTATCCCGTTTGCCAACATTTTCGCGATCCCTTTCCTCATCCGCGGAGCGGATCAAAAAATATACCGCTAAGTACCGTGTTGTCTCCGCGCACCAGGTCCATGCGTACACGCACCGCCCCCGTGCAGCGGTATACCAGGTATTTGCCTTGAGTGTAGCCAGAGACCAATCGATCCGGCGTGGCCCGGTCGAAGCCTGGCGATGTAAACACCTCCACCGAGGTTTGCCGGCCTCTGCAATCCCAGTCCACAAAATAAAGCGCCAGCAGGTATTGCGCCGTCGGCTTCACCGCCACGTCAACATACATGGTCACATTGGACCAGAGTCTGCCACCATGAAGACAGCCCAGGTTCCGCGGGAAGCCGTTGTTGGAATCCGGTGCCGGAGCGCGACGTTCGATCGTCTGGGATGCCCAGAGCATATCGCGGCAACCGCCTTGTAAACCACGCGAGGGCGTAACTGATTGCACGTAATCGGGGAGATGCGAACGGTCTTTGCCGGAGCCACCGTAGCCAAAGAGCACATACCCGTCGCGCCCATAAACTCCGCCCCAGTTACCCTGTGTCGCCGCATCCTCCTTCACAAAAGCAAAGCCCACTGGATATACCAGCGGTTCTTGCACCGGTTTTAAAGTCTTTCCGCGATATTCCACTTCCATGGCGAACGTACCGGCGCCAACGCCGGTGAAATACACAAAGTCACTATCTTGGTCGGCCGCTGCTATACTTGGCACGGCATGATATGTTCCATCCCATGCCACTTGTCCATTGACGATAATACGCTTGATGGATCGTCTGGCTTTGGGAACGCCGACGCGTGCGGCGGTGCCTTCCGGTATCGTGGCGCGGCAGACGCCCGACGATAGATCAAAACTACCGGCGACAATGCCGTGGGGCGTCGGAACCCAGCCCGCCACCTGCGTAAGTGATTGGCCTATATTGGGTACTATGTCCACCGATCTGAAGCCGGGGGCTGTGGGCTTAATGCCGACCACTTCCCGGGTTAACCAGAAGGCCACTCCGCTACCCCATGGCGTGCATAACGCCGTGTAGCCGTTCTGGCTGTTGGGTACCGGGTCATTCCTTTGCAGCATGGAATTCCAGCTTGGGCGGTAAACCTCGAAGCAGGTGGTTCCACCATATTGAATCTGGCCGCCCCAGCAATCGCGCACCGTCTGTAAAGCGGCATCGAACTGCTGGAGCCGCCCCATGGCCTGGAGAATAAAGAATTGGTTAAAAGGATCATAAGACAGGCGGTTCCGGCGATTCATAAACGCGTGGCGGATAATCGCACGCCGCTCCGATGCGGTGATAAAATCAGCGTTAACCGCGGCGGTACAGGCAAAGACACCGAAACTTTCGTACCATTTTGAATTGGCTCTGAGATCCTTGATTTTTTCATTGGCGAATCGCCGGTATTTCCCGCCCACTTCCGCGTATCCCACAGCGGCTGCAACATCGGCAAACTCCCGGCATGTGCCAATCACCAACATGCGATAAGCATTTTTAGATTCCCGGCACTCCGGATTCTCGAATCCCGCGCCCAGCCGTTCATCCCAGCCGTAAAACCCGATGACCGGATCGGCGTAGTTGGACGCCGCCTGATCCAGCAGGGTCTGCGCGTTGGTGAGATATTTATGCAGCACGGCGTGGTCACCGGTGTAGCGGTGGTAATCCAACAAACTCTTCACCCAGCACAAGGAGTAACTGGCGATGCCCTGGTTGCTTCTGCTGGTGCGATCCAGATTCCGGAGGATCAAATCCCAGTTGCCGAATGCGACCAGCGCGACGGCTTGGGAAATATGCGAGTCGCCGGTCCACGAAATGCGGTCCCCCCGGTCGGTGAGGATTGAACCGAATGAATTCTTGAGTAAATTGAGCTTGACGGTATATGCCGCAGTGTACCAGATGCGTGTCAACATTGAATCACTGCAGGAAAAGCCGCCCAAGTAATTGGCCGGCTTGATCTGGCAGACCGCCCGCACGGCGGTAATTCGCCAGGGCTTATCAAACCTCCGCACATGGATCCAACCAAATCGTACTCCTTCGTACAACTTGGGATTGATCTCCAGGCGAAAGGTGTGGCCATGCCGCACGGGTGTCCTGGTTGGGTCAGGTGCCGGCGGCAGCCCCGGTTCGTTGAATTCCGCAGGCAATGGCGGCTCATTGAATTCACTGACGCTCATCTGCACGGCCCCGGAAAAATCAGGGCTGTCAAATTCCAGCCAGGCGGCACTTTCCACACCCAAATCCACGCGGATCGAACCGGCCCCCTGGACCAGCACGTTACAGTGCGGTGTGGTCAGCGATTGCAAGTTGCCGAAAGCCGCGGGTGTGTCCGTGGACACGCGAACAGGTCCCAGCAGATACGTCTGCAGATCGTCTGATGCTTGTGGGCGCGCCCAGCGAAAACCAATTAACGGATCCGGAGATTGAGTTACGCGCGAATTTACAAACGCTCCGCCATGCAGTGGTGGATAGGGTTCCCTGATGGGCGAATTGCCGACCAACAGGCGGCTTTCGATCGCCGGGGCTTCCGTCGGGATGGCGTCCGTGCCTGATAGCGCCATGCCTGAGGCGGGCACCGGCATACCGCCACCTCGTTTGCCTGTCGGCAATTGCGACGCCGCGTGGGATCTGGAATACTGGCCATCGGTCACGGCTGCCATGGCGGCAGCGCTCATCGCTTTTAAAAATGTCCGTCGATCCATCTGAAAAACCTCGTGTAGTTTACCTCAACCGATTTTTCCGTGCGGCAGTGCATCGGCTGCCGCCAGCGCAGACGCTGCGAGCACCGATTTCAGAAAACCGCGGCGATCAAATGCCATGGCCCTGTGGTTTGAACCGGGATAGATACAATATTTACACATCGGCGCGTCCTTTATGGCCAACACAGTAACACCCACGGAAACCGGAAAAGTTCACACTTCGCAATCGGCATCCAAATCAACGATCCCCCAATCTGCCTTCGGCACGATGTTGTGCAGATGCAGTCCGTACTACCTGACGATTGCTACGTGGCCGTCAGCAAGTTGGCCCACCATTTGGTGTGTAGCCTCCTGAAAATTCTATTTGACAGAGCACCAGTGCCCCTGTTTTCAAAACCGAACAGAACGCCAAGTTACCTTCCCAAAATTTTATAGATTCCCGGTCCGATCAGATTCAGATAACAGCGTGTATGTCCTCGCCGCAAAGGTTTGGCGGGTGAACCATTTACCGTGACTGATCGCCCTACAACGCCCACCACTGCTTTTATATCTGGAGGCACGCTTAATGTGATTGACTCAGCCGTACCGGCTTTAGCCACACGCAGGGCGATGCTCCCATGTGGCGTGGGAACGCGCCCACTCGCCCACTCAAGACCGCCAAGGTGTGGCACGATAGTGGTTTGGGCGAATCCGCCGGACTGTGGCTGCACGCCTAAAATGCATTCCGTCAGCCAGTTTGTCACGCCGGACGACCAGCCGTGGCAACGGCTCATCGAATAAGGGGCAAAAACCCTTTTCGGCCAAGATGGATTGTACCCTTCCCAGAACGTCGTGGCTCCTCTGTGAATCATTCCTCCCCAATAATACCGTATAAAATTTAACGCTTGGCGATAGTGGCCGAGGCGGCTTAGGGCGAAAATAACAAAATTGTTGTAATACGGTGAGGCGATCTGCCTCCATGAAGGGCAGTTAGGTCCAAGAATCCGGGAAAAAATCGCGGCTTGCTGCGCCCTGTCGGCCACACCGGAGACAACCGCCATGGCGTTAACTTGCCGCAGATTGGTAAACGTGTGCGTTTTGGGATTGGCCAAATACTTGCGTGCTGCGCGGATCAGGTGGCGATCCCAGCGAGCATATTTGGCGGCATTGGCCGGATCACCCGTGGCCCGAAGCAAAAAAACTGCCCGCCGCACAGCCCAACAGGTATATAAATCTGTTGCAATCAGTGTCTGCGGCGTGGACGCGCCGGGCGTGCCAAGTGGGATCAGATGATCAGCCGAATCGACAAAACACCACCCTTTGTTTTTATTAACAAAGATATTTTTCCGGTTGAAACCCTGCTTGACATAACGAAGCATGGACAGCAAAAGCTGATGCTGCGAACGGATATAGTGGATCGCGCCCGTGTGTTTGTAGAAATCAGATAATCCGCAAAACCAGGCGTTGGAATAGCCGGGAATGCTGCCCCAAGGCGTATAGTTGATATACCTTTCTGGCAATGCTGTCGCCGGACGCCCATGCTGGGCAGACAGGCGCAAATCACTCATGGTCAATTCCATCAGGAATCGATCCAGAAACACGTTGTTAATCACCTGACCGGAAATTTGCAGATCGCCCATCCACATCGCCCGATCACGTTTGGGCGCATCCCAGATTTGTTCCTGCATACACAAATGCGCGGTATACGCCCCCGTGTACCATA
>JAJYDU010000162.1 GCA_021790475.1 Planctomycetota bacterium | reverse complement strand
CCAAGTTGTCAGTAGAAAGAAGCTGCCGGAAAGACGTAAAACCCATTGATTTTATTGCGCATTATCGCGGTGCAAACCAGCGGATTATGCCGGAACATCCGATATAAGCCCATTTTTCGCGCGTTTTTTGCTCCAACGGCCTCCAACATCCGTTTATTTCCCTTTATTTATAATGTTTTTGGCCCGTGAACGGTTACCGCGTTTCTGATTCCTACGCGGTGAAAATCCGGTTTAGACCCCGCCTGGCGGGCCTCTTACCGCCGGATCAGACGCAGCGCCACGCGGGCCGCGCCGCGGCGAATTCGCCGCCCGGGCGGCCTTGGCCCTTCCGCAAGCACCTGGCCAAAGAGGGTGGTATATTCCGCCGCGATTTTCCGCCACGGGAAATTTTGCGCCCGCTGCAGCGATTTCGCCTCCCATTGGCCAACAAGGGCGCCATCTTCCGCCACCTGAATCATCAGGGCGGCCAAAGCTCCTGCGTCGCGCGGTTCGAACAGCAACGCATAACCCGCGGCTATTTCCGGTATGCCGCCGTCGCGCGCGGCAATCAGGCATTTGCCGCAGGCGAACGCTTCCACCACCGTTAACGGACACGGATCTCCCCAATGCGACGGAATCACCACCGCCCGCGCGGCATTGATTTGACGCACCAATTCCTCGCCCCGCAGCGGCGGCGCGATTTCGACCAGGTCGCGCACGCCCAACTTGTCCGCCAGGGCCGTCGCCGCCTGCTGATCCGCTCCCGCCCCGATCAGGCGGGCGCGCAGGTCCTTTCCCCGCGCCCGGCATAACGCCACCGCTTCGATCAGCGTGTCGATGCCCTTGTCCATAATCAGCCGGCCGAAAAACAGGAAATGCCTGCCGGTCGCAACCTCCGGCATGGGCCGAAAAACCGGAGCGTAACCATTGGGGATGATCACCGCGGCTGGATTGGCCACGTACCGCTTCATATATGAGCTGACACAAACGTTGAAATCGGCCAGGCGGGTGGTACGCCGCCAAAGCATTGGCCGCAGGTAATTCCACTGGCGGTGCGCGGCCGATTTGACCAGCAGCAGCGACTGATGAATCCAACCGAAGGGAATGCCGGATTGGAGCCACAGGCCCAGATACCGGATGCTGTGGCCGTTGGAGACCAGAATCTGGGAATTCGCCAGCGTTTGGCGCCATTGGGCGGCGGTGGGTTGCCGCAACACCGGCCCGGCGAAGCGGTTGTCATAGCCGGCCGGAGCGGACGTGTCGGTAAGTATAACCACCTCATGCCCCGCGTCGCGCCAGGCGTCGGCCAGGTGGAGACTGGCGTTTTCGATGCCGCCAAGCTGCGGCAGAAACACGCTGGAAAACAGGCATATTCGCATTCAAGAATTTCCCGGCCATTTATCATAAACATTACAACGTGTTTTGTAAATATTCGCGTTTGTGTAACGAATGACATTCTTAGACCTGCAAGGCAATCTATAATTCTTGACGCTTCACCTCACTTTATGTACAATACCGATCATTGAGAAGTATTGTCCCTTCTCCTTCTGATTTATGCGGAGCACCGGAGTATTACCCATGATCGTTCTGGGAATTCACGATGGTCATGATTCGAGCGCCTGCCTGCTGGGCGATGGCCGGGTGATTTTGGCCAGCGCCGAGGAACGAAGGACGAATAAAAAGAATTATGCGGGTGTACCCAAAGAATCCATCAAAGCTATATTCGATCATAGCAATATAGATCCCCATCATGTGGACCTGGTGGCGCTGGGCTGTCGCATCCGAACCACGGCACCGTCGCGGGAAAAGAAACGCATCTATCCGTTTCTTCATTTTCTGGCATTCCTGGGACGTTATCAATGGAGTACCAGCGCCGGACAATGGCTGCTTTCGCGCTTGCAACAACGTCGGGAATTATATGAGTATTTGGATAAGTTGGGGATTCAATGCCCGCGTATCACATTCGATCACCATCAAACCCATGCGGTATCCGCATATTTTCATCGTCCCTGGGAAGACAACGCCCTGGTGCTCACGCTGGACGGCGCCGGGGATGGGATATGCGCGGCGGTGTGGCTGGGGCGGGATCATGACTTGCGACTCATCGCCCGCACCCCGAAGTTTCACAGCATCGCCGCCGGCCTTTATTCCAATATCACGGCGCATCTGGGATTAACTCCCTATGAACATGAATATAAGATTATGGGAATGGCGCCGTATGGTCAGGCTAAATATTGTCTGAGCATGCTGGATGGGCTTTTTTCCGTCCGGGGCCTGGAATTTCGCAATCATACCAATCGCGGGATCGCCTCCATCCTGCGATTGCTCGATCAGCGTCTGGTCCGGCAACGCTTCGATAACATCGCGGCCGCCTGCCAGCAGTTATTTGAGAATCTGGTGCTCCAATGGGTGCGCAACGCCATTGCGGCCACGGGAGTGCCGCGGCTTTGTTGCGCCGGCGGCGCGTTTCTGAATGTGAAAGTGAATAAATTGATCCGGGAACTCCCGGAAGTGGAAAAATTTTATGTCTATCCCGCTTCGGATGACGGCGGTACCAGCGAAGGCGCCGCCATCCTGGGATATTTGCAAGCCGGCCGGGCCGCCGGGCAGGCAGCGCAATTGAATCTGCAAAAGGATATGTATTTAGGTTTGTCATTTACGGATGATCAATGCCTCCGGGCGCTGGATGCCTGCGCGGCGATACAATACCAGCGCATGAATCAACCCGCGGAGGAAATCGCCGATCTGCTGGCCAGGAATCAGGTGGTGGCCCGCTTCGCCGGCCGCGAGGAATGGGGGCCGCGGGCGCTGGGCAACCGGAGTATTCTGGCGGATCCGCGCAATATGGCGATCATTAGAAAATTGAATTTCGCCATCAAACTGCGGGACTTCTGGATGCCGTTCGCCGCCTCTATTCTGGAGGAAGATCAGCATATTTATATCAATAATCTCTCCGGCGAACCTTATTTCATGATCGAGGCATTCGATACCCGACAACCCGCCGGCGAGCGTATTGTGGCCGGGACGCACCCCTTTGACCAAACCGTCCGGCCGCAGATCGTCAACGGGTTGAATCCGGAATACCGCGATATTATTCGGGCTTTTAAGCGGCGGACGGGCATAGGCGCCGTGTTGAACACCAGTTTTAATCTTCATGGTTATCCCATTGTTGGCTCGCCGCAAACCGCTCTGCATACGCTGCTCAACAGCGCCCTGGACGCCTTGGCTCTTGGACCTTTTCTGGTACGGAGAAAAATATAAGCGCCGGGAATTTCACGGGGAGAGGCGCAATCCCGGGTGAATGTGGATTTGCCGATGTAATCATCCCGGGCCGCATCGCCCGCATCGCCCGCATGGTTCCATATCCGGTGGTGCATAGCAGGAGGTGTCCCATGATGTCCAATGGGAAGGCATTATCCGCTTCCGCGACGCGGACGAGTCCTCCCTCCAATCAAGCGGGGAAGCGCCTGGTTTCCGGAGCGCCGGCATCCTGGGAAATCAAACGCCTGCTCTGGAGCATTCTCGAGAATACCCTTTATCGTTACTCTTTTCGCGCCTGGTCCGGTTGGCGGGTGTTCCTGCTGCGGTGTTTCGGTGCCAAAATCGGCAAATGGTGCGCGATCCACCGTACCAGCCGCGTGTATTATCCCTGGCTGTTGGAAATGGGCGATTTAGTCGCTTTGGGCGAACGCGCGACGATTTACAACATTGGACGGATCGTACTCGGAGCGCGCAGCACCATCAGCCAGGAGGCCTATCTTTGCGCCGGTACGCATGACTATACCCGGATTTCCATGCCGCTGGCGGTAGCGCCGATAACCGTTGGCTCCGACGCATGGATTTGCGCCCGCGCCTTCGTGAATCCAGGCATGAACATCGGTAACGGAGCGGTGGTGGCGGCCGGCGCGGTGGTAACACGCGATGTATCCGCTTGGACGGTGGTAATTGGCAATCCGGCCCGGATGATCAGGGTACGGGAGATATTAGACCAATAGCATCCGGTGCGGTTTTATCAACCGACGGGTTATCGTTATCAAGGCTTCCGAACAGTCGGGGTTCCCCCGACTGTTTCGCCCGCCGGCGCTCTCCGTGGAAATCCGCGGTATTTCCGCGGATGGCAAGGCGGAGGAATCAGAGTCGGGGAGGCGTTTTTTAACCGCCAAGGCGCCAAGAACGCGGGTTAGCCGCGGGCCCCTGGCCCGCGTGTGGCCGGAAAGTTCACGAATCGTGGAGGCGTTTTTTTACCGCCAAGGCGCCAAGAACGCAGGTTAGCCGCGGGCCCTGGCCCGCGCGTGGCCATAAAGTTCACGAGTCGTGGAGGCGTTTTTTAACCGCCAAGGCGCCAAGAACGCAGGTTAGCCGCGGGCCCCTGGCCCGCGCGTGGCCATAAAGTTCACGAGTCGTGGAGGCGTTTTTTAACCGCCAAGGCCCCAAGAACGCAGGTTAGCCGCGGGCCCTTCACCCATAACTCGTCGCCGTTCTGACTTCTTACTTCCGTTTTCCCGCGTCAACGTGCGAGCAATTCATCGAGTTCGCGAATCAGCGTTGGAATCTTCGCCTCAACGATCCGCCAGGTCGTCTCATGGTCCAGCATGGCATAACCGTGGATAATCTGGTTGCGGAATCCGATGATGCGTTTGTATTCGCTTAATGCCTCCGCCGTAGCTTGATCTCTTTGCTGCAGTTTCGACAAGGCTTCGCCAATGATCACAAATTGATAGTAGATCGCCGAGCGAAGAAGGTCGTCACGTTCCAGATCGGCCGCACTTTGCCCGTGCGCGAACGCTGCAATAGCCCTGGCGGCCTCGCGCATATCAAACAACAATTTTTTGGATTCAGGCAGCAAACAGCGTCACCTTGTGCCGGTTGGCCACCTCGAGAAAATAGGGATTAGCCGCCGTACGGAGGCTTACAAGTTCAACCCTGACGTGGAAAACGGATTCCAGATCTTCCTGCAAACCGAACCACTGATCCGCGATGGACGGTACGGTATAATCTATGAATTCAACGAAAAAATCCAGATCGCTGGCTACAGGATCAAAATCTCCCCGTGCCGCCGAGCCGAATAACTCCAGCCGCCGCACATGGTGCTTGCGGCATAGCACCTCGATAGTCCGGCGGTGTTCTTCAACAAGCGGCAACATGACAATTCATTATACTCCGGCTGAAAGTGGAAGCCAGCAGCCCCATAATCTCCGCGACCTTCGCGGTTTGGTCTTAGGGCGTTTGGAAGGAGATCGGGGCCGCTGGAAGGGCAGGCCAAAGGCTAAAATACCGACCTGCCTGCCGGTAGGTTCATCTGCCATCAACAGGCAAGTGGGGCAAGGCAGGTGAGCGTCGGGTTAACCCGGAACCGGGCATCGGGCGGAACCTGTCAGAACGACTCTAGTGCTTTGTCACAGCAAAATGTTAGGATAGGGCCGTAGCCCGCATGGTAGCGGGTAAGTTTGTAGGTTTTAGAGCATGGAGGCTCGGATGCGAAAGAAATATATCGTGCGACTTTCTGAGGAG
>JAJYDU010000022.1:3271-26352 GCA_021790475.1 Planctomycetota bacterium | reverse complement strand
TCGGCGTTATGCGGAAAGAGCCCCGCATCCCGGCGGACAAGAAGCATTTACGATCCGTGCACGGTTTCCCTGGCATCGAGAGCCGAGCACGCGCGTCATGATCGAAATCTCGGTAGACGAAAAGGTGATTAAGTCAACGCCCAGATGGTCCGTGATCCACGGCTACGATGAGAAATTCAACACACAGGTACTGGTCTATGCGATGGAGGAGATCGTTGCCGAAAAACTTCGCGCGATCCTCCAGCACGCGGAAAAGCTTGAACAACGGGGATGGAGTCGTTCGCGCGCCCGCGACTATTACGATCTGTGGCGCATCTTCAACACCTATAAAGACCAGTTGGAATTGGCTGATTTCGCTACCCTGCTACGGCGGAAATGCGCTGCACGCAATGTCTCGTTCAACGGGGCTGCCGATTTCTTTCCGGACAAAATGCTGGTTTATGTCGAAAAAACATGGCGCCAGTGGCTTGGTCCGCTGGTTCCGGATTTGCCTGCCTATGGCAGTGTGATTGACGCACTTCGGCCGCAGGTGGAAATTCTTCTTCCATCATCATGAGGTTGGTCGCAACACCTCGGCAGCGGCACGATTCGCCTCTCGCGCGGGCTTGCAGGAAGGTGGGAAAAACTGGGGGACTAGGATTCGAACCTAGACAAACAGATCCAGAGTCTGCTGTGCTACCGTTACACCATCCCCCAAAAGGGATCGACCGCATCCTAATAAATTCGTCGGCCAGGAACAAGCCGTAGCGAAAAAAAGGGATTCCCCAATCTCGCTTGCCGCCGGCGCAGCGGGGGGTTAACTTTCCATTCACGCCGGTCGCGACGATCCTTGCGGCCTCAGCAGAAGGGATACTCCATGGCCGTTCCCAATCCGCCGTTGCCCGTCCTGCGGTTTGTCGGCCTGCTGGCAGCCAATGAAGAGATGCTGGCCGCGGCGCGGCGGGAGCTTTCCCAATGGTACGGCGCCATCGACGATATTTCCGAAACCATTCCTTTTACTTTTACCGATTACTATCAGGCACAGATGGGCAAGCAACTGCTGCGCCAATGGGCGCGGTTTTCCACCCTTTTCGCCCCGGAGCAACTGGCCAAGTGCAAGTTGGAAACCAACATGGCCGAGGTGTTGCTGGCCCGGCAATTTTCGCAAAACGTCCTGCGGCCGGTAAATATGGACCCCGGTTACGTGAGCCGATACAAAGTAGTGCTGGCGACCACCAAAGATCACAGCCACCGCGTGTATCTCGCCGAAGGAATTTACGCCGAAGTCACTCTCCACTGGAGCGCCAATCGCTGGACGGCATGGCCCTGGACTTACGCGGATTACAAGACCGAAACGGCGTCGCGTTTTTTTGAAAAGTGCCGGGATTTTTATTTCCGGCAGATTCAAAAAACAATAGGTTCGCCGGGCCGGGAATAAAAAGACGGGAGCCTTCATGCTTTTTCTCGGGGCAGCCCTGTTTTTATCCTCGCTGGCGTTGAGCCTTGTCGGCACCGGTCTGGCACGCCGTTTCGCCGGCAAGCTCGGCATGATCGATCAACCCGGCACGCGGAAAGTCCACGAGTCCCCCAAACCGCGGAACGGCGGCATGGCGATCTTCTGGAGCATTGCGCTGCCGCTGCTGGCCGGCCTGGCCGCCGCCGGTTTATTCGTGCGGCCGCCGTGGGCCGGCTATCTTCCGGTGTCGGTTCGCGCCTATGTACCGGGCTTGCTCGCGCATCGCGGATTGGCGCTGTTGCTGATCTTTTGCACGCTGGCCATTCATCTCGTGGGCCTGTGGGACGATCGCCACGCTCTTTCTGCACCGGTAAAGCTCTTCTGGCAGCTGGCCATCGCCATTGCGCTGGTAGCCGGAGGCGAGTGGCTCCAGAAGGGCGGTTTTCGCATTCTCACGTTTCTGGACCAGGCGGTTCCGGGCGGGATATTTATCTCCGGCGCGCTAAGCGTGTTGTGGCTTGTTGTGTTGACCAATGCGTTCAATTTCATGGACAACATGGATGGTCTTTCCGCCGGTGTCGCCGGCATCTGCGCACTGATGTTTTTCATTGCCGCCATGCATAGCGGTCAATGGTTCATCTGCGGTCTCTTGCTGCTGTATCTCGGCGCGGTCGCGGGTTTTCTCGTGTACAACTTTCCACCGGCGGGCATTTTTATGGGCGATGGCGGCAGCATGGTTCTTGGTTTTTTTCTCGCCGCGCTGACCATTCGCACCACTTTCTATTCCGGCCAGGGACGCTGGTACAGCATCTTTATGCCGCTGGTGGTCACCGCGGTTCCGCTGTATGACCTGGTCGTAGTGAGTTTTGTCCGCTGGCGGCGCGGGCGCAGCCCCATGGTCGGCGATACCAATCATTTTTCCCATCGCCTGACGCGACACGGTTTTTCCCGGCGCGGGGCGGTGCTGGTGATCTATGCGGTGACGCTGGCCTGCGGTCTTTCCGCGCCATTGCTGGCGCGGGCCGGCGGGGTCAGCGCAGTTTTGATCGCCATTCAGTGTCTGGCCATTTTAACAATCGTAGGCGTGCTGGAGCGAGTGGGGGAGCACACCCGATGAGCCGATCCACACGCCGAATTATCCAATGGTTGGCGCTGGCGGGACTGCTGCTGGTGGTTTGCCTGCGGATGACGGTGAACGAACCAATCAACGGAGGAGCCGCGAGCAATTCGATAGGCGCGTTTTCCATCCTGTATGACGGCGCTTACCGGTTCCCCGGTCCTTCGGAAATCATCGGGATTTCCATTCTTGTCCTGGCGTTGGCGGGGATCGGATTGCTCGGATGGGGACGACTGGCCGTCGGCCGGGCGCTATCTCTGCTCATCATCGCCGGCATTGTGGGACTGGCTCTGGCTTCGTGCTTTCGAGCCGCTAATCGTTTCGCGGCGTTGGTCGGTTGCTTTGATCTGGCCATGGCACTGCTGGGCGGCTGGCTGGCGTCCCTGTTGTGTGCCACCGACCAAAGAAGGCGATTCGTCACCGCGGTTCTGGTCGGCCTGCTGGCCGTCCTGTGCGCCAAGGGTTTTTACCAGCGATTCTATGAAATTCCGGCGACTATTCATTACTTTCACCAGAAAGAGGCGGCCTGGCTGGCGCACGCGGGACTGGGCCCGCACAGCGCGGAACTGAAGTTGTTTGTCGCCCGGCTCAATTCGCGCGAGGTCAGCGGTTTTCAGTCGCTGAGCGACGTGTTCGCCGAGGCACTGCTGCCGCTGCTGCTGGCGACTTTCGCGCTGGGGGTGGCGGTTCTAATGGCGGCCCGGAGAAGTATCCCCAGTTCCGTCGCCAAAAACCGGTCAGTGCGGCGCCCGGAGGGAAATTCTGATCCCGGCGGCCATCGGAATTCCGGGCAAGTCAGGACAGGGCGGGATCGCTTCCAGATCGGACGGGAAATTCCGCTTGCGATTTTTCTTGGCGCCTTATTACTGATTTTGTTTATTCTTGGCGCGGCTGTGCTGATTTTCACGCGCAGCAAAGGCGGCATCGCCACGTTGGCGCTTTGCCTGCCGGCGCTCTTTTTCGCCTGGCGGGCGCGCCGCTGGCTTGCCGGGCATCGCTGGCAAACCGTCGGAGTGGTATTTGCCGGCATTGCCGTCATTGTTGCCGGAGTGCTGACCTACGGTCTGATCCGGCATACCTTACCCACGCGCGATCTGCGTTTTCGCTGGCAATACTGGACGGGGGCGGCCCGGATTACCCGGCGGTATCCACTGCTGGGTGTGGGTCTGTATAACTTCGGTTATTACTACACAACGTACAAACCACGCGGCGCTCCGGAAGATGTTCAGGATCCCCATAATCCGTTTTTGTGTCTGGCCGCCGGGACGGGACTTCCGGCAACGGGACTCTGGGCAATTTTATTGCTCATGGCGCTGCTGCGCGCTCTGCGGCGCGATCATACCCATGACGATCCGAAAAACGACGGACCTGTCCACCCGTGGCAGTTTGCCGTCTTTGTGCTCTGCTGGTGGGGGGGGAGATTTATCTTCACAGGACCGAAAACCGGCAATATAGCGATCGTTTTCTGGATGGTTTTCATGTCCATCTTTTACGCATTGGCCGCTTTGGCCGGCATGCTCATCGCCGATCGCGCCTGGGATATCCTCTCTCCGGAGAAGCGGCGGATCGTCGCCCTGGCGGCGGTTCTCGGCGCCGCGGGTATGTGCGTTTACGACCAGATCAACATGGCCCTGGTCACCGGCGGTGCGGCCATGCTGTTCTGGGTTGTTTTGGGCGCGTTTGAGGCCCGTCCCAAAGCACTTGTTCATGCCACGGGGTCGGATATTAGCTATGACACCGGCGGGCCGGGACTCAAACTATTGGCTACGTTGATGATGATCGGCGCGGCACTGTTGGGCGGAATCCTCCTGCCGGCCGTACAGCAACGCGCTTTGGCCTGGGATCCGGTGCGCTATGAAAAGGCTTACCAGGCAGCGGTGCGCGGGCATAACTGGCCGGAGGCGCTCCACGCGCTCAATCATATTTTGCGGCGGAATCGTCGTTCCCAGACGTGGCTGCTTCGCCGAATCTGGCTTAAGGTTCGCATGGGAATCAATCCGCGCGCGGACGTGCTGGCGCTGTTGCGGATCAACCGTACCGACGCCCGCGTACGAATTCCCCTGGCCCGGACGGCCCGCTGCGGCCTGACCCCGGCCGAGCGAATCCATCAATTGAAACTGGCGCTGACGCTCAACAGCCGTCTGCCGCGCCGCGAGCTGACGCGGCTGACGCCTGATCAGATCGCCCGGATCCGGCAGATCATTCAACGCCTCCATAAACAATTAGATCAATAACTGAATATAATATACAGCGGGATGCGATTGGGGTTGTAATGGGAAGGCCCCTGCAACAGCGCTTGCACGCTGGCCGGCGCCACCACGATGACCTTATCGCCGATCTGCGTAATGGTGGCCTTTCCACCGTGATTAAGCCATACTTTGGGCCGCACGTTGTCGGTAATAAGATTGACTATGTTCGTGCGATATGCCGCCGGGCGCGTTGCGGCGCCCCGGCTTTTTCGCACCCGGGCAGCTTGCCGGTTCGCACCCGGGCGGATGATGCGCGGCAAATTCGCTACCAGATCCGCCAGCCAATAGCGACGCATCACCAGGTGGGTATCGTCTTGTGCTTCGGTTGTGAGAAATATGACATTTTCAGAAGCGGTGACCACCATACGCACGCGTGGCGCGAATATTTTGAGCACATCGACAATATCCAATCGGTATGATTGCGCCGGGAGGGTAAACGTCTTTTTTGCCCTGGTGTTGACCCCGGCGGCGCGCAGCGCCGACCACCCGGCGGCGAGATTGGTCCCGGTTCGATCGGCTAGACGAGATAATGATCCGCCGAGCGATATATGTTTGAATTGCAAAGTGGGCAATAAGTGAGCGAGCAGCGCGGGCTGCTTTTGCACAAAGATGACGCATCCGACTTCGGCCGGGCGAAAGTTGGGATTGTGCGCAAAACCGGCCGGAGGAGATACGGCCGTTGTCCGGGTTTTCACTCGCTCATGGGTGGTTTGGGACGAATTGGCACGGCGCGTGGTCGGACCGCCAGATGCGGTCGTATGTGCAGTCGCCGCAGGAATTTCACGGGATCGCAGCCCCGCGCACAACGCTAATATTGGCAGGATCAGCCCCCACTTGGCCGGTTGTCGCTTCATCATGAGCCATACGCCGCTTACGGACGATCAACCCGGGCCGCCTATAAGCTCCTGAATGTAGGCCGGGGCTGTCACTACCAGTTGTCGGTTGAAATAAATGATGTTGGCCGGCCCGCCGTTGACGCTCCAGATGCGCGGCGAAATAACCGTTTCAATGAGCTTGACCAGTTCTTTTTTGCGCTTGGCGGACGCCTGGGTGTTGCCGGTGGCGGCGGTGGAACCTGTGAAGAGGCCGCCGCCGGCGGCGCCCATCGCACCGCCTCCGCCCTGGGAGCTGACCGAAGAGCTGGTGTTCTGCGTGGCTGATTGCAGGTTGAACGACGGCGCGTTGTTGAAATTGGGAACGCTCATGATCAGATCGCCCACCGGGTACACACGCGTTACCAGGTGGAGGTTCGCTTCCGACCGCGTAGTGATCGTAAGAACATTGCTGCTGATAAAGAAAACCAGCGGCGTTTGCGGCGATGCTTCGGCCAGGATCAGGGAAAGAACCTTGCGAACGGTAACATTACGTACGTCAAGACTCACCGGCGCCATGCGCGAAACACCGGCGGCTTGCAGAGCGTTCCAGTTGACGAAAATGTTCGCGTTGGTTGTATTACGCAGGTACGCTATGGCGTCGCGCAAGGGAATGTTATGCATTTGCGTGGCCGGGAGAACTTCATTCAGAGCGCGAGAGCTGGAACTCATCCCGTTGGCGCCGGCGGCGCGCCCGGGTGCGGACCACACAAGGCCGGCAAAGGCCATCGCCAGGACGGCCGCCCGTAAAATCTTTCGGTCCGGGAGAAACAGGCGCATGATTGAACCTCCTGTATAAGGGATCCGGCAGGCTTACCTGTTTCATTGTAGCCCGTGGTAGGTCTGGAAAGAAAGAGAATTGCAGGAATATTTTGATTGGAGCGTGACAATTCTTCGGGGTTATAATATTCGCTATTGAACGGTGTTCGACTGGATTGCGGTTTCTGCGCCAACTGATCCTCGCAGGCGGGTATCCCGATAACTATCGGGACGCGCCGGTGTGACCACCGGCGACTAAACGTCACGCGTGGATCCCGATGGCTATCGGGACGCTTCCAGGCGCCTGCGAAAAAATGTCACGCCGTTTGATTGGACCGCCGCATGTCTGAAAATAGCCGGGAGTTTGACCGGAAAATGATGAGGTTGGCCCTTCAGTTGGCCCGGCGCGGCCAGGGTCGTGTCGAACCGAACCCCCTGGTCGGAGCCGTGCTTTGCCGGGGGCGGCGCATCGTAGGGCGGGGGTGGCATGGCGAATTTGGCGGACCACATGCGGAAATAAACGCCATACGAATGGCGGGCGGGAAAGCCCGCGGCGGTACGCTTTACGTAACGCTCGAGCCGTGTTGCCATCACGGGAAAACCGGCCCGTGCACCGAAGCTATCCTGGCCGTCGCCATCCAACGAGTGGTGGTTGCGATGGTGGATCCCAATCCCCTGGTTTGCGGTCAAGGCATCCGCCGGCTACGAAATTCCGGCGTGGAAGTGTGCACAGGTGTCTGTCAGGTCGAAGCGCAGCGGCTCAACCGGCCCTTTGTGAAATGGATTACCACCGGACGACCCTATGTTATTCTCAAATGGGCGCAGACCATCGACGGTTGCGTCGAAAGTCGGGGAAAATCGAAATGGATCAGTTCGGCGGCTTCCCGGAGTATGGTCCATCAGTTGCGTGGTCGTGTCGACGCCGTCATGGTGGGCATAGGAACCGTGCGGCAAGATGATCCGCGGCTGACCGCTCGTCCGAAAAAGGCGATGGATCTGCGGCGGATTCCGCGTCGCGTAATCCTGGACAGCTATTGCCGACTGCCTTTAACCAGCCGTTTGGCAAGAAGCGCACGGAGTATTCCGGTGTGCGTATTTCATCGCCGCGGATTCGGCCGCGCGGCAGTTCTGCGGCGAAAGCGACTGGAATCGTATGGCGTCCAATGCCTGGCCGTTGCGCCTGCTTCGGAAGGCGGATTGAATATCCGCGAAGTTCTTCAACGACTTGGTGGCATGGGCTGCACGAATCTGCTCGTGGAAGGGGGGCCGAAAGTGCTCGGCGCGTTTTTCCAGGCTCGTCTGGCGGATGAGGCCTGGGTGTTTATCGCGCCGCAACTCCACGGCGAGACCCGGGGCCGGCGCGCGGTCGAGGGAATAGCGCCGGGAGCCGGCGCCGGGATACGCGGCGCCGGGATTGAACAAGTCCGGAGAATAGCAGAGGACATTCTGGTGCGTCTGCGATTGGCGGCGGGCGGCGCCAGGCCCATGGATCTGAAAGGAAATGATATTATTGATATATAAATCTAGATGTATCATTATATCTGAAAATCGGGCGGAGCCTCCTGCGCGAATTCGCGCGGCGGACGGTTGCGGTACTGCAATTCCGGATGCTTGACGCTCACCCGCGTGTGCGGTGGAACGGATTGCGTGATAAAGACGTTGCCATTGATCGTCGCGCCCTGTCCGATCACCGTGTCGCCGCCGAGAATGCTGGCGTTCGGATAGATCAACACGCCGTCCTGGATGGTTGGATGGCGCTTGGTTCCGCGCAGGCTCTGACCGCCGCGCGTCGAAAGCGCTCCGAGTGTCACGCCCTGGTATATACGAACATTTGTACCGATCATGGTGGTTTCGCCCACCACCACGCCGGTACCGTGATCGATAAAGAAATATTCGCCGATCTCGGCCCCCGGGTGAATGTCTATGCCCGTGAGGCTATGGGCGTATTCGGTCATGATTCTCGGTATCAGCGGAACCCCCAGCCGATGCAGCTCGTGCGCGATGCGGTAGATGGTGACGGCCAGGTAGCCGGGATAGCAGAAAATGATCTCGTCGATGCTGCCGGCGGCGGGATCGCCGTCGAACGCCGCCTGGGCGTCCGTTGCCAGAATCCCCCGCAATTGGGGAATTGAACCGAGAAACTCATCCGTGATCGCGGCCGCCGTGGCGTCGCAATCGGGGCATTCTCCCTTACCCGTGCGCTGGTGCCGGTGGCGCAGGGACCGCCGCACCTGGTCAAAAAGCATATCCCGCACCGTTCCGAGTATCGAGCTGATATGAAAAGGCAGATCGCTTTCGACAATATTCTGGCGTCCGAAAAAACCGGGAAACAGTACTTCGCGAATCGTATTCACCAGAGAAATAATGGTCTCACGGTTCGGTAAATAGGTTGAACCGATGTATTGTGTGGCGGGATGCCGGCGGTAGCTGTCGATGATCTCGTCGGTGAGCCGGGCCAGGTCCTGCTTGTTGCCGGTGATGCTCAAGTTGGCGCCTCCCAATAGGTTTATTCCCGCGGCGAGAGTTATTTTCCGGTACCGGTATACGCCACCTTGGCGAGTTCCGCCACCGCCTGACCCACGTCGAGCGTACCTTCATAGATGGCTCTTCCGACTATAATTCCGGCCAGAGGCAGGCGCTTAAGCTCCACGATATGCTCCAGCGACGCCACACCGCCGCTATGGATGATCGGAATCTCCGGAACCTGCCGTTGCAGATTCTCAGTCGCCTGGATATTCGGACCGGCCAGCGTTCCATCACGGCTTATGTCCGTATAAATGATCGCCGCCGGAGGCCGGGCGGCGATGCTTCGCGCCACCTCCGCGGCGGTGGGACTGTCCCGGCCAAGGGTGGTCCAGCCATGCGTGGCCACCCGCCCGTCGCGCGCATCAAGAGCCAGGACAAGGCGGCCGCGGAATCGCTCGTCAAGAACCATTGCTCGAAACCAGTCGATATCGGAAATGGCTCGCGTTCCGAGTACCAATCGTCGGGCGCCGACGGCCAGGAGGTATTCCATGACCTCTTCATCGCGGATTCCTCCGCCAACTTGCACCTGTAATGGCGCGGATCGGATAATCTTCTCAATGATTTCCAGATTGACCGGTTTTCCATCTTTGGCTCCCTCCAGATCAACCAGGTGCAACCATCGGCAACCGGCGTCCGCGAAACGCCGCGCGGTATCCACCGGATCGACCGCATAGTTTGTTTGCCGGCTGTAGTCGCCGCGCCACAGGCGGACAACTTTACCGTTTCGCAGATCAATCGCCGGCAAAAGGTCGATGGACATCAGGCGCCTTCTTATTTTCCCCGCGCTTATCCCGCGGCTCTGAGCAAATGCGCCACTTGCAGGGCTACGCGCCGCCCGGCGGGCATTTCCCGCGAAAACTGCTCCAGAGGCGCAACGAGATTTTGCAGTTGACCGGACATTTCGGCCATTCGTCCGGGGTAAGACAGAAGATCGATTGCGCGGCGGATCAACGGTTGCGTCGAACCGTACAAGGGCATGAACTCCGGAACCAATTCCCGGTCGGCAAGAATATTAACCAGCGACAGGTAGCGGCTCTGGACAAGGAACCGCCCGACCAGATTCCATTTCCACCACGCCAGCGCATACATCACAATCATAGGCTTATGGTGACGGGCTACCTGCAAAGTGGCGGTGCCGCTGCATGTGAGCACCAGATCGGCCCAACGAATCAGAGCATCCGCGGCGCCGGTTCGCACGTCCACACTTTCGCCAAGGCGGCGCAGGCAGGCGCGTATCTGCCAGGCACGGGAATCGTCGGCGGCTGCGGCGGCGAACGCGCTGTTGGTAAAACGCGCGCGGATGGCGCGAACCGCGTCGAGCATCGGCGGCAGGTTGGCGTCGATTTCCGCTTGCCGCGAACCGGGCAGTAGAGTCACGCGCACCGGCGCGGCGGGAAGCGGCGGTTTGAGGCCGGCGGGATCAAAGACGGGGTTGTCGGCGGGGGAATCGAAGAGCGGATGCCCCACATACACGGCATTCACCCCTTGTTGACGAAAGTAAGCCTCCTCAAAAGGAAGCACGCAACAGACGGTATTGACCGCGGCGGCGAATTTTTTTATTCGCCACGGCGCCCACGCCCATAGTTGGGGCGCCACATAATAGCAGACGGGAATTTTCAACTGCCGGGCGCGTTTCCCCACGCGAATGTTGACGGGGGGAGAATCGATGGGAATTACCACACTCGGCCGGTTGCAGGAAAACTCCCGTTGCACCGATTGAAGGAGTTTAATCCAGTATCCAACTTGGGCCGGGGCAACCAATAGCATGGCGGAATTGGCTGTTGGATCGGCGAGAAGGCGGCAGCCGGCGGCGGCCATTTTCCTGCCGCCGATGCCGACAAATCTTGCTGCGGGAAACTCGTCGCGCAGCGCCGCGATCAGCGACGCTCCCAAGGTGTCGCCGCTGTGCTCGGCGGCGGAAAGAAAGAAAACCGGGGTGTCGATAACCGACTCCACATAAAGAATCAGATAGTAGACAATATTCTCAATGGTTGGGCAACTGGAATCTGGAAAAGGAATGCAGAAACAGAACTTCGCTAAGATATTTCGTTAATGCGAATATGCGGCGCCATACAGTCTATACGCCTTTTCCTGTATGAAAGTGGCGTAGAGTGCCCTGTCATCGTAATGAGACAAAATTTTGTCGATATCTTTAGAAAATTTCGTAAACTTCCTGAGCCTTTAGGTTCGATAATCTCTTTGTTAGGATTACTGGACACACGGAGTAGTGTAGTGAGCACAACAGTAGCGTTGACGCAAGCGGAGCGGCGGCAGATTTTATCCGTGCTCAGAGAGCTTAAGCAACAGGGAGAAACATTTGGGCGAAGTCACCGGCGACGCCCGGTAGCACAATTCATGTGGCTCAAGCGCCTTCCGAATCCGACAAACCCGCGGGGGGCCGCGTTTAAAATCCGTTCCGAGGACGTGTCCCTTAAGGGGATTGGGTTTTTTACGAAACGCCGGATTTATCGGAACGAGTATGTCGTGATCCCTCTGCAGTTCCGCGAAGGCGGAGGCCGGTTGGTACTTTGTCGTATTTGTTTCTGTCGGCAACTTCCCAGCGGCGGGTACCGTGCCGGAGCTGAGTTTGAAGAAATGCTTCCCGATCCCAAGTGCAAAGAACGCATCCCCTCCGCCTGGCTCAAGCTTGGTTGGGCTACTCCCATCGTTGCATAAGTTTTCCATGCACCAAAGCCCGGACCAGGAATGCTGACACGATCCTTGCCAAGGTCGCAAACTGTAAAGAAGTGTTTGGAACACTACAGTAGTTATCTTCTCACCCACGTTCCGCGCCGCCAAACTCCTCCCAGGTTGGTATTTGGGTGTAACTGATCCTCGTGGGCGCTGTTTCCTGGGCGCCCATCATTTCGCCCAAATGGACCTTATCGCGGCCATACTTGTGATTGATCCGGTCCATTACATCGGCCAGGACGTTACGCCGCGCTTGCGGGGCGTACAGCGGCAAGGTAGCCGTGTGATCGGCACATAGACGTTCAAACGCCACGCCAACGCGGAACGGGCGGCCCGGCGGATGCGCCGGCCAGATTGAATTAAACGCCTCCACCGCGGTAAGGGTGTCGCGCGCCTGGCCCAGGAAAACGCGCCGGCGCCACGGCGGACGATCCATATATTCGATAAATACAAGCAGATCGCCCGCTGAATAACGCAGGCGCCGCAGGCGCGCCGCGGCTTTGTGGATCATGCGCACCAGCACCGCGTGGCAGCGATCCTCCGAGCGCCATTGCGGGGGCAGCACGTGGGAGTGCCCCACCAGGCGGCGATGGGTGGGCCGGAATGGCGTATCCTGTCCATGCAACTGTTGCCACCAGATGGAACCAAGCACTTTGCTGTTCCAGATCGCCGCCAGCGCCGGCTCGGACAATTGGCAGAGTTGGTGGACGTGCGCAACGCCATGTTGGCGCAGCCGTTTTTCCATCTGAGCAGCGATCCCCGGCAGGTCGGTCAGTTTCATGCGGTAGAGCGCTGCGGGCATTTGCTCCGGTAGAATGATGGTCAGGCCGTCGGGCTTTTGCATGTCGCTGGCCACCTTGGCGAGCCACACATTGGGACCAAGCCCGACGGAACAACGTATATAAGGTCCGGCGGTGTCACGAATCGCATGTTTGACCTTGTAAGCAATGGCCGCGGCCATCGCCGGTTTTTGTTCCTCGCCCAGCAATCGCCCGTACATTTCGTCGATGGAACAAATCTGATCGACATGAAGGCATGACTCCACCGCCGCCACGATGCGGTGATGGTAATCCACGTATATTTGCGGGCGCGCCACAATCAGGGCGAGTGATGAACAAAGTTCCCTGGCCCGGCGCACGGGCGTGCCTGTGCCGACTCCGTAGGCCTTGGCTTCGTAGCTGGCGGCGATGCAGCAGGTTGTGGAGCAGGGCATGGGGATGATTCCCACCGGATGGCCGCGGAGTTCCGGGGACTCCTGCTGCTCGACGGAAGCAAAAAAGCTGTTCATATCAACGAAAAGGTAACGCAGCATCATCCACTTCCCGATACCGTACAAATACCTAACATACAGTGGATTCGGCTGTCGGTCAAGGGAATGGTTTATGCCGATGTGCCTATGCTGCCGAAGGCATGACCGATTACGCGGCTGCGTTCCCGAAGTATCCCCGCCGGCCGAACCGCTATAATGTCGCCATGTTGATCGGCGTTCCCAAAGAGATCAAAAGCGACGAATACCGCGTCGCCATAATCCCCGCCGGGGTGGAACATCTCACCGGTCATGGACACACGGTGCTGATCGAAAGCCAGGCGGGGGTGGGCAGCGGTATCAGCGATGATGAATACCGCCGGGCCGGCGGGCGGATGGCGCCGCAAGCCGCGGATATATGGCGCCAGGCCGAATTGATTGTGAAGGTCAAGGAACCGCAGCCGGTAGAATACCCTTATCTGCAGCCGGGCCGGTGCGTGCTGACTTATTTCCATTTCGCCGCCGATCGTGCGCTGGCCCGGGCGTGTTTGCACGCCCGCATCACGGCTATCGCTTATGAAACCATCCGCGCCGCGAACGGCTGCTTGCCATGCCTGACTCCGATGAGCGAGATCGCCGGAAAAATGTCGATTCAGGAAGGAGCCAAATATCTCGAAAAGCCTATGATGGGGCGGGGAATTCTCCTCGGCGGCGTACCGGGCGTCGCGCCGGCCCATGTGATGATCCTGGGTGCGGGGACCGTCGGCCATCATGCCGCCAAAGTCGCCGCCGGTCTGGGCGCCAACGTGACACTCATGGATGTCAATTTGGACCGATTGCGCTATATCAATGACGTGATGCCGGCGAATGTCAGTACGGTATTTTCGGATAGCCATTCCATTCGCGACACCCTGCCGCGCGCCGATCTGGTGATCGGGGCGGTGCTGATTCCCGGTAATCGGGCGCCACGCCTCATCAACGCCGCGGACCTTAAGCGAATGAAAAATGGCAGTGTCATCGTGGATGTCGCCATTGACCAGGGCGGCTGCGTTCAAACCAGCCGGCCCACCACGCACCATGAGCCGACTTATATTGTTGACGGCGTCGTGCATTACGGCGTTACCAATATGCCTGGCGCCGTTGGCCGAACCAGCACTTTCGCGTTGTGCAACGCCACCTTTCCCTATGTTTCCGCCATTGCCGACCATGGCTGGGATCAAGCCGCGAAAAAAGATCCCGGCCTGGCGGAGGGTTTGAACATGCGCGATGGCCGAATTGCCAATTCCGCCGTGGCCGAAGCGCTGGAGAGTTAGCAGGCCCATGTTGGGTACTCCCACTGCGCCATTCATTCGGTTTGGCGACGGGAACATACGGCCCTTATTCGATGATCTTTTCCTGCCGCAACCAACCGATGAAATGCCCCAACCCTTCTTCCACCCGCACCCGCGGCTTGTAACCCAATTCCCGCGCCGCTTTGCTGATGTCGGCAAACGTAATCGGCGGTTCCGATGCCGGGGCCGGCACATCCTTGATACGGGCGTCTTTGCCCAGAAGTTTTTCCAGCACATGAACAAAATCAATATTTTCCACCGGGTTGCCGCAGCCGAGGTTATATACACGGTAGCCGTCCGGCGTATCCAGGGCGGCCAGGAATCCGGCGATGATGTCGTCGATGTAGGTCCAGTCTCGTTTGAGCCGGCCACCGTTAAAAAGAGTCAGTTCCCCGCCGGATAGAATATTCAGCGTCCACTGCCAGGGCATCATGTCCGGGCGGCCGTGCGGTCCGTACACATTGAAGAACCGCAGAATGGTTACGGGTATTTGCCAGAGGTGATGAAAACTATAGGCAAAAAGTTCCATGGCGCGCTTGCTGGCCGGATAAGCGGCCAGGGGTCGGTCGGCTGGGGCGGTTTCCGCAAAAGGCGCGGGGGTGGACCGCCCGTATACCGAGCCGGTGGAGGCCAGCAGGCAATGGGGGTGGCCGGTATTTCGCGCCGCCTCCAGCAGATTCATGGTTCCCTGTACGTTGACAGCGGCATAGATGAACGGATTGTGCACGCTGTAACGCACGGATGCCATCGCTCCGACGTGCGCGATCGCCTGCGGCTGATATGTCTGACATAGCCGCTGGAGCGATTCCAGATCGCGCAGATCGCCGGGTGTGAAGGAAAAGTTGGCGCGGTGCGCCAGAATCGCCAGGTTCCGTTTCTTGTGTTCAACGGGATAGAAATCATTGAAATTGTCAAAGCCGGCAACCGTATCGCCTCTCTCCAGAAGAGCCTTCGCCAGGCACGAACCGATAAAACCGGCCGCTCCGGTAACCAATACACGCACGGGAAACTCTCCGGTCGCACCATTTCAACCGCATCCTAGCGCGAAAGCGGCTTAGCCGCAACCAATGACGCTGCCGCTGGGTGCGGGTGCGGGAGGTGTGGGGCTTGTGATCGTATCTGTCCAGGGATGTGACCGAAGGCGTTGTGGGTATCCGGCAATATCAATATTGCCCCCTGGACGGCGCACCGGACTTCCCGGCCAATGGAGAGCCGATGCCTCTTGGCCGCGGTACTCGCGAACTTGTGAACCAACGGAATTTGCTGGTTTTCCACCTGCGGTGCGGTGGTTTATACTTATTTGATATGGCTGCTCATACGCTACCGCAGGTTCCCAAACCACCGGGCGCCGTTGCGCCGGGGCAACCACCCGATTCTTCGGACATGCGGCGGCGCGAACGGGAACGTATCGCCCGCCTGCACGAGTTGGCCAAGCTCGGCGAGCTTGCCGGCGGCCTGGCCCATGAGCTTAAGAATCCGCTTTCCACCATCAAGCTTAATCTCCAGCTATTGCAGGAAGATCTGGCCCGCCTGCCCGGCGCTGAATCCAGCCGTTCGCGAGCCGGTATTTTGCGAAAAGAAGTTGATCGTCTTAACCAAACTCTGGATGATTTTCTGTCTTTTGCCGGGCGGCTTGAACTGCACACGGCGCCTACGGAACTTAATACTCTTGTCCGAGATTTGATTGACTTTTTTCATCCGCAGGCGCAGGCCGCCGGTGTGCGACTTCACACCAGCCTGGCTGCGGAAAATCCGGTCTGTCCAGTGGACGCGAATCTATTCAAGCAGGCGCTGCTGAACTTGATGCTCAACGCCATTCAGGCCACGCCTGCGGGGGGCGAGCTGATTATCCGCACCCATGCGTCGCGATCGCGCGCTCTGGTGGACGTCTCCGACACCGGTGTGGGCATTGGACCCGAGCTGATGCCACGATTGTTCGAGGCTTATTTCACCACCCGGAAGGGAGGAACGGGCCTGGGCCTGGCGACCACGCGGCGCATCATTGAGGAGCATCGCGGCCATATCAGCGTCACCAGCGAACCGGGCAAAGGCACAAATTTCCGTCTTGAATTGCCCCTGGCGCCGGCGCGCCGGGATTAGCCTCCGGTATTTTTGTACGTCAACCGCGTAACTTGGTTCAGCGGGCGGAGGATATCACGAGACTGCGCGCGCGGGATACTCGCCCGGACGGTAAATGCGCACGGCCACGGTGTCGCAACGGTTCGCCATGTCTAAGCCGGCGCTCTGCGCCATTTGCGCCGTTTCACCGGGGTCGTCCAGAACCACGAACAGCGTGGATCCGCTTCCGCTGACATGAATTTTGCGGCCGGTCCGTTGCCTCAAATCGTCGCGCAGCTCCTTCAGCCACGGCGCCGCCGCGAAAGCCGGTTCCGCCAGATCGTTGTCAATGATCTCATTGATTTCCTTCGCGCCAGCATCGCCCAGCGCCGTCCAGTTGATATCCGGTGATGGCCGGCGTTCCGGCAGAGAATCAAAATGTTCGTACACCTGCCTGGTGGCGATACCGGTCGGTGGGATAAATAGAACCGCGTACAGCCGGTTTCGCAGCGGCAGCGCTTGTATCCATTCGCCCCGCCCCCGACACAAGGCGGAGATAGCCCGAATAAAAAAAGGCGCGTCGCTGCCCAACGCCAGCGCCATCGCCTCCAATCGCTCCACGGTATTCTCCAGTCGCCAGAAGCTGTTGAGCGCCAGCAGCGCCGCGGCGCCATCGGAGCTGCCACCGCCCAGCCCGCCGCCGACCGGCGTTACCTTGTGCAAGAGGATATGCCCCCGCGCCTTGCAACCGGCATCCGCGGCCAGAAGTGTAGCCGCCCGGACCGCCAGATTGGTTTGAATATCGGTAGAAATGCCCGCACATCGGCCGGTCAGGGTCAGTTTCAATTCTGAATCCGGCTGGAGAGTCAGCGTGTCATAAAGCGAAATGGGAACCATCCACGATTCGATCTCGTGATAGTCATCGCCGCGCCGGGGGAATACGCGCAGGCCCAGGTTCAGTTTTGCCGGCGCATGAATCCGTACGCCGCCATCGGGCAATCTCATCAGGCGTTGGCTCGTGAACCGGTGTGTCGGCATTTCCTTCTTGCCTGGCGCGGATTTTCGTGGACGTCCGCCGTGCCGATCTTGTCCATGGCCGACGGAAAGGGAGTGCGGTCGTTACCCCAATATATGCGTTTCCATTCCCAAATGTTCGCACGCGGCGGTCAATGCGGCCACGTGGTCTCCGAAAATTCCGTGGATGTGATTCGAGCAGTAATGCCGGCCGATTGCCTCCGGCGGGCATTGAAAACGCACAAATATATGCGGCCAGGTGTAAGTGGTCTGATGCGCCAGCGATTCCATCGTCTCCCGGCCGATGTCGGGTACGCTGGCGCGCACGAGGTGTATCTGGAAACGTCCCTGCCTGCGGGTAATGCGGCCGAGAGTGATCAAATCCGCCGGCTGGGAATAAAACTGCACGCTGGCCCCGCCGGCGCGGAAGTAGAAATCCAGGGCGGGATACAACGTCACTTCACCCCAGTTTTTTTTGTAATCGTTGCTCCGCCGGCTGAACCACGGGGCGTGTTGACCGGAGTTGACCAGGTCGTATACGTCATGGTCGGCGAAATAGTGCCGCATATCGGCGAAAAGAACGGGCGTGGAGCTCAGCAAGTGCATCAGCTGCATGGTCAGCGCGCCGTTGCTGTCGCATTCGGTGGCGCAAACCAATGGTTTTTTACGACTTTCTTCCCAATCGGCGTTGTCATTGAGCAGCGCTTCGGCAACATCGGCAATACACATACATTCATGTTCGGTCATGTCTAGCTGACCGGTAAGGCCGCAGAAATCGATGCCTTCTTCGCGGCAGAAATCCTTGATCGCCAGGTACAGGCGCACTTGCCGGGCCAGTGTGCCGTCGAGACCGGGGGTCAGTTTCTTTCCATCGTACTTCACCGCCTGGCATACGCTTTCGAGCCAGTCCAGGCCGGCCTTGACGCGTTTGCCGTCGATTTTCTTCGCCATCTCCCATAGCCAGAGCTGGCCGCGGTGGTACACGTGTACCCCGAATTGCCGCATCCACTGGCTTTCATCAACATGACCGGTGTACATACCCATGGACGGGCCGTCGAAACGACCGTAACGCAGGCCGTGCAGCTTTTTGGCGGCCGTGATTCCCTTATGGCGCTGATCCGGGTTGCCGTCGTGAAACCATTGCTCAAACGCCTGCTCCACGGCGGGATCATTCAAGTCGCCCAGGGCACGGGAGAAGGGGCGGGCTATTTCCGTCATAGCGCCGGCGCTGGCAAAGTAGGCCACCCAGCCGGGATAGGATGGATTCAGTACGCCATACATCATGATGCTGATGGACGGATCAAAGCGTATGGCTGCCTGCGCGGTCAGGTCCGGATAGCTCCAAACAACGAAATTGAATACGACTGCGTCGACGCCGGCATTGTTAAGTCGCCGACACTGCCTGTTGACGGTGTCATGGTTCCATACGACGGCGTTGCCGGCTATAACTTCATGTCCCTTGGCCCGGAGAAAGCCCGTAAGCTGCTTCTGAAAACGCAAACAATCCTTGGTGGCCGCTTCGGTGACGCGCCGGCGGCCATCGCCGAAGGTGAGTATGCCGATTTTCATGGCGATGCCTCCTGAAAAAATTCAGAAAAGGCGAGCGCCCGGCTCGCCGAATGAAAGTGATGGTAAGCGATTTTGGTTGTGTCGCCAACGGAGAACGGCTAAAATCTGAATCCGGACAGCTATCGGATGCGGATCGCAATCCATTACCGAGGGTAGCTCAGCGGTTAGAGCAGGGGACTCATAATCTCCGGGTCGTGGGTTCGATCCCCACCCCTCGGAATCAGTGGCCCGCCGGGCCTGATCCTTTTCGCCGCAGACCGCGGCTCTCTGCCGCCAGCTGCCGGGGTTGTATCCGTTCACGGGAAAAAAAGGTAGAGCCGATGCCCCCATCGGCTGTTGACCACCGCAGGCGGCGGTCTCTACGAAAGGGCGGCTCTGGCCACGCAAAGGCTTGGCGGGTTTTGGAAAGCATCTATTCGCCAAGACAATCGCCATTTTTCTAACCCCGTGAACGGGCGCCCCGAGGTTTGACCGCGCCAAAAGCATCCGCTAGAGTAAATTCGGATGGTGTAAATCTGCGGGCCGGTTAGTTCCGTAGAGCATAACGATTCTTTTTTTGTTCCTTTGTGGTCGTGACGTCCACGGGGTTAGTGCCATCCGGAAAACCCCGAACCCGATAGCTATCGGGATTCGCATTCCCTGGGGGATGGTGTAACGGTAGCACAGCAGATTTTGGTTCTGCTTGTTCTGGTTCGAATCCAGATCCCCCAGTATTTCCCCCCAATATGCTCCGTGCCACCGGGATTAACCGGCATCCCCCGTGCCGAAGACCATATTTATACTGACATGACTCTTTAATAATATGCGTCTGTATATCAAAAAGGCGGCGCGGAGTGGAAGTCCACGCTCGGGATCCGCGGGGCGGATCGTTCAGCGTTTGCGGATGTATTGCGGATCATGGGTTAGAGAAAGATGGAGTTTGTTGGCGCGGGCGAGGATGGTGCGCATTTTTGTGCCGGTCTCGTTGGTAAGATGGTAACGACCGGATGCCAGAGGCAAAACTACCGCATGTGCCTGGCGGGACGTGGTCCAGGCGGCGATGCGCTTTCCCTTCGGCCCATGGAACAGCAGTACATAATTGTCCGCTCCGCCGATTTTCATTCGTTTAACAAACCGGCAGCCGGCAAGTTGCGTCGCCAGCGTACGGGCCGCCAGGTAGGCGGGCTTGGGATCGTACACCGGATGACGACCGGCATGATACGTGGAATGAACCAAGCTGTAATGGTATCCTTGGATATGCCAGTCAAACCAGATGGTCAGGGGAATCCCCTGCCAGAAATTTACCAGGAATTCACGCGCCAGCATACGCGCCTGGCGGATATCGTTGTAATGGGTCCATCCGGACGAAGCGTAACCCCATTCGCCGGCGAGGAGCGGTATGTTTCGACCAGGTGGAGCATAGCGGGCAATTAACGCCCGGACGTGACGATAAACCGGAACAACGGTTTCCGGACCGCTCAGGCGATAGGGATGAATGGTCACGGCATCCCAATATTTGAGCAGGCCGGCCTGGAAACACCGGCGGAGAAACTTTCTGGCCCCGACATTGGAATCCGCCAGGGCCGGGCCGACCAATATCGCCTGCGGAGCTATGCGGCGGATTGTTTTACCCACGGCCCGCGCCAATTTGATGTAGGCGCGGACGTTAAAGCTGCCGTTGGGTTCGTTCCACATTTCCCATATAACGCCGTCACCGCGGAAATGCCGCACCGCCGCGGCAACCCACCGACAGAACGCCCAGCGAACCTGGGGGGTGTTTGGCGCCAGATCATGCTCATACAGCGGATTGTTATACCCAAGAATCCACATTGGCCGGATATGGTTGCGGTGCAGCGCCGCGAGCAGCCGATCGTAGGGATGAAAATCATAGCGACCTTTGGTCAACTCGGTTTGATTCCATAGAAAATTGATGCGAGCCCAGTGAAACCCGGCGGCGGCGAGCATCCGCATGTCTCCGGGGAGTGGATCGGTGGTGCCTATGTGGATGCCCAAGGATTGTGGTATTCGCGGATGGAACAAGAAGTTGTGCCGCGTTGCTGCCCCCGTCTTCGCTGCGCCCGTTCGTGCCTGTCGGTTGCCTCCCGGGTAGACGTGCGCGTTTGCAGACAATGCCGGTGCGGCCGACAGGCGGGGCGCTACCAGACTTGCTAGCGCAGCCGCCAAGATGCCGGCGGTTAGAAGCGGCCACAATTTACTCATGGATGGGTCCTGTTTGTAAAGGCCATTGTGCGTTTTCGGATGTATTGAGGATCATGGGAAAGGGAAAGATGGATTTTGTTGGCGCGGGCGAGGATGGTGCGCATTTTCGTGCCGGTTTCGTTGGTAATACGGTAACGCCCGGATAATAGCGGCAATACCACAGCATGCGCATGGCGTGAGGTGGTCCAGGCGGCGATGCGATTACCTTTAGGCCCGTGGAAAAGCAGCACATAATTGTCCGCTCCGCCGATTTTTATCCGTTTAACAAAACGGCAGCCGGCAAGTTGTGTCGCCAGCGTACGGACCGCCAAGTAGGCGGGCTTGGGTCGGTAGATGGGATTGCGCCCGGGATGGTAGGTAAAATAAACCAGCCCAAAATGATCCTCTGAATTTTTAGGGTTACTTCCATCATTATGCCAGTCATACCAGATGGAAAGCGGAATTCCTTGATACAGATTCACCAGTAATTCACGGGCCAGATAGCGGGCTTGTATTGCGTCATTGCTCTTAACCCACCGGCTGCTAGCGCCCCATTCGCTGGAAATGATCGGAATCTTCCGGCCTGGGGGCTCGTATCGGGCGATCAGCGTTTTTATTTTGCGGTAAACTGGAATAACCGTTTCCGGCCTCATATAGGGATGAATGGTCACGGCGTCGAAATACTTGAGCACGCCCGCCTGCAAACACCGGTGCAGAAAACTCATCCTGTCGATACCGCCAAGGGCTGGGCCAACATACAACTCGCGCGGCGCCACACGACGTATGGTTTGGCCCACGGCGAGGGCCAGTTTGGAATACGCACGGGCGTTCGGTCGAGGTATCCAGAAGGAGCTATTCGGCTCATTCCACATTTCCCATATAATGCCATGACCCCGGAAATGCCGCACCGCCGCGGCCACCCAGCGACAAAAAGCGCGGCGCGCCGCGGGGGTGGCCGGCGCCAGGCCGTGGTCATACAGTGGATTGCCATAATCCAGAATCCATAGCGGACGGATATGATAGCGCTCCAGTGCCGCAAGTAGATGATCATAAGCCCGAAAATCGTAATGGCCTTTGACCCGTTCGGTTGCGCTCCACCCAAAATCCATGCGAATCCAATGAAATCCCGCCGCGGCGAGCATCCGCATTTCGCCGGGTCGGGGTTGGGTGAAGTGAATGTTCACGCCGAAACATTCCGGCACACGCGGCGTGGCGGACAAAAATTCACGCCAGGCCGCGTGATCTGCCTGCACCGGGTATTCCTGTGTCTGTCGGCCGTTGCCCAAGCCGGCGTGAATCCCGCCAGCTCTCGAGACAGACAAAGCCGTTGCGGCGGATACGCGGGTTTTCGCCAAGCTCGCCATTGCGGTCGCCAAGATGCCGGCGGTTAGAAGCGGCCACAATTTACTCAATTTGCCCATGGCTGGATCTCTTTCTTAATTTACATTAACGAATATTTATATGTCTCGCCTGTCCCGATTGCTATCCGAAGCACTGTTGCGCTTCCGCACTGGGATTATGATCCCGTCGACATTTCCACCTTGTCCCTGTAGCCGCCAGCCTCTCCTTCCCCGCTGGCAGGCGGGGGGGAGGCGCGGTCGGGATAAATTCGGCGGATCAATCCGCCGCCCCATGATACTCACTCGTGCCGGGGATGGAAATGGAAGTGTTGACCGCCGATCGCGGCTTGCGCCATCAATCCGACTTTCGGCTTGATGAACACAATCACGCCATGTCGATAGTTGACGGCGTTTCCGGCGCCGGCGGTAGCCGCGACAGCGGAGACCCGGGCGTCAAAAGCGGAGGCGCCGTGCTCAAAATTTTCAAGCGTATATTTGTTCTGGAAAAAGATGTATTCGGTGAATTCCTGGCCGCCGATCTGGCCGCCGATCGATCCTTCGCCGACACTGCAATATCCAACCATATTTCCACCTCTGAATACCTCGCCATTTCCCCCGGCGCCGCCGATTCCCAGAGCGAGTTCTTTAACCGACGGAAGCACGGCATAACCATAGGCGCTATGAAACAGCGAAGAG
>JAJYDU010000022.1:0-3261 GCA_021790475.1 Planctomycetota bacterium | reverse complement strand
AGGTCTTCGGGTACTCGCTGCGGAAGGCTGCAATGGCCACCTTGACCTTGTCGTTCAGAAGCCTTTTCCCAAGAGAGGTTTCGGGCGCGGCGGTACAGCCGGAAATCAGAACCGTCAGGCATACGGCCAATATTCCCACGCGATAATCACACGATGGGGACTTATTCATGGCATTCTCCTTTTCATAAGCCATATTTCCACAATTTCTCCATTCTATGCCGGGAAAAATAACACCGTCCACCTGGTAAAAATAATTCGTTTCAGGGACGCACCCGCGGTGAAATGGAGCGGGGGAAGGTCAGATTTTCCCGATGAGGATGCTGGTATTGTGTCCGCCGAAGCCAAAACTGTTGCTCATGGCGTAACGAACTTTGGCGTTGCGGGCAACGTTCGGAACATAATCCAAGTCGCAAAGTTCATCCGGTTCATCGTAATTGATGGTGGGCGGCAGTTCGCCGCGACGCATGGCCAGGCAGGTAATGACGAGTTCAATGCCGCCGGACGCTCCCAGGCTGTGGCCCAGCGCCCCCTTGGTGGAACTGATCGGTATCTTCCTGGCGTGCGGACCGAATACCAGATGAACGGCTCTGGTTTCCGCCAGGTCGCCCAACTCGGTTCCGGTACCGTGGGCATTGATGTAATCGACCTGATCAACCTGGATGCCGGCCGCGCCAATCGCCATTTCCATGGCCTTGGCGGCGCCGGCGCCATTGGCGTCTGGCGCGGTCAGATGGCAGGCATCGCCGGTGGAACCGCAGGCCAGCAGTTCACCATAGATGCGGGCGCCACGGGCTTTGGCCAGATCATATTCCTCCAGCACAACCACACCGGCGCCTTCCGAGAGCACAAAGCCATCGCGGTTTTTCTCGAAGGGGCGACTCGCCTTTTTCGGCTCGCCGTTGCGAGTGGATAAGGCCCGCAGGGCGCAGAACGCCGCCAGCCCCAGTTTGGTCATAGCCGCTTCCGCGCCACCGGCGAGCATCACATCGGCCTGCCCATACTGGATGGTTTTGAAGGCGTCGGCGACGGCATTACCCGCGGTGGCGCACGCCGTGGCCGTGGCCGAGACGGGACCACGCAGCCCCCAGGCAATGGAAAGATTGCCGGCGGCGGCGTTGACCATGAGTTTGGGTACGGTAAAGGGAGAGACGCGATCAACTCCGCGGGCCAACATGCGGTCGTACTGCTGCTCCATTTCCTCGATTCCACCGATGCCGGAGCCGACAACGACACCCGCGCGATCGCGGTCAATTATGGAAAAATCAATTCCGGAATCCTTTACCGCATGAATACCGGCAGCCAGACCGTAGATGGAAAAGCGGTCCAGCCGCTTGATTTCCTTGAAAGGGATGATTTTTTCCGCGCGGAAGACTTCCGGCGTGATTTCACCGCCGATACGCACGGGATAACGGCTTACGTCGAAGCGCGAAATAAGACCGATGCCTGACTGGCCCGCCAGCAGGCGGGACCAGAATATTTCCAGATCATCGCCCAGGGGAGTGACGACGCCCAGGCCCGTAATGACAACTCTTCGTTTGAACATGTCGTGGCAAGCGCTCCAAACGCCCCCACTCGCTCCCGCCGGATCGGGAGCCGCGCGGCGTCCGAAAAGACCCAAACGGAAGGCGAAGTGATTAGGGCTGCGGCTTCTGTTTGGCTGCGATCACCTTGATGTAGTCAATGGCCTGGCCGACGGTCTGGATTTTTTCCGCCTCTTCATCGGGAATGGACATCTCGAACTCGTCTTCAAATTCCATGACCAGTTCCACGGTGTCGAGGCTGTCGGCGTTCAGGTCGTTGACAAAGCTGGTATCGCGGGTGATTTCCGCCTTGTCGACCCCCATTTGTTCCGCCACGATATCGATGACCTTCTGTTCAATTTCGTCTGTTTCAGCCATGCTAGAGGCCTCCAAAAAATCAGGTTTAACAAAAACTTCCACCACCCGTACTTTTTACCGGAGCCGGTAATTTAGCGTAGAGGACCGGACTTCGCAACGGTCTGACGCACCGGCATCACGGCACCATGATGTTACATGCTCATCCCGCCATCCACTACGATAACCTGGCCGGTAATATACCCGGCTGCATCGCCGGCGAGGAAAGCCACGGCGTCGGCAATCTCCCGCGGGGTTCCAAAACGCCGCAGCGGAATGATTTCCCGCACCTCATCCTTGATTCGCGGCGGCAGCGGTTCGGTCATATCCGTAACCGTAAAACCCGGCGCCACACAGTTCGCCGTCACCTGTTTGCCGGCGAGTTCGCGGGCGATGGATTTGGTCAGGCCGATTAATCCCGCTTTCGAAGCCGAATAATTCACCTGACCGGCATTCCCGGTGATCCCGGAAACTGACGCGATGTTGATGATGCGGCCCCAGCGGGCGCGGATCATCGCGCGAGCGGCCGCCCGGCAGGCGACGAAAGCCGCCCGTAGATTCGTGTTGATCACATCGTCGAAATCCTTGTCTTCCATCCGCAGGAACAGTCCGTCACGGGTGATGCCGGCGTTGTTGACCAGCACATCCAGCCGGCCGTGCTCCGCGATCACTTTTTCTATAGAGGCGGTCAAAGCCGTGGAATCGGCGACATCCAGCGCCGCCGGTTCTACTCCCAGGCCGGCGGCGGTTAGTTCGCCGACGAGTTGGTCGAGTTTTTCCCGGTTGCGCGCCACGGCTACCACATGGTGATTGGCCGCGGCCAGGGCGCGCACAACGGCTTGGCCGATGCCGCGCGACCCGCCGGTCACGTAGGCCACTCGCCTGGAATTCAATGGGGCCATGTCGCATTCTCCAAGAGCCACAGGGGCCGCGACGCCGGGGAACGTTCCGCGTCAATGAGCCGGGAGCTTAGTTCTCCCCGCCGATAGTTCCCGCTTCCTCCGGCGCCGCCTTTTATCCTTATAATCCATCCACGCTGGAGATATTAACAATATTGGCGCGCCGATCAATTTTCTTCAGCAAGCCGGTGAGCACGCGCCCCGGACCCAACTCCACGAAATGATCCACCGCCGCCGCCCGAAGATACTCCATGCTTTGCCGCCAGCATACCGGCGCGATGATCTGGCGGACCAGTAAATCGCGGATGGCGGCGGGATCGGAGTGTGGTCGGGCGCTAACATTGCTGATTACCGGCAGGCGCGGTGTCGCGATGTCCACTCCGGCGAGAATTTTACTCATTTCCGCGGCGGCGGCGTCCATAAGGGGCGAATGAAACGCTCCCGCCACGTTCAACTGCACGGCGCGCAGTTTCCGGACCTCGGCTATT
>JAJYDU010000161.1 GCA_021790475.1 Planctomycetota bacterium | reverse complement strand
CGGCGGCAACGGCGGCGATGCCGTTGCCTCCGCGTCCGGAACTTCCACTGGCGGTGGTAATGTCAATGTGACCGCCAACGCCACTGGTGGCGCGGGCGGCGTTGGTCTGTATGGCGCCACGGATGGTATCAGTGGCTCGGGCTTGGCCGATGCTTACGGAACCGGCGCAAGCGGCCTGGTGAAAGTGACCGCGGCATCTAATTTTGCCGGCCTTGTCAACGTAACCGCCCTGGCCAGCGCACCGGTGATCTCCGGCAACACCAGCCACGCCGAGGCGTTTGCCAATGCTCAGGGCGCGGTGCGCAGCGAGGCTCTGGCCAACGGAATTCAAGCCGCGGCTTTTGTCTGTGCTCTGCCCAACCCTGCCACCGTCAACAGCGCTTTGACCTCCGCCATTACAAAAGCCGGCGACAGTGTATTGGGCCTGATGACTCTCGCCACGGAAAACATGACCCCCGGCTCAACCACCGCATATCAGAGCGAAATCGACTGGACGATCAACACCGCCAACATGGAGAACCCCAGCCGGCATTTGATCCTCGGCCTGAATTCGGTCCATTCCAGCGGCAATGGCCGGGTTACGTTCAACATCAATCTCAATAACGGGGCGAGCACAATTTCCGATAGCTTTTCCAGTTTCGCCTCCGCCGAGAGTTATTTCACCAACAATCCGGTGATTGACCTCGGCCCGCTCGCCGGTCTTTCCTCCGGCGGGAATTTGACGCTGGCGGTGTCGCTCGGCGTGATTCCCACCACCGCCGGGGCCTCGTTCGATCCGGGCATCGCGTTTGGCGGGCCTGCGGTGCCCGAACCGGCCACGCTGGCTTTACTGGCATTGGGGGGCTTGGGGCTGCTGAAGCGTCGGCGGGCGAAAGTAGTAAGTAGAGAGTAGAGCTGCGGCGGCGCCGCCGGCGAGAGAACGTCGCGGACCGGCAAGGCCGATATTGACCGCGGCATCACCAAGATTATTATTTTTTCGACCGAAAAAAAGCATCAATACGTGCCCAGTTGACAAGGAGCACTTCAATAAGATTCGCTGCACCAGACATTCGGCGTCGATCTGCAAGATGGTTTTCCAGACGGCGGCAAACTCGTGATCCAGTTCCACCAGCAGCATATATGGACTATATCACCACCAACCCGCTTTCCGCGTTATCACCCGTCCGGAGAATGCTATAAATCAATATTGTCCGCCTTGCGCCCGGCGGCCCCGGGGCAACCACCCGCTACGGCATCTGGCCGGCCAATGGTAGCGTCTCTCCACACGCTAGCGTGTCCAGACGGGTAGCGTGTCATAAGCACAAAAGTAGCGTGTCAGATCGGGCACAACTCAGACCTATGACAAAGACCATAAGAAGAAGTAGTAGTCATACACCGCCACGCGAAATTTTCTGGAACCCAGCCGGTGGTTTTTCAATTTCCGATGGAATTCGCGGCGCGCTGGAAAAATTATTCCCCATTTTTCTCTTCCTTGTTCCCGGTGAATGCGGTATATTAATCTCCATATTGGCGCTGCCGGCGGTGTTGGTCGCCGGCCGCGCCGCTGGTCAAGGATGGTCTTCGTGACAGGGAGGTCCGCGTCATGAAACTCCTCTCTCTTGAGTTGGCGGGGTTCAAGTCGTTCGCCGAGCCCACGGAATTCAAATTCGATTCCGGCGTCACCGGCATTGTCGGGCCGAATGGCTGCGGCAAATCGAACATCGTCGACGCCGTCAAGTGGGTTCTCGGCGAAATGTCCGCCAAGAGTCTGCGCGGCGACGCCATGCTCGATGTGATTTTCAACGGCTCCGGCGGGCGCAAACCCATGAGCATGGCCGAGGTGTCGCTGGTTTTCAGTAACGAGAACCACCGGCTTCCCCTCGAGTCGGAACAGGTGAAAATAACCCGCCGTCTCTATCGCGACGCCACTTCCGAATACCTGGTGAATAACCAGGCCGCCCGTTTGAAGGACATCCGCGAATTGTTCCTGGACACCGGAGTCGGAGTGGACGCCTATTCGGTCATTGAGCAGGGGCGGGTCGCGGCTCTGTTGGATTCCGACAGCATTTCGCGGCGCGATGTTTTCGAGGAGGCGGCGGGCATTTCGCGTTTCAAGACCCGCAAGAAGGAAACCCTGCGGCGGTTGGAAAAGACGGATCAGAATCTGGCGCAGGCGCAGCTGGTTCTGGCGGAAGTGGAACGCCAGCTCCGCTCGGTCAAGGTGCAGGCGGGGCGGGCGCGGAGCTACCAGGAATACGCCGGCCGCCTGCGGGAGCTCCGCCGGTCGCAAAGTCTTTATGAATATGACCAACTGCACCGGCGTCTATCGGAAGTGGGGCGGCAGCGCGCCGACGCGGCCGATTCCGCGGTCCATCATCGTCGCCGCCTGGAGAGTTGCCGGCGGGAACAGCAGGACATGCAGTTGGAAATCAACGCCTTGCAGGACACGGCCCGGCGGGCGGAACGCGAATTGGCCGCGCGGGAGAATCAGCGCCAATCGCTGGAACAGCAGTCGCAATTCCATCGGCGGGAGGCGGACCAGCTTGCCCGGCAGCTTGCCGCGCTGGGGCAGCAGCGTGGGGAAATGAATACCCGTCGCGACCAGGTTCGCGTACGAATCGAGCAGCTGGTCGCGGCCCTGGACGGCGCCGAGCGGCAAGTCAAAACGGACGAAGATTCGCTCACCGGTGCGGGCGCCCGGCACGAAAGCGCCGCGCTGCGGATCACCGGGCTTAACCATCAGGTGGAGCAGGACAAGGCCCGCGCCGTGGATGTGCTGCGGGAAATGGCCCGCTTCCAAAGCGAATTGAATTCGCTGGTGGTTCAACGGGAAAACATGGATCGACAGATCGCGCGGCTGGACGCCAGGGGCGAGGAACTTGCCGCCCAGCTTGCCGAAGTTCAAACGCAAATGACCCGGCTGGCCCGCCGGCGCGAAGACCTGGCGGGACTATCCGAATCGCTCCAGGCTGAGGTGGAGCAGGTGCGGCGGCGGCAGCAGGCGAACAACCAGCGGATGGCACAGTTGCTCGAAGAGCTGGCCCGCAAGAGGGAACAACGCAGCGCGCTCGAAAGCCGCCGGTCCGTGCTGGCGGACTTGCAGCGTCGGCGCGAAGGCGCCTCCCAGGCGGTGCAGGAAGTGCTCAAGCAAAGGGATGAGGGCAACGGTTTTGCCGGTGTGAAAGGCATGGTCGGCGATCTTCTCGACGCCGAACTGGAAAGCGCGGCGCTTATTGAAGCCGCTCTCGGCGAGACCCTCCACGCCTTGGTTGTGGAAGATTCGTCCACCCTTGCCATCCAAATCGACGCCTGGCGCCGCATCGGCGGGCGGGCCCGGGTGATATGCCTGGATAGGCTCGAAGCGTACCGGGAAGATCTCGAATCGCCGGCGACACAAGCGGGCGCAGTCCGGGCGATCGATCTGGTTCGCTACGATCCGGCCATGGCGCCATTGGCGCTGCGGCTGCTGGGGCGGACGTTTGTCGTTGACCAATGGAGCGACGCGCTAAGCCTCTGGGCGCAGGGACCGCGCAATTGTCGTTACGTCACGCGCGCCGGTGAGGTTCTAAACCCGGACTCCACGATGGAATTGGGGGGAGCGGCCCACGGCCACGGCGCCATCGTCCGGCGCAGCGAACTGAATCATCTGCTGGGAGAAATAACCGCCGTTGAGACGCATATTCAGTCGCTTACCGCGGCCGGCGCTGAATGCGACCAGGAATCGCAGTCGCTGGCGACCCGGCAGCAGACATTGCGGGACCAGCTTTACCAGGCGCAAACCGAGCACGCCCAGGTCGACGCCCAGTGGCGGCAGGCCGGCCAGGCGGTGGATCGTGCCCAGGCGGAGATTCCACTGGTGCGAACCGAAGCCGATCAGATTCGCGGCCAGGCGCGGGAGACCGATCAAAAACAGAATTTGCTCCGGAACCAGGTTGTATCGTTAGAAACCGAAGGTCGCGCGCTGGAGCAAACCGTGCGGGATCGACTGGCCCAACTTCAGGCGGAGCGGGAGGAACTGGCGAAAATCGCCGAAAAAATGACCGGCCTGCGCGTGGCGCTGGGGCAGGCCCAGGAGCAGCGCGCTGCCGCCGCGCGGGAACTTTCGGCGACGCGGCAGTTTGGCGCCGACCTGGAAACGCAAAGGGAGCGGCTGGAAGCAGAGGCGGCATCCCTCGAGCAACGTATCTGGGAAGCGAACCAGGCCGCCGACAAGTCCCAGGAACAGGCGTTGGAGGTTGCCCGCCGCCAGCAGGCGGCGCAGCAGGACGTGCAATCCAATGCCGACCAGATGGCCGCGCTGCGGCAGCGCCACGTGGGAATGAACGAACAAATCGACGAGTTTCAAAAGCTGGTGGATGCCGGCGACCGGCAGGAGCATGATCTGTCATTGGCCGAGAATGAATTGAGCGTTCGCCTGGAAACTCTTGTGGAGCGGGTCGGCGAGGAATTGCAAATCAACCTGGTGGATCTGCATAAGGAATATCAGCCGGACGAAAGCGTCAACCACGAGGCGGCGGCGGCCGAGATCAACGACCTTCGCAACCGCATGGCCCGCCTGGGCAACGTGAATCTTGAGGCGATCAACGAGCTGGACCAGCTCGAGCAACGCCAGAAGTTTCTTGCCGCCCAGATCGCCGACATTCTCGACGCCAAGAGCCAGTTGGCGCAGCTTATCGCCAAAATTGACGAGGATTCCCGCAGCCGGTTCTCCGAAACATTCGAGACGGTGCGGAAAGAATTTCAGGAAATGTTCCGCAAGCTTTTCGGCGGCGGTAAGGCGGATGCGATCCTGGAAAATCCGCAAGATATTCTCGAATCGGGCATCGAGATACTGGCCCGGCCGCCGGGCAAGGAACTTCAATCCATCAGCCTGCTTTCCGGCGGCGAAAGAGCGTTGACCGCCCTGGCGCTGGTGCTGGCGATTTTCCGCAGCAAACCGTCGCCATTCTGCATTCTGGACGAAGTGGACGCCCCACTTGACGAAGCCAACACCGGCCGTTTCGCCGCCATCATCAAGGAATTTCTCGTCCAGAGTCAGTTTATTTTGATCACCCATAATAAGCGCATGATGACCGTGGCGGATATTCTTTATGGCGTGACCATGCAGGAGCCGGGCGTGAGCAAAAAAGTGGCCGTGCGCTTCGACCGCGGCGCCGCATCCGAAGCGGCTTCCCCCGCCGCCGTGGCCGCCGCCTGATGGCTTGATAAAATTACGGCCGTATCGACACCAGAACCGCCATCGCGCTGATGAAACGTCCCGTGGCCTTTCGAAGTGGCAATCTGCAGTCCGTGCTGTTCGCCCTCCGCACCCTGGATTTCCGGGTGGCCAATGCCCGCGGACCAAGCCCCGCCTGCGATCAACCCTACACCCATTACAACCTGTCCGCGTTGCTGCACGCGCACGCAAAGGTCCGCCGCCCGGCGGGCATAAGAGCGGGATAAGAGCCTATCTCAATTAAAAATCGCTGTTTTCGTCTTTTCCGATTGGCTCGTTGACAATCATACGCCAGGCGGCCAGAACGGACTGATCCGCCCCCGCCGCCTTGAGCCGCCGCAGTACCGCGCTGTCGTACCG
>JAJYDU010000021.1 GCA_021790475.1 Planctomycetota bacterium | reverse complement strand
ACTGCGCCTCGTGTGCTGAACCACGCTTTGCCGCCAGTTCCTGGTCCTCGGTCGGCGCGTCAGGTGTAAGCGCAGCAAGGGTCAGTCCATCCCAGGGCAGCGTATAGGCTGCGGGTAGTTGGTCGCGCATCAGATAGAGCCGATCCATCCATGATCCGAATTCCCCTTCGAGAAATGCCACGAGATCATGTGGCGAATGAACCAGATTACCGGCTATGATCTGCATGGTGCGATACGCCTATCAGCCAAGGAATAGGGTGGCGATGGATCCGACAGGTGTACACTTAAAGTCACAGCGCAAGCAATTCTCCTGTGTCCATTGTTTTCGCCGGCTGGCGAGGATACTCACGTTGCCATGGAATCCGTCCACACTGACCGACGGCCGTCGAAATAGTGTTGGAGACGGAGGTACTTCACTGCCAATTGCCGCTCCAATCATTTTTTCGAGTATAATTCACCCACTCGTTTGCCCGAAGAGCCTGAAAATAAGGAGAAAACTATGCCAGTCATGCCAAAACTTGATTACCCGAACGACGAGAAGCCGAAGTTGGCGTTGCTGGAAAAACTGTTCTGCGAGTGGCAGCAGCATTTTGCCAACCCTAGCTCGGAAGAGGCTGCTGGTATGGTGTTCGACGGATTCTACCCTTATTACTTTAGCCAGAAAAAACGGATACTCTTCATCGGTAGAGAAGCGTTAGGGCTCGCTGGCCTCAATTACCTGGAAGTCTTATATAAGTGCTACCATAAAGAGAAACGCATAGGCGGCCAGCCGCTCAACAAACACAAGTTTCACGCACGGATGCTCCGTATCGCCTACGGCATCGTTAACGACAAGCCGTTATGGAAAGATATTCCATACGCGAGCACCATAGGCGACACATTCGGTACGGCCAATGGCTTGAGCTTTGCCTTTATGAACATCTCAAAATTGAGTAATGAGAGGGAGAGGGGAGGATGGGCTGCAAATTGGAATCGTATCAATACGGCATATCGCCTCTCCACAGAACCAGAAGGTCGCAACTTCATCCGGGAAGAAATCGCCATCCTGCAACCCGATATTGTCATCACAATGCGCCTCAATGAAAAGATTGATTTTAAGTTACTTGGCCAGTTGAATGGAGTCCTCCATACATCGGAAAAAGCAAAATCTTTCTGGCTAGATTGTAACGGCCATCGCGCCCTGCTAATCGACACTTGGCATTTTTCAGCACCGCGAAAGAAGGCCGACAAGGACTTCTATATTCCGATTTGCGATGCAGAGAAGATGTCCCAAATATAGTCCTACAACGCTAGTTTCCCCCGGCAGGATTTCTGGCAAGACCACGGCGAAAACGCAAGGGGACGCGGCTTGCAAGGGTTTGGCCTGGTGTACAAGAATCCAAAATGTAAGCGGCATGCTTCCCGCTTGTAAGTCTATATTTTAACGCCAATTATAACCTATCTGGCGTTGTAGGAATAGTTGAAGGTTAAAAAAGGAGGCGGCTCCCAACTTCGCGCCGCGCCGGCGCTTTCATTGAGCCGGTACGGGAGACGTGACGGGCTGCGCGGCGCCGGCGGACCAGTCAAGGTGGCAGCGCCAGTTGCTATCGTCGGTGGCGGGGAAATCGGTTCGGAAATGCACGCCGCGCGTTTCCTGGCGGGCGGCGGCGGAAGCGGTGATGAGCCGGGCGATCTGGAGCATGTTTTGAAGCTCCCAGCCGGCGGGCGACTCAAAGACCTTGTCCAGCACGTAGTGGGACCAGAAGTCGATGATTTCCACGGCTTCATTGAGCCGCGGACCGACGCGTTCGATGCCCGCATTGCGCCAGAGCAACGAGCGCAACGAACTGAGGACATCCGGCATGTCCAGCTCGGTTCGATCGCTCCGCGGGATGTCAATCGTCAGGCGCGGCGTTGCGGGCGGCTGGGAGTGGTCGGCCAGGGCGGCGGCATGTTCGCCGGCCCGTTTGCCGAACACTAAAGCCTCAATCAGCGAGTTGCTGGCCAGGCGGTTGGCGCCGTGCAGGCCGGTATAGGATACTTCTCCGATTGCATAGAGATTTTCCAGGCAGGTTCGGCCGAATAAATCGCACCGAACGCCGCCGACCATGTAGTGCGCGCTGGGATGCACGGGAATGGGCTGTTGGGCGGGGTTAATGCCAAACTTGCGGCAGACCTCATAAATGCCGGGAAAACGGGCTTGAAACGCCTCTTCGCTCATGTGCCGGCAGTCCAGGAAAACATGCGTGGCGCCGGTTTTGGCCATCTGCTCGAGAATACAGCGCGAGACAACATCGCGCGGCGCCAGTTCGGCCAGGGGATGGTAATCAGGCATGAAGCGATAGCCGGTCTTATTGATGAGCCGGGCGCCTTCGCCGCGGACCGCTTCGCTGATCAATGAGCGCGTGGCGCCGGCGATGTAAATGGTGGTGGGGTGGAACTGGACCATTTCCATGTCGCGCAGAACCGCCCCGGCCCGATAGGCCATGGCATGACCATCGGCGGTGGCAATGGGTGGATTGGTGGTTTCACGGTACAGCGCCCCGGCGCCCCCGCTGGCCAGCAGAGTCTGATGCGCAAAAATCGCGAACAGGCCGCGCGGACCGGTCCAGCCCAGGGCTCCCACGCAGCGCCCGTCAAGAGTGAGCAAGTCGAGAATGAAGGTATGTTCCAGGATGGATATGGGATCGCGCCTGCGGGCCACGGCGCCGAGGCAGTTGGCCAGTTCGCGGCCGGTCGCATCGCCCAGGGCGTGGACGATGCGCGCGAAAGAATGGCCGCCCTCGCGGGCGAAAGCCAGCCGGCCGCTGGTTTCACGATCGAAGTTGGCGCCCCAGCGGATCAGTTCCTCAATGCGGGCCGGGGCTTCCTTGACAACCGTTTCCACCGCCATCGGGTCGCTTAAACCGCAGCCGGTCTTGAGCGTATCGGCGATGTGACTCTCGAAGCTGTCGTCGGGGCGCATGACGGTGGCGATGCCGCCCTGGGCGTAATAGGTATTGGATTCGAACAACTGCTGCTTGGAGACAAGCAGAACATCCGCCGACTCGCCGGCGGCGATCGCGGCGCGCAGGCCCGCCACCCCGCCGCCGATCACCAGGATGTCGGTAAGCACGTGGGGAAGGCGATGCGTCTTGAATGGATACAAATAGCGGCGCGTCATGCGAAGTCCTTACATTGCGGGCGGAACACTTCCGGGAAGCCCGGCGATTGCGGGCCGCGCGCTTATTCATCGCCCGGGGAGAGGAGTTTCTCCAGGTAACCCGGTCGTGGCGGCTTTGAAACTACCGGCTCCTATGCACAAATACAGCACCGCCATCCGCACCGCCAGGCCGTTGCTGACCTGCTGAAGAATGGCCGAGCGGGGACCGTCGGCGACGGCCGTGGTGATTTCCAAACCGCGGTTCATCGGGCCGGGATGCAAAACCAGCACGGTGGACCGGCAGCGGCGGAGGCGCGATTCATCAAGTCCGAAAAAGCGGCTGTATTCGCGGATGCTGGGAAACGCCGCCGAGGCTATGCGTTCAAATTGCACACGGAGAATGTTCAGCACGTCCACGGCGGGCAGCACGTCGTCCAGGGAGTGCGACACCTTGACGCCGAACCGGGTGAACTCGTCGGGACAGAGCGTGGTCGGTCCGACCAGCGTAACTTTTGCGCCCAGGTGAATCAGCGCCCAGAGATTGCTGCGGGCGACGCGCGAATGGGCCACATCGCCGACGATCGCCACGTGCAGATCGGAAAATGTTTTGCCGCGCGGCTCGAATGTTTCCCGAATGGTAAACAGGTCCAACAGCCCCTGGGTGGGGTGTTCGTGGCTGCCGTCGCCGGCGTTGATGACACTGCAGCGTACCATGCGGGCCAGGGCGTTCGGCGCGCCGCTGCTGCGATGGCGGATCACTATGGCGTCGACGCCCATGGCTTCGAGATTGCGGGCGGTGTCGCAGAGCGTTTCCCCCTTGCTCACACTGCTGGTGGAAACGGAAAAGTCGATCACGTCGGCGCTCATCCGCTGGGCGGCCAGCCGAAAGCTGGTCCGCGTACGGGTGGAGTCTTCAAAGAAAAGATTCACGACCACCTTGCCCCGCAGCGCCGGAACTTTTTTGATGCTGCGGGTGGACACTTCCTTCAAAGCTCGCGCGGTGTCCAGAATCGCCAGCAATTCCGCCGCAGAAAGGTCCTCCAGCCCCAGCAGATGCGGGCGCTTCCAGACAAATGGCTCGCTTGCTGCCGCGTTCATCGGCACACTCCCCGGGGGCCGGCGCCCGGATGGGGATCAAGGTAAACGGCGTCGTGTGGATCGGTCGGCGCCAGATGCACACGAATTTGCGAATCCGGCGCGACGGCCATTTGCCGCCCGACAAAGTCGGCGCGAATGGGATATTCCCGGCCTTCGCGGTCAATCAGCACGGCCAGACGGATAAAACGCGGCCGGCCGAAATCGACCAGAGAGTCCAGAGCGGCCCGCACGCTGCGACCGGTGTGCAGCACGTCATCGAAAAGCACGACCGGCCGGTCGTCAATACGAAAATTCATGAGAGTGCCCATGGGAATGGTCATTGGGAGAGCGCCCATCACGTCGTCGCGATACATGGTGATGTCAATGGCGCCGACGTTCACTTCCGCACCGGTGCGCTCCCGCAGGATGGTTCCGACGCGCTGGGCAAGCACCTCGCCGCGCCGGCGGATACCGACCAGGGCCAGCCGGCCGGGCGCTGCGGCGGCAATATCGGGAGCGACAAGTATCTGATCCGCCAGATCAGCGATGATTTGCCGTACATCGTCCGCGGCCAGAACGCACTGCATGAACGTGAGAGTACCGGCGCAGGATCAAGTCGGCAAGAGGGCGTTTGGCGGCGGGTATGACATGGCGTGGCAATATTTCCGAGGATTACAATAACCGCTATCGGGACGGTATTCGGCCGGATCGCGGTTTCTGCGCCAGCGGACATATACGGACGGTGATTCCGCCGACTATCGGGACGCGCCGGTGTGGCCACCGGCGGCTAAATGCCGCGTGCGTATCCCGTTGGCTATTGGGACGCTCCCACGTGCCCTCCGAAAAATTATCACACCCACGCGGCTTCCGGAAGAAAAGAGCGGGCGCGCTTAGATGGTCGCCACGACGGGAGTATCCAAACCGCTCTTGAAACCCAATCGGAGCAGTTCCGCCGCCAGACCGGCTATCATGGCGGCATTGTCGGTGCAGAATTGCGGGGCCGGGAGAAAAACGGGCAATCCGAAGGCTTCGCCGAGCGTTTCCATGGTGTGGCGAACTTCACTATTGGCCGCCACCCCCCCACCGATTATCACGCTGCGGACCGGATGGCGTTCCAAGGCCCGCCGCAGCTTTGCCGCCAGCGCCGCCGTCACGGCGCGCTGAAACGAGGCGGCCACATCCGCCCGCTGGGACAGGGTCAACGCGGTGACATCGCGTTGGCGTCCGCCGGCGCCGTTGACATGATAAAGCACGGCGGTTTTAAGCCCGCTGAACGAAAAATCCAGCGATTCGCGACCGAGCAAGCTGATCGGAAACTCCATGGCGCGGGGATTGCCCTGGCGGGCAAGCCGATCCACCAGCGGACCGCCGGGGTAGCCCAGGTGAAGAATCGCCGCCACTTTATCGAACGCTTCGCCAACGGCGTCATCCACGGTCGCCCCGAGGCGCTGCATATCGCAATAGCCGGCGATTCGGTACAGGCTGGTATGGCCGCCGGAAATAACCAGACCAATCGCCGGCAAGGAAGGAGGCGCCGGCGGCGGCGAGGACGAACCGGCGGCGAACAAACACGCGCTGTAAAGGTGGGCATGCACGTGGTCGACGCACAGCAACGGGAGATTCCAGGCGAAAGAAAACGCCTTGGCGGCCGTGGCCCCCACCAGAAGGCAGCCGATCAGGCCGGGCCGGTTGGCCACGCCGACGGCGGTTAAATCGCACGGCGCTACCGCGGCCTGTTGAAGCGCCAGGTCTACCATGCGGTTGAGCGATTCGATGTGGGCGCGGGCGGCGATTTCCGGTACCACGCCCCCATAGCGGGCGTGCAGAGCCACCTGTGACCAGACCACATTGGAGAGAACGAAACGGCCATCCCGCACCACCGCGGCGGACGTTTCATCGCAGGTTGTTTCGATGCCGAGCACCAGGGACATCAATTGGCCTTCCTGTGGGGAAACAGCGGGATTTTTTATTCGGTTTGAACTGGCGCGGCAATTTTCCGGGCCGCAGCCCATAGTAACATCCCGGCGGCTCCGCCGCCGGCAGTATTATTCATAATCGTTTACCTGTTGCAATCATTTTGCGTTCCAGCTTAACCGCCAAGACGCCAAGGATTATTTTGGGAACCGCCGAAACGTGGGTTAGCCGCGGGCCCTGGCCCGCGCGTAACCAGAAAGTTCACAAGTCGCGGGGACGCGACGGTTCCAAGCCCGAGGCTAGTTGACGGCAAGTTTGGGATCCAGCGCGTCGCGCAGCGATTCGCCGATGATATTAAACGCCAGCACCGTGATAAACAGGAGCAAGCCCGGCGGCAGCGCCTGCCACCAGCGAAACACCGTGGTCGGATTACCGGCGGCGTTGAGCATATTACCCCAGGAGGGTGTCGGTGGCGGAACGCCGACGCCCAGGAAGCTAAGCGTGGCTTCAATGGAAACCGCTCCGGCGAAACCGAAACTCGCCGAAACCAGCACCGGCGTTAGCCCATTGGGCAGCATGTGGCGGAAGAGGATGCGCCAGAGCGGCAGGCCGGCGGCGTGGGCGGCGGCGACGTAATCAAGCCGGCGGATACGCAGAAATTCGGCGCGGATAAAACGGGCGTAACCCGTCCAGCCCGTGACGCCGATGATCACCATAATCATAAAAATGTCGCGGCCATATATGGCTACAAAGGTGAGGATCAGGAAAAACGTGGGGATCGATTCGACTATTTCGACAAAACGCATGGATAGCAGGTCGACGAGGCCGGAAAAATAACCCGTGAGCGAACCGAACAGCAGACCGATCGACAACGCAATCAATTGACTGACAAACCCGACGCCCATGGCGATGCGACAGGACCAGAGCAAACGGGAAAGCACGTCGCGGCCGTCGCCGTCGGTTCCCAGCCAGTGCGCGCGCGAAGGCCGCTGGTTGATGAGATTTTTTCGCAGCGGTTCCATGCCGGCGTAGCCCCAACGGATGGGGGCGAAGATGGCGTCTCCGGCCCGTCCCTGGCGGACCAGCCGCCGGTAGTTGCGCACATCGAGTACATTGTGCCGGAGAATGGCGATAAGAATTGAGGCGATGACGGCCAGCGCCGCCAATAAACCCAACCAGCGCCACCGAACGCGGCGGCGGCGCGGCAAGTCGCGCCACCTGCGCGTCCGCCAATGAACCAGACTATATAAAAACGCGGCGGCGAACAGCGCCAGCAGGATCAGATCGAGTCGCGTGAGGGAACGAAAGAGGGGAAATTCGCGCACGGCGGGCCGGCCGCCCTGGGCATTGATGACGATGGTATAAGGGCGGCTGTTGGCCAGAAACGGCACAAAAACCGCCGTCAGAGCCACCAGCAGAATATAAACGGCGGCGAACCGGACCAGCAGTGGCGTAAGAACCCGGCCCATGACAATTTGCCACCAGGAACGCGCCGGACCGACAAGTCGATCCGGAACGGCAAGGTCGGTGACGTCTTGCGGCTGGCTAGTCATAGGACACCCGCGGATCGGCAATGGTGTAACATAAATCGGTAATCAAATACGAGAGCAGGGTAATCACGCCGCCAATCAGGGCGATGGTCTGGATAACCGGAAGGTCGCGGGAATACGTGGCCGAATAGGCCAGCGCCCCCATCCCCTTGATTGAAAAGATCTGCTCGACGACGACCGATCCGCCGAGCAAGCCCGGCAGAATGCCGGCGGAAATGGTGATCAACGGCAGCAGGCTGTTGCGGAAAACGTGCCGGATCAGCACCGTCGAACCTTTAAGTCCTTTGGCCCGGGCGGTTCGGACAAAATCCTGCCGCATGTTTTCCAGCATGGAACCACGAACCTGCTTGACCAGGTACGCGAAACCGCCATAGGTAAGGCAGGCCACCGGTAAGGTAATGTGATAAAGATAATCGCCCAGATACTGAAAGTAGGTCATGTTTTGCGTATTGGTGGCGTGCAGACCGGCGGAGGGGAACCATTTCAGATATTGGGGATCAGCCAGAAAGCCCAGCAGCAGCGAGCCGACCAGGATGACCGGCAGCGAGTACAGCGCCAGCGTGAATATTCCGAACCCGCGGTCAAACCAGCCGCCGCGTTTGACCGCGGCCAACATGCCGCCGGGTATGGCGATGATATACACAAGCAGCAGGGAAATAAGGTTGTAAGTAAGCGTCACGGGCAACCGCTGGGCGATGAGTTTAAGCACCGGCTCGTTGTACTCGAGCGATGTACCGAAATGCCCTTCGCATGTGCTGCGAAGCCACAACAGATACTGCATCGGCAGCGCAATGGGCCGGCCGTTTTTTCCCACCAGGTGCAGGCGCCGGGCGATGAATTGCTCCTGCTGCCGCTGCGCCTGCCTGGACTTCATCTGACCGGCGGCAAACTGCCCGCCGGCGGTGGTAAGTCCCGGAGCGAAGCGAACCACGGCAAAGAGGAGCAAAGTCATGCCCAGAAGCGTGGGAATCATCAGCAGCAGACGGCGTAAGATGTATTTGAACATGCGGCCAGACTTTCCCGCGACCTTTCGAGGACATAATGGACGATGGCGATGTTGCCATCATCTCATACACGCTCTTTACCCGGCCGGGCCGCCGGAAAGCCGGCATCCGGTGTTCGACTTAATGATATTTCTGCATATCCAGGGGAACATACCAGTCGCCTTCGTTGACGCCGAAAATTTTATAAGGCCGGGTATTGTGGAACCGGTGATTGATGAAGTCCAGCGTATAAGGCGTGAACAAAAACGTATACGGCTGCCGGCGGTAGATAATTCTCTGAAGTTTGTGCCATATTTTCATGCGCTTGGCGGTATTTAATTCGCGGCGGCCGGCGGCGATCAACCGGTCGGCCGCCGGATCGTCAAATCCAATGGCGTTGCTGCCCTTGTCCGCGATGCTTTTGGAATCCCAAATCTGGTAGGGATCGCCCTCGAGCGAGCCGGTCCAGCCGAGAAAAACCGCGTCAAATTTCCGCTGGTTGATCCGATGCACCAATACGGAGAATTCATAAGGCTCCAGGGTCATCCTGATGCCGGCCCGGGCGAACTGTCGCTGTGCGTAGGAGGCGATATTTTCGATAAGCTGGTCCTTGGCCGGCATGTCGAGCTTGAATTGGAACGGCCGGCCATTTCGCTCCAGAACGCCTTGGGCGTTTTTCCGCCAGCCGGCTTGCCGGAGCAGGGCCCGGGCCTTCGCCGGATTGTATGGAATCGGTTGAATGTGCGGATCATTCTGGGGAGAGAGCGGATTGAACGGCCCGGTAACCTGTACGGCCAGACCATGCAGGAAGGTTTTGATTATGGCGTTGCGATTCAGGAGCATGGTCAGGGCGGTGCGGGTGCGGCGGTCTTTGAACATCGGTTTGCGGAGATTCCAGCCGATGTAATCGTAACCGGAGGACGGCAGCAGAAATTTGTAGCAGATATATTTTTTCGTGAACCCCGGCTTTCCGGCGTAGCGGACCCACTGGGAAGGCTGGGGGCCATCTTCGTCGATCTGCCCGGCCAGAAACGATTGCAACGCGGCCTGGGGATTGGCAATAAAGCGATACACAATCCGGTCGAAGGTGGGGTGGGGACCCCAGTAATCGGGATTTCGCACCAGTACAATTTCCTGCCCGCGCACCCATTTATCCAGCATATACGGCCCGCTGCCGACCAGTTTGCCGCCTTCTTCGTTGAACTGGCGGGGCCTGGTAAATTTGTAAACATGCTCCGGAATGATCTGGATGCCGCCGACTTCCTCCAGCGCTTTGAAATACGGACGCTTGAAGATGAATTGAACTGTCCGGGAATTGAGCGCCCGGCAGGATTTGACATCGTTGAGGTATGTTCGCAGCGGCGCGGTATCCACACCGGGATTCATGATGGTGTCATAGCTGAAGACCACATCCCGCGCCGTGATCGGCTCGCCGTTGCTGAACCGGATTCCCCGCCGCAGTTTGAAGGTGATGGTCAGGCCGTTGGCCGATTGCCGGTAGCTTTGGGCCAGCCACGGCTCCCATTGGAGAGTGTCCGGATTGCGGATAAGCAACGATTCAAGCACCCAGCTCTGCACCGTCATGGCGCCGGCATCCTGCGGAACAAACGGTTGAATTTTCCGCGGTTCCTCGCCCAGATTCAGCACCAACCAGTCGCCGGGAGCATAGTCGGGCCGGCTGTAAGGATTATGCGGCGATAACGGCGGCCGGGGGTAGCGGACGTAACGCGCGCCATCGGAGAGAGTTTCGCGGATGTCCCCGGACGTTTGCGCAGAGGCGGCGGATGTCGAATTCGCCGCTGGTTTGACGGTCAGAGAGCCGGTGGTGAACTTGTTGAGCAGTTGCATCTGCTGCAGTTGCAGCTCGTTCATCCGCTTGATCTGCCGCTGCAAGCTCAGGAGTTTCCGGCCCTGGTAGTTGAACTGCCCCATCGCCAGCGCAACTACGCTGATCACCGCCAGCAGCAGAAGGGTGAAGAAGAAGTCCTTGATGGTAAAACGGTTGTCCATAAAGCGGATTCTAACGCGATCGCGGGTCCAACGCATCGCGCAGGCCATCGCCGAGAAAATTCAGGCACAACAGACCGATCGTCAATCCCGCGCAGGGCCAGAAGATCAGCCACCACTGAATATGTATGGGATTGATGGCCAGTACGCCGGCGGCGGCGAGATTCCCCCATGTAGGCAGGGGCGGCTGCACGCCCAGGCCAAGGAAACTCAAAAAGGATTCGGCCAGAATCGCGCCCGGAACGGTCAGGGTCGCGTATACGACCACGGTTCCGATGAGGTTGGGCAAGATATGGCGACCGATGATTCGCAGCGGACGGAGTCCCAACGCGCGGGCGGCTTCCACAAACGGCTGATCGCGCAGACTCATCACCTGGCTGCGGACCACTCGCGCCATGGTCAGCCAGCTCACCCCACCGATACCCGCCAGCAGGATCAGTAAACCCGCCACGGTTTGCGGCCGGGCGAATCCCAGCGCGGCGATCGCGGCGGTGAGACGATCCAATAAAGCCACGCGCAACAGAATCACCAGAAAAATAGTGGGCAAACCGTAAAGTACGTCCACCATTCGCATCAGCAGCGCATCGGTTCGCCCGCCGGCATAGCCGGCGATCAACCCCACGAGCGCGCCGATGCCTACCGCGATTCCGGCTGAAATCAGGCCGATGGCCAGGGAAATGGCGCCGCCGAGAAGAAAACGCGCCAAGAGGTCGCGCCCGAGGCGATCCGTACCCATCCAATGCCGCGCGCCGGGCGGCTGGAGAACCGCGGAAAGGCGTTGTCGATTGTAGCGGGTGAGCGTCCAGGGAAGGGTGGTGTAACAAAGCCCGGCGATAATCAAGATACCGATCAGCCCGACGACCGCCGGCCGATTAGCCAGGAAGCGGCGCATAGCCAGGCGAAGTGGCGAAGCGATGGGGACGAGGCGCCGAACGGCGGTATTGACATCAAGAGCGGTCACCAGGCTGGTCCCCAGTTCATGCGCCAACTCATGCCGGCGACTTTTTGCCCAGGTTAAACGCCGCATGGACGGCGCGAAGCGCCTTTTCCGCGTCTTTCCGGGCCACAATGCAGCTAATACGAATTTCGCTGGTGGAAATGTTCTGAATATTTATTTTCGCGTCGGCCAGCGCGCGGAACATGGCGCCGGCGACACCAGTCTGCTGTTTCATGCCCACCCCCACCACGGATACCCTGGCCAGATCCTTTTCGTAAGTGGCCGAGCCGCCCAGCTCGGCCAGTAGCCGCTCGATCACCGGCTGAAGGTCGGCCACGTCGCCGTACTCGACGGTAAAGCTGATGTTGGCGGTGCGGTCGTCCAAAACATTCTGAATAATGTCATCGACAATTATTTTTTCATCGGCGACGGCGGTAAATATGCGGGCCACAATACCCGGCCGGTCGGGGACGTTCTTGAGCGTCACCCGCGTGAGATCTTTCTTCAAAGCGCAGCCGGAAACGACAATATGTTCCATGGCTTGGGTCTCCGCGACAATCCATGTTCCAGGCCCCTCGTGGGCGCTGTTGCGCACATGGATGGGGACATTGTATTTCCTGGCGAATTCGACCGCACGGGTCTGCAGGACGCCGGCGCCGACACTGGAAAGTTCCATCATTTCATCATAACTGATGCGGTCAATCTTGCGGGCGTCGGAAACGATGCGGGGATCGGCTGTGAATATGCCGTCCACATCGGTGTAATTTTCACATACCTCGGCCTTGAGCACCGCTCCCAGGGCCACCAGGGTGGCATTGCTGCCGCCGCGACCGAGCGTGGTGATGTCGCCCTTTTCAGTTATACCCTGGAAACCGGCAACGATCACAATCCGGCCTGTCGCCAGCTCCTTCTGGATGCGCCGCTTATCAATTTCACGAATGCGGGCCTTGCTGTGGGCGCTGTCGGTAAGCAAGCCGATCTGGCCGCCGGTAAGGCTGATGGCTTCGTGGCCCTGGGCGTGCAAAGCCATGGCGATCAGGGCGATGGTCACCTGCTCGCCGGTGGCCAGGAGTTGATCCAGCTCGCGTTTGGGCGGATTCGGACAGACCCCGTGCGCCAAGTTGATCAGGTCATCCGTGGTATGTCCCATCGCAGAAACCACCACCACCACCTGTTTGCCGGCAAGCTTGGCCGCGATGACTTTGCGTGCGGCATCGTGGATTTTCCGGGGCGTGGCGACGGACGTGCCACCGAATTTCTGGACGACTATACCCATGCGTAATCAACTCCCGGCCAAGGTGTAGAATATAAGCTTTTCACGTTTCCCGCCAAACTCCCGGCGGCGTTGTGGCGGCGCCCCCGGAATAGACGAAACTCAACTCGGCCTCGTGACGCGGTCCGACGCGGCACGCCGCGGATTGGTATTACGCCGGCGTGAGGACTCGCCGGGCTAAATCACACGCGGTCAACGCCGCGGCCCGGCTTCGCGGCATACCGGTATACGCCCTTGCGGGCCAGACGCCAGGTGAGCAACGGACGAACCACAAACGCGGCGGATAGATAAATACACCCGATCCCGATGGCCATGACCAGGCCCAGGCTGGCAATGCCGCGGTCGCGCGCCAGGGAAAGAAATCCGAAACTGCTGCACGTGACAAAGGCGCACAGCAGCAGCGCTCTTTCGCTGACATCCCAGAACCGCCATACGCGACGCGGATTGTGCTGCGTTTCGCGGTAGCGGTGCACCATAAACACGCCGTATTCATGCCCGGCCCCGATCAGAATGGGCATGGCGAAAAAGTTGGCGAAATTCCATTGCATGTGCAGCAGGCCCATCACGCCGACAAGCATGGGCAGCCCCAGTGCCAGCACGCTGATGGTCAACAGCGTCTGACCCAGGCGCCGCAAATCCAGAAATACCAGCAGCGCCACCAGCGCCAGCGCCATCATGGTGGTCTTGATGAAAGCGTACCGAATTGCCTGGGTGGAATGATATAACTGCACGGCGATGCCGGTCAGGTCCGCGCCCGCCGGAACCAGGCCGGGCCGGGCGCCGGTTCCTTCCAGGCATTGCACAAACGCTCTTAAATTGGCCTCGCGCCACAGATTGTAACGCGGCGTGATGTATAACGCGTAAACGCCGTTGCGGCTCAGGAAATGGTTGCGGATGGAAGACGGGAGCCGGGAGATATTCAACGGCGGTGGAACCAGCATTCGCGCTATTTTTTGAAGCTGTTTCATAAAACGGCGTTGCCAAAGCGTCAAACGAAACGCTATCTGTTGGCGCCGGGCTGAATCGGCATGACGGATTAACGCGGCGAAATGCCGGAGTTGCCGTGCGCCGGCGGCAAGCGGTTTCTCCGGCGCGGCGGCTTCGCGGGAGGCAGGCGCGGCGGAAGGATGGATATCCGCCTTTGAAAAAATTTGCGCAAGCGCGTCGGCCGCCCCGGCAATCCCGAGCAAATCTCTTTTCGTGACCGGCGCGGGAGAAAGCCAGCGAATGCGGGCCAACGGACCGGCATGGGCGGCAAGGAACAGCTGCCTGGCCTGGGCATCCAGAATGCTCCGCACGGAGCGAATCGGCGAGTAGCCCCGCGGAGGATGGCCTTTCCGGCCGCCCTTGTCCTGATTCATCGTCCGATGGGATGCCCGCTCCCTTTTGGCGTGACTTGCGGTACGCAGTCGGCGTTCAATAGATGCCAGATAGGCCGGTGAAGGGGAAAGAACCACCGCTTCCCATGTTGGTATTTTTCGCACCAGCTTGACGGATTGCAATCCGCGCGCCTGGAGGTCCAGCAAGTTTGGATTGAAACGAATTCGCAGCGCCAGTGGAAGCAGCGCCAGCAGGAGGCCAACCCATACGATTAAACCAATGAAGTTTCGCCAACCGGCGCGCGGTGGCGGGCGATCGTCGGTATAACGGCGGCCGGCATCGATCATTTTCAGGCGCGGGGGAAAACTCACCAGCAGCGCCGGCAGAACGGTGTAGCCGGCGAGCAGGCAAAGCAGTAACCCGCCGCCGGCGATGATTCCCAGTTCCGCATCGCCCCGGAAATGGGTGAACCGGGCGACCAGAAACGCGCCCGCCGCGCCGGCGCAGGCGGTTAATATTGGAGGACTTACATAGCGAAATACTCTTGCCCATACCGCGCTGTCGCGTTCATAGCGCCGGACCTCGCGGCGGTAGCGAACCAGAATCTGAATCAGATAATCCATGCCGATGCCTATCAGGGCAATCACGAACACAGTGGAAAGCAGGTTCAACTGCCCTACCACCAGCGTGGCGTAGCCGAAAGTCCAGGCAATGGCGATGGCCAGCGTAAGCCCGGCCGCCAGCGCCAGCCGAACGGAGCGGAGCATCAGAATCAAACCGGCCAAAACGACGAGCATGGCCAGCGCCTCGGCCCAGTCCGTATCGTGGGTGGTTATGCGCATCTCATCGGCGGCCAGAACCGGCCGGCCGGTCAATCCCACCCGGAATTGTGCATGAAAAGGCGCCGCGGCCGCATGGACGACCTTGCGAATTTTTTTCAGGGGAACGGAAACGGCGGCAAGGGAATCGTAGTTGAAACGGGGATAAACCTTGATGAGCAATAAATGATCGTGCGGATGATGGCGCGGCGTGAAGTAATAGTAGCCCCGGGAGGCGGGTGTTGGAGCGGCGGTTGATGCCAGAGCGGTTAAATTCGGAATTTGCCGTCCCCTGATCCAATGGCGCGGTTCACTGTTTATCGCGGCGGTCCAGCTTTGGCAGAGGATGCGCACAAAGGCGGCGGTTGGGGCATCGGGTTTGCGCAGCGCTGCGCCCCGGAGAAATCGCTCCATTCGCGTGCGGCCCAGGAGAGCGCCGGCCAAAACCGGCCGCGTCCCCCATATTTCCGCCAGCGGCGCGAAACGTTGCTGATAGCCGGTGGCGCGCCGCACTTGCTTCCAGGATGCGAAAAGCAGCGCCTGATCGCCAAGTTCGCGCCGCGACACATGCGAGTCGACCGAGATTACAGCATGGTGCGACTTGGCGAGCCGCCGGGTGATCGCGCGCGCGGCGTCGATCCACCGCCGCGTGGCAGGCGGTTGGGCCGGATGACGCGCCTGGAGAACCACGTAGGCCGCCTCATTTTCCGGAAATTCATGAATGAACGTCAGGTATCGGTGAAAAAAGGGAACGTGCGAAGAAAAAAGTTTGTTCTGATTGGTGGAAATAACCAGATACCGGCTCGCCAGCAGAACCGAAAGGCCCGCCAGACACAGCGCGATCGCCAAAGTGATCCGGGGATGGCGAATCAGACGCAGAACAAGGTTAAGAATTTTCCGGTGAAGAGGACTCATGGATCAGGATTGGACACCTATCTTGAACGCCTGTTTTGTCCGTATAACTGATGACTCCGCAATGGGATAGCAGTTATCCGGACAGGCTCTTACGCCCGCACCACATTTTTCGCCAGGCCCATGACGGTATCCCAGGCGGCGCCGGGAATTCGTTGCGTATCGGCAAGAACCTCCTCCATGGCACCCAGAAACCAGTCCATATCCTGCCGGGTCGCAATCAGCGGAGGCAGGAATTTTATCACTTCCGTGTGATAGCCGGCGACCTGTGTGAGAATGTGGTGTTTATTCAACAGCGGCACCACAATCATCTGGCCGAACACGCCGAAGTTCAGCTTGTGCAGGGCATCCCAGGCCAGACGCAGCTTGAGGGAATTCGACGGCCTGGCGAAGTCGATGCCGAACATCAGGCCTTTGCCGCGAACTTCCGTCACAAACGGACACTTGCTCCCTGTTTGAGCCAGGCGACTCATGGCGTATTGACCAAGCTGATCGGCATTTTCGACCAGCTTGTCCCGCTCAATGACCTGGAGACTCGCCAAAGCCGCGGCCATGGCCAGGTCGTTCTGGCCGAAGGTATTGGAATGAACCACGCAGTGTTCCAGGGAATCGAAGACCGTATCCATGATTTTGGGCCGCGTCACCACGGCGCCAACCGGTACGAAACCACCGGAAAGGCCCTTGGCGACGCAGACAATGTCCGGTTCCACCTCGGGCCAGTGCTGAAAGCAGAACCAGCGCCCGGTGCGGCCCAGGCCGGTCTGCACTTCATCCACGATCAACAGCGTGCCGGCCTTGCGGCAAAGCCGCTGCGCCTCGGCCAGGTAGCCATCCTTAACCACCTGGCAGGTTTTGCCCTGAATGGGTTCGAGGATAAAGGCGGCGGCGTCATGTTTCGCCAGCGCTTGTTCCAACGAAAGCGGATCGTTCAAGGGAATCGCGCAAGTGCCCGGCAATAACGCTCCGAAGCGTTCGCGGAAAAAGCTGGCGCCGTTGACCGCGAGGGAGCCGGTGGTCAAGCCGTGAAAGGCGTGGTCGCAGTAGATAATTTTTTCGCGGCCGGTGGCGCAGCGCGCGAACTTCAGGGCGGCTTCGACCGATTCGGTTCCGCTATTGGTGAAGAAAACGCGGGAAAGACCCGCCGGCATGTGCGAGACCAGTGCCTTGGCGGCCAGACCGGCCGCAATGCCGCAATCCATGCGAACCAGATTGGGGCTGCCCGCGTCGATCATCTGATGCAGCGCCCGGCGGATCGCGGGATGGTTGCGGCCGAGCATGAACACGCCCCATCCGGTAAGCAGATCGAGATATTTATTCCCTTGTTGGTCCCACAAATAACAGCCCTCGCCCCGGACATAGTTTTTGTCGAAGCCGATGGCCTTGAGCATTTTGACAAAGGCCGGATTGATATATTCCCGGTGCAGCTCGTATTGCGTGGAGCGATGCCGCTCCAGCCAGCCGATCAAGTCGTCCTGCATGAACCAAATCCCAACAAAATCCGCCAAACCGGCGTTCCCGGCATCTCCGCCGGAGCCATACGGTCTGCCATTATAGCCGCGGGAGCGGGCGCGTCTCGCCGGCGACTTTGCAAATGCCGCCTGGGCTTTGTAAATATTCGACTTGGATACACCCGATACGGCGGATGCGGGTATGATCCGCAAAGAAGAAAACAGCTCGATGAACGAGCCGGAATAAACTTTTTGAAAGGAATTTCATGCCTGCGCGAACCCGACCCGGCGACGCCGTTGTTTTCCATGAGAACCCACCCCTCCGCTTGAGTATTGTCCCCGCCGCGACCGGCCGCGCCGATGCCATCGTGATTCCTCTGTTTTCCGATCAGCGGGCCGATGCGATCGACCTCGGCGGCGTGCCGGCGGAACAGCGACGGCTTATTCTTTCCACCCTCGCCCTGGGAGATTTCAAGGGCAAAGAGGGCGAAACATACGCCATGGGGGCAGGTGCCATGGGGACCGGCCCTCTTGCCGGCGAAGTTGAAATTCGCCGGATTTTTCTGGTCGGTCTGGGAAAACGCGAATCCCTCGATGCCGATGTGGTGCGCTGGGCCGGCGCACGGGCGTGTCAATACGCCCGCAAGCGGGAGCTTTCCCGCGTGCTGATTCATCCCGGAAGCCTGGCGAAACTCAACTGGTCTGATTTTGCCGCCGATTTTGCCGAGGGCGCGATTCTCGGCGGTTTTGCGTTCAAAGATTACCAGTCCACGAGTGATGAAAGCGACCGGGGCGATGACCAGAACAACCGCCCCACCTCCGCACAACCCAAGCCGGTGAAAATGATGCGCTTCGAGCTGATCGGACCGGCGGATGACCAATCCCTGCGGGAAAAAGTTTCCCGCCGATCGGCCATTGCCCAAGCCGCCAACTATGCCCGTTTTATCGCCTGTCAGCCCGGTAACGTAGTCACGCCTGCCGTGATGGTGGACCTGGCGCGGAAACTGGCCCGGCAATGCGGACTCAAAATCACGGTGCTTGACGCCAGGGCCGCCCGGCGGCTGGGCATGGGCGGTTTATGCGCTGTCGGACGCGGCAGCATGCATCCACCCTCCCTGATCCTCCTGGAGTACGCTCCGCCAAAGACTGGTCGGGGCGCCGGCCGGCAAAAAACCGTTGCGGTTGTCGGCAAGGCCGTGACATTTGACACGGGCGGAATTTCCATCAAACCCGCCGCCGACATGGGCGCGATGAAATATGACAAATGCGGCGGCGCGGCGGTATTGGGAATTATGCGGGCGGCAACAACCCTGCCTCTGAACCAGCGCCTGATCGGAGTGATTCCCGTGGTGGAAAATGCGGTGGACGCCCGGTCCTGCCGGCCCGGCGACATTGTTCGCATGTATAACGGTAAGACGGTGGAGATCAGCAACACCGATGCGGAAGGACGACTGATTCTGGCTGATGCGCTGGCCTATACCTGCGAAAAATTCCATCCGGATGCTCTGATCGATATGGCCACGCTCACCGGCGGCGTGGTGGTGGCGTTGGGCGGCGTATACGCCGGCCTGATGGGCAACGACGATCAACTCGCCGCGGACCTGATCGCCGCCGGCCAACAGACCGGGGAATGGCTCTGGCGGCTGCCTTTGCACGAGCGATATAAGAAGTTGCTGGAAAGTCCGCACGCGGACATTCAAAACAGCGGCGCGCGGGAAGCGCATCCGATCCAGGGCGGAATGTTTTTGCGGGAATTTCTGCCCACGGGAACCGCCTGGGCGCATCTGGACATCGCGGGCGTGGCCCATCCGAAAAAGGAGCACCGTTATTGGATCGCCGATACCGCCAACGGTTTCGGCGTGCGGCTGGTAACACAGTATCTGCTGGGAAATCTCCCGAAATAAGGCGTGAATAATGCGTAATCTAGGGACAGTCACCTGTTTCTAGCATTATTGCACGGACCGCTGTTTTACGGCGGCCGCGACGATACCAGGACCAATGACTGCACCGCCTGATGGATCGGCGCCAGCACGAGCAGATCCGGGATAATTCCGAAAGCCAGAGCGGCCGCGATGAGAATGATGAAAATTCCCTTCTCCACAGGCGTCAAACCGGCGAAGTGATGATACTCCGGCCGCGACGGGCCAAGAAAAATTCTTTCTATTGTCCAGAGCATGTTCGCGGCGATTAAAATGGCGCCGGCGGCGGCGGCGAGGGCGAACATGATAAACCATTGCGCCGGTTCCAACCCGCCCGGAGCGGGTGCGGCCGGGAGATGACCGCGATAGGCGGCGGAAAATATACCGACCATGGTCAAAAATAGTGCGGGAAACAGGCACAGACCCGGACAGGCCATGGCACAGAGAAAGCCAACGATGGAAAAGCAGAAAAAATCCGGAAGAAGCTGGGCCATTCCGCCCAGGCGGTTCAGATCGCGGTGATTGGCCCGCCGTTCGAGCGTTTGACTGGACCACAGCAGCAGCAGCAACGTGACCAGATCGCCGGCGATAAAAAGGATCGCGCCATTAAAAGCCGCAGCTGCTCCGATTAAAGAACCCAGCAGGATATAACCCGCCTGGGAAAGGAGCCAGTAGGCCGTTACCTTGCGCAGGTCGCTTTGCGCCAGGGCGCACAGGGCGCCGTAAAGAATGGCACATGCGGCCCAGATGCCCAGGGCGATTTGATTGTGCGCGCCAAGGCGGGGAAACATGGGAAACGTGATCCGCGCCAGACCGTAAGCCCCCAGCACCAGGTTGCCGCCCACCGTGAGCATGACAGCCGGCGCGGAGGCTTCGGTCACGACGTCGGGCAGCCACATGTGCAGACCGGGAACCCCGAGTCGGGCGGCGAACGAAAACAGCAACAGCCAAAACGCGGCGCGGGCGACAAAACCCGCCGCCGGCACGCCGGAATGGGCGCCAAGGCCCGCCAGCCGGCGGGCCGCGGTGGAACCGGTGAGATACGCCATATTCAAGGTTCCGTGCGGAAAGGCGTGGGAATGTCGCGTGCACCAGCTGATGGCGATAATCGCCAGAAGCAGGGCGATCGATCCTGAAATTCCGAAAAGACCGAATTTCATTGCCGCCGCCCGCCGTCCCGATCCACCCCAGAGTCCGAGAAGAAAATAACCTGGAAATATCGCCGCGGTGCTGAAGAGATAAAACAGCAGAAGATCGACCGAGGCCAATGCGCCGACGAGCGTTCCGGCCAGCAGCAGCAGCATGACGTAACAGGTTTTGAACTGCTGATCGATGACATAACCGGTCAGCGCCGCCAGGAGGCCGGCGCCGCACACCAGCAAAATTAAAAACAGCGAGAGGGCATTCACGGCCAGATGGAAATGGGCGTTGATATTCCTGATCCAGGGCAGATTCTCCTGAAGCTGCAACATGGCGGAGGAACCCGGGGCGGCGCGCCAGTTAAAGAGGCAGGCCGCGGCGATGGCGATGGCCAGCATTCCCGCCAGCACCGTCACGGCGCCGTTGCGAATAAGACGAGTGCGATTCGCGGGCAGGAGCATCAGCAAAACCGCTCCGACCATCGGCAGACCGACAAGGCAGGTGAGAATCGAACTGTATTGGTAAGTAGTCAAACTCGCCTTTCTGAAAAAATCGTCATGGCCGGACCGGGTAAGACCATCCGCGCGGCGCCAGCAGGACGGTAATAAAAACGAGCAGAACGATCAGCAACAGCAAAAGCAGCAGGGATCGCCATACCTGGGCGCCGGGCGCCGCACTGCGAAAAACGCCCCAACCAACCCGCTGGGGATTGCGACCGCCGGTGGAAAATTCGAGTATCCGTCGTTCCCAAGCCGCGCATATCAACGCGCCCAGGCGCAGGATCAGAGCGCCCGTAAGCAACGCCCATCCCACGATCCATTTGTCAAGGAAGGCGAACCCCTGCGCCAGAAGCCGAACCGGCCGGCCCAGCGACGCCGTATACAAATCAGAAAAAAACATATCATGATTGAGCCAGCGATGGATCAGATTTAACCCCGGAAAGCGGCGAATACGATCCGCGTACCGCAGGTCGACAAAATAGATCGCCACGATCAGGGCCATCACGACCAGCCACGCCCAGCGCAGATGGGCGAGGACCAGGCCGGCCGCAGTCCCCGTCAGAGGGGGGAAGATGGCCGCCCGGGGCGCCACAGGCGCCGGCCTGGCCAGCAGTCGGGTCAGACCGATCCACGGCTGTTGCGCCGTGAGAAGTCCCAACGTCAGCAAAAGAATCGGCAGGGTGCGAACCGGAGATTCCGAGACCCCGGCGGGCAACCCGCTCCTGGGGCGGCCTCCAAATACCAGCCACCACCATCGGCACATGGCCAGCGGCAGGAGATAGCCGACCAGGACGGGCGCCCAGAAAAGAAGCCGCCCGTAACCGCCGATGGCGGATGCATAATGTTCAAGATATGTCAAACCAGTTTGTAAAGCCGGGGGACCGCCCAACGCCGGCATTCCCGTAGCCGACATGGTGATCAACAACGCCGCGCCAGCCGTGACCGGCAGCTTCGCCCAAAGCCCCCCCATCAGGCGAATATCGCGCTGCCCCCCCACCGCGCCGAGCACGCTTCCGACAACCAGAAACAGCGTTGCGGCGGCCAGGCAGGCCAGGATGGATTCCAGGACGCCGACCCGATATGCGCCGGCTCCCAGAAGCAGAAACGAAAGACTCGTCCAGGCAATCAGCAGCCAGGCGACCAGGCGTTTGATGTCGGTCTGCACCAGCGCCACCAGCGCGGCGATGGTCAGGGTAGTGGCGCCGCAGATGGCCGCCACCAGCCGGATATTCAGGTTCAGCAGGGGAAATAACCGCGCCAACATAAAAGGACCGGAAACGGCGATCAGGGCGCCGCCGATCAAAGCGTTGGCGGGCGACGGCATGGGAAGAAAATCCATCGGCCAGCAGTGAAAAGGGAATTGCGCCGCCCGGGCCATGGCGCCGGCGAGCAGGCAGATACCCACCCAATCCATCCATCCCAGGCCCAGAAATCCCGGCGGTCCGCTGAAGTGAAAAATATACGCGGCGGCATGGTTCCCCACGGCGGGAACCACGCTTGCCGGCACAATAAGTTCACCCGCCCGCGGGCGCACGGTCAAAATACCGACGGGACCATGCGCCAGCAGAATGCCCATTCCAATGAGAAAAAGTGCATCAGCCACGATGGCCCCCGCCAGAAGCCGGCGGGGCGCGGCACGGTCATCGGGTCTCCATGCCGCAAAACCGGCGCAGAATGCCCCGATTCCGGCCAGGACAAGAAACGCATAAAGCTGCGGGATATTGGCGGAGATGAGCATGGCCAGCACACTGAAGGTGAACAGGTTGGTTCCGGCAAAATATGCAGAGTTAATTTCCCGCTGCCGCAGCAGCGAAAGCGAATAAACTCCGGAAAGCAAATGAAGCAGCAGAACCAGCAGAAAAAAGGCCAGACTCAAAGAATCGACCGACAGGCCGAAGGTCAGCCCCTGGTGCGGTACGGGAGGATATCCTCCCGGCAACGGCAGCCAGCAAAAGAGTCCCAGCCGCTGATGGATAGCGCCAGCCATCCCGCCGCGGCCCAAACGTCGGGCGATGGCCAACAGGGTCAGGGTCAGACTCATCAGACTTGCGCCGATGCTTGTATAGGCGGCGACGATCGGCGTTTTCGATCTTCGTAACAGCGTCAGAAGGCACGCGAGCAACGGCAGCAGGGCGGCCAGACTCAGCAGTATGTCCGAATGCGGCATGTCTTACATCCCAAGCGTTATCCCGATGTATAACTTAACCCGCCACCCTTTGTTCGGCCAGTTTCAGAATCCCCCGGTGTCAGAATTCCATGGTCCCGGCTTGCCGCGGGGAAGGCAGCAGGAATGCGTTTTTCCGGGATGGAGATTCATCTCCGGCGCTGACAGGCGGGGCAGAACACGGTGGCGCGGCCCGAGACACGAAGCGAAGCCAACGGCGTTCCACAGCGCCGGCAGGGTTGGCCGGCCTGGCCATAGACGGCCAGATGGCGGGCGAATCGCCCTTTTTGCCCGGCGACATTCCGGTAATCGCGCAAAGTGGTTCCACCCAGGCGAATTGACCGCCGCAAGATGGCGCGGATGTGCCTGGTCAGCACCGCCCGGTGCGCCGGCGAAATTCGGTTCACTATCTGCAGTGGATGCAGCCGGGCCAGCCAGAGTGATTCGTCGATGTAGATGTTACCCAATCCCGCCACGTCGCGCTGGGAAAGCAAGGCGGACTTGAGCCGGGCCGAAGATGAGTTCCAACGCCGCAGGTGTTTCGGCTCAAGTTCCAGGGCGTCCACTCCCAGGAATTCCTGGACGTGGCGCGCGTGCGCTTCTTCCGGGGAAGAATAAAGCCACAGCCCGCCAAATCGCCGGGGATCAAGCACCCGGAGTTGCCATCCGGAGGCGAGATCAAAAACAATGTGGGTGTGTGGTTCGAGAGGATCATCGGGTTTTGCCCGCACCATGCCGCCGCTCATGCCCAGGTGCGCCACGAGTGTTTGGGAGTCATCGAAAGTGCAAAAAAGCTTTTTTCCGTGCCGGGCGGTTTTCCGCACCGACCGGCCGACAAGGTTACGGAACGGCGCGGGAAGCGTACGCAGATAAGCAGGCCGCAGGATTCTTACCCCCGTAACGGCGACGCCCATCACCAGCGGCTGGAGCGTACGGCGCAGATGTTCGACTTCGGGTAATTCAGGCATGAAATGCGCCGCGTATCTAACCTTTATTGCTCTGCCGGTGGATTGAGCAACCGTTCCATGGAAGAGAGCAGGCGATCCATGCGGAACGGCTTATTCAGATAATCTTCAACGCCCAGAGATTCGGCGTATGTTTTGTGCCGGGTGCCGAGGTTCCCGGTGATCATAATGACATGAGGTTTGCCGCCCCTGGGCTTGCGCGCCTTGATGCGTTCGAGCACCAGAAAACCGCTGCGCTTCGGAAGCATCATGTCCAGGATGATCAGATCGGGTTGTTCGCGCTCGGCAATTTCGACGGCGCTGTTGCCGTCCGGAGCGGAAAGAACCTTGGCGCCCGTGGTGGCCAGCGCCGTGGTAATGGTGATCAGCACGTCGGCGTCGTCATCAACAACAAGAATGATTTTGTCTTTGAATTGTTCACTCATCTTCAATCCTTTCTCAAGAACAGACCGTAGATCCCATGAAAAGCCAGCTTCCGCGTACCGCCCGCCCGGCGGCATTTCCAGAAAAAAAATCTTCGCCTGGCGCCGGGACCTGCCTCCCGACAGATCGGGAAAGGCCTTGGCCGCGCGACGGAATTTACGGCCCGTCCGGCGGCATTGATTGTAATTGTACGTGCTAAGCCCGCCAAAGGCCAAGCGGATGTAATACTCGGATGTGTGTTCCCGGCCCATGCCGCACAGTTGCATCTGGAGAAAGCCACGGAACTCCTGTCGCTGACCGACGGAGCGGATTGGATCATCAATGTTCTACGCACGAGCCTGGCGGGCTTGTTGGCGATGCTGTTGGACATCTTTCATCGCAGCGAACACCTGCACGCGGCGGCGAAGCATTGTCTGGGGGATACGCCGGAGGCGCGGCTCCGGGTCCAGGCGCGGCTGACGGAACTTAAAACGGTGGGGATACGCCCGTTGTTCAAGGCCATCGACGACCTGGCCCGGAGAATGCGTTCCCCGAAGAAAAAGAACCAGCTACGCCTCTTGAAGGATTATGTGCTTAAACGCTTCGAGATGCTGGATTACCGCACCGCTCAGGCCAGGGGAATGGGACATCGGATCGGGGCCGACGGAGGCGATGTGCAAAACGCTGACCTTACGGCGCAAGCGGCCGGGCATGAAGTGGGATGCCGATCACGCCGCGGCCATGATGAACTTGCTGGCGATGTCCGAAAGCAACCAACACCGACAATGGTGGGCGATGCAGGCGAGCGCCGCTTGATGCGAAAAAATATGGCCACGCCCGTTTTTTCCACCGAATTTGCCAACCGCTTGCAATTCGGTTGACTATCGTAAATAATAGTAGATGCAGGTTCGGCCGAGGGGTTGCTACGGTATCCCCGAGGGCATTACCTGCTTTTTTTATGCGCTTTGTCCCTCCAACTTACTCCTTGGTTCGTATGGATCCGGCACGAACGCTGCACTCCATGTCTTAAACACTTTTCCGTCACGGTAGCCGTCGCCTTGCCAAAAACACCTTTTCAATAGCTCGACGAACGGGACAATTTCAGCTCTTGTTGGCTGTGTCATCTGCGGGAGCCTCCAGGCGGCGTTCAGGCAGTAAATGCATAAATCCGCGGTTTGTATGCCGTAGGCCATATCCGACTCAACGAAAAGAGGAGCGGGCACAACCCATTGCGTACGTTGGCGGCCGATCTGTGTCTTGGTGAAATATCTTTCCATTTCAGCTACAAACTGCCGGTCCGCGCGTTTATCCGTTCCGTCTATAATGAGAAGCCCTGTTTCCCGACATTCCTCAAGGAAATAAAAGTACCGTTCAAGTAAAAACACGATTTCCTTTCGGAGATATCCGCTGGGCGATGTCGGGGGATCTATCTTCGCGGGTATTACACTGGCAAAAACCCGCGCGTCGTAACTGACGAGCGATTGAATAACCTGCTCAGCCATGGCGATACAGGCCTGACCGTAGGCTGTGAATTCGTCTTTGCGCGGCCGCCGGCCCTGCCGACCGTTGCCGAGAAAATTGGTCGCGTGCTTCCGTCGGCTGGCGTCGTCCATTTCCGCCCCCTGTTTAGCCCATTTGAAGAGGCGCGGGCGCAGCAGTTTACTCCCTTTGATTTCCATGCCGTAAGCACGCAGGTTCACGCCAAAAATCGACTGCTCCAAGGTTCGTACCGCGGATATGAACGGCCAGAGTTTGGATGCATGGATAGCGAAGCCGCCCCGCACTTCGTAGGGCATGGTATTGTGATCGTGTCCACTCTCATCAATAAATAGAAGCCAGCTCATGAACCACCTTAAGACAAAGTCGAGAGACAATTCCAATACAGCAACTCGCACGTTTAGCGACAAGTATTATACTCCTATGCTGGTTGCCGCCTACGCCACAGCTAAGTAGGGTGTGTTGACAATCAAGTGATCCAGATAAGCGCTGAAACGAATTGGGCGAAGGCGAGGAAATTTCGTGCGGTTTTATCATACCGCGTGGCGACACGGCGGTAGTGTTTGATACGGTTTACAAATCGTTCGATAACGTTGCGCTGCCGGTAAAGCCCTCGGAGCAGACGCCGGGTGACCGTACGACCAGCGCGTGCGGGA
>JAJYDU010000160.1 GCA_021790475.1 Planctomycetota bacterium | reverse complement strand
CCGCGATTTCCGTCGTGGGCGCCGTCACCTTGGCCGGTGCGGGTCATGGCGAGGTTCTGCTCATTATCCTCGGAACGATCGCCATGGCTTGCGCCATGATCAACGTGGTCGGCGGATTCATGATCACCGATCGAATGCTCAAAATGTTTAAAAAGCGTAAGGAAAAGTGATGCCTCTTGTGAATTTTCCCGTCGGCGTCGGTGTGGTTGCGCCGGCGGGTTCATCGCACCTGGCCGCGTCGCCATGGTACGTAACGATCATATATCTGTCGGCCGCGGTCCTGTTTGTCCTCTCCCTCAAGTGGCTCAATTCCCACAAGACGGCGCGGCGTGGCGTAAAAGCGGGCGAAATCGGCATGATTGCCGCCATCCTGGCCACCCTCTTTTTACCCGAAGTGCGCCATTACAACTGGATTCTCGCGGCCGGCATCGTAGGTGCGGCCATCGGCGCTCTGCTGGCGTTGCTCACGCCCATGACCGCGGTACCGCAGCAGACCGCCCTTTCGCACGCCTTCGGCGCTCTGGCCGCCGCCCTGGTCGGCACCGCCGAATATTTCGCTCACTATCCCCATCTTTCCCCGGTGACCAGCGGCTCGATCGCTTTTGAAACCCTGCTGGGATACCTGACTTTCACCGGCAGTCTCGTGGCCGCCGGCAAACTCCAGGAAGTGCTGCCCACCCGCCCGATCGGCTACAAATTCCAGAACCCCATCAATTTTTCTGTGCTCGCGGCCGCCGTGGTCTGCGGTGTCCTGATGGTCGTCGCGCCGCGTTACGAGATGGTCTTTCCGATTTTCATCGGTTTGTCCCTGCTTTTCGGCGTGCTGCTGATTATTCCAATCGGCGGCGGCGACATGCCCACCGTTATCGCCCTCCTGAACAGCTACGCCGGCCTGTCGGCCTCGGCGATGGGCTTCGTGGTCAACAACAAACTGCTCATCATCGCCGGCGCGCTGGAGGGATCGTCGGGCTTCATTCTCTCGATGATTATGTGCAAGGCCATGAACCGCTCGTTTCTCAACGTGCTTTTCGGGCAGGCCAAAATTGAGAAGGCCGCCAAGGCCGATGATGTTTACGGCGGCAAGATCAAGAGCGTCACAGCCGAAGAGGTGGCCGCGATTTTGGACGGCGCCCGGCGCGTGGTGATTGTGCCCGGTTATGGTTTGGCCGTGGCCCAGGCGCAGCACGCCACCGGCGAACTCTTTGAGTTGTTGGATTCACGGGGCGTGCAGGTGGAGTTCGCGATTCACCCCGTCGCGGGGCGCATGCCCGGCCACATGAACGTGCTCCTGGCCGAAGCGGATATTCCCTACGACCGGCTCAAAGAGATGGACCAGATCAACTCGCAGTTCGAGGACGTGGACGTGGTGATTGTCAACGGAGCCAACGACGTGGTTAACCCGGACGCCCGCGACAACACCAACAGCCCCATCGCCGGCATGCCGATCCTCAACGTGGACAAGGCCCGCACCGTGGTGGTGATCAAACGCAGCCTGAGTCCCGGCTTCGCCGGCATCCCCAACCCGCTATTCGCCAAGGACAACTGCCTGATGTTCTTCTCCGACGGAAAAAAAGCGACCATGGCCATTATCCAGGCCTTCAAAGAACTTTGACGCCGCCGCCGCCGCAGGGTATATTGAATCCACTTATTCAAGCAGGCTGTGAAACGGATTTCCAACTCGCCGCCACAGTTTGTACGCCATGGGAAGGCCCTTCGAAAGAGAGCGACTCGTTAAATAAAGCTGTTTGCGCCAGCGCTTGTTCCTAAGGGAGATGGCTTATGGACGCATGCATTGCCACCAATTCCGAAACAGTCGTGCAACGGTGCATGGGAAGGGTGCGTCATTGGCGAACCCCGCCGAACTGGTCAACATCCGACTGGCTCAAGGAGGCGACCGCCCAGGCGACGCTGGCGGCCTTGAGCCGCCGGCAGACCGGTCGCTCCATCGGGGGCGGCGTTGATTCCGACGATGATGGGACCGCCAAGCCGTCTTATGGCCACGTGCTGGGCAGCGTTTTGACGCGCTATCGCCAGGAATGGTCGTATGCCCGTCATTGTTCTCGTTTTGGGGCTTATGAATCGCCCGCGGCGGAACCGGGCGACGGGGAAAGCGCGGAGCTGATCGCGCGCCTTGAACCGCTCGTGAAGAAACTTCCGGAACCGGATCAGCTTCTGATTCACCAGCTTTATTGGGAAAATCGCACCGAGGCCCAAATTGCCGAACATCTTGGCGTGAGCCAGCAGGCGGTAAACAAGCATAAACGGCGGCTGTTATCGCAATTGGCGATAATTCTTTCGCAATTGTTTATAACTTTGCTATGCAATTACTCGAATCTGGGATAATTTCATATTCCGAACCCACGTTGCAATTATTTTTCATATCTTTCCGGTTGTAAAAATCGTCCACCCCGCAATTAAGGATATTGAGCGAGACACATGAGCGAGTCTCCCGCCTCCGGCCTGGTGGTCGGAGGATGTGTCAGTCAGCCGGCACATTTTATGTGCCGCGCGATCCACAGGTCGGCAGGCCGCGGCGAATTTTTTGCCGCGGGTGTTGCATCACGCGTGAGCGTCGAAAACACCGTGCCGCGGTGAATCGGTATTCGAAAATTTCGGCCATTGTCGGAGGTGGCGGTCATCTTCGGTGGTGGTATCGGCCCTGAAGGGCCAGTGTATATTTCGAGGTGTTTTATGAAAGTCTCCAACACTCTGGTCGGTCAATCGTTGGCGCTGTTTGCGGTCGCGGCCGGTGCGGCCATGTTCGCCGCCGGCAACGCGCGAGGAGATCCTTATCCTTGGCAGATTCTCAAGTTCGATCAGCAACCGCTCAATAACGTGAACATCAACGGCGCGGTGTACAACGGTACTGATGAACCGAGTTGGGCGATTCTAAACACTGCGGGGAGCTACAGCGGCCCCGGCGTCGCCGACGATTTCGCCGATCTCTACAATACTCCGGTTGTTCACATAAGCTGGTGGGGATCGTACCTGACGCCGACAGGGGCTGTGCCAACGCTGGTTCCGAATTTTCAGGTCACTTTTGAATCGGACGTTCCCGTATCTTCCAACAACCCCTTCAGCCATCCCGGCTCGGTTCTGCTCACACAGACCCTGACCCGCGCTACGACAGCTGCAGGCCCGCCGCCGGCGGATCAATTTACGGAACAGGCGGTAACGAGCGCTAGTAATCTATTCTTATATAATGGCGAATTATCTATCCCGTTCCCGGAAACGGCCAACACCGTTTACTGGCTCAAGATCGTGGCCCTGCTGCCGCCGAATACCACCAGCCAATGGGGATGGCATAACCGCAACTATACACTGCAGGATACGCTGGCATCGACGCCGCCGGCAGTGACACCCGGCGAGCATAATGCAGGTACGGCCGCATCCCCTGTCTGGAGTTTCCAGGATGACGCGGTAACCAGCTCCTTTAACTATTTTCCCGCCAACGGCGTGGTTTCAGAAACCGACTATAAACCGCTGTTCTACCATGACGGTGTGGATGGCCCGACTGGCATATCCAGCTTTTCGGAAGATATGGCTTACCAGCTTTACACCCCTGAACCGGCCAGTCTGGCCTTGCTGGCGGCTGGCGGATTGGGATTGTTGCTCAAGCGCAAGCGAATGCGTTTTGCCTGAGTGATTCAATGTCAATAAATTCATAGACTCATGCCCGGCCCGCGAAAACAACGCGGGCCGGGTGGGGGGTATCAGCATAACAATATCCGCTGATCCGGCGGGGCGTCGCTCTCCCGCTCCGACGGGTTCTGTGAAACGGCGAGAAATTTCACCGCGCAGGATGCTCAGTGCGGATATTTCACCACAGGCGCGGTTCAGCCGCGGGTGTTTACCCGCTCGTGAACGACGAACATTCCTTGCCGCGGTGAATCGGTATTCGGAAATTTCGGCCATTGTCGGAGGTGGCGGTCATCTTCGGTGGTGGTGTCGGCCCTGAAGGGCCAGTGTATATTTCGAGGTGTTTTATGAAAGTCTCCAACACTCTGGTCGGTCAATCGTTGGCGCTGTTTGCGGTCGCGGCCGGTGCGGCCATGTTCGCCGCCGGCAACGCGCGGGGAGATCCTTATCCCGGGCAGATTCTCAAGTTCGATCAGGAACCGCTCAATAACGTGAACATCAACGGCGCGGTGTACAACGGTACTGATGAAGCGAGTTGGGCGACCTCAAGTACAAGTACGGGGGGGTACAGCGGTCCCGGCGTTGCTGACGATTTCGCCGATCTCTACAACACTCCGGTTGTCCACATAAGTTGGTGGGGATCGTACCTGCCGACACCGGTGGTTCCACCGGTAACGCCGGTTTCGCAGTTTCTGATCTCTTTTGAATCAGACGTGCCCGCATCTCCCACCGGCGGGTTCAGTCATCCCGGCTCGCCTCTATTGGTGCAGACCCTGACCCGCGCGACGACGAGCGTGGGACCGCCACCGCCGGATCAATTTACGGAACAGGCGGTGTCGGGCGCTAGTAATTTATACTTCTATAATGGCGAGCTGTCTATCCCATTCCAAGAGAAGGCCAACACCGTTTACTGGCTCAAGATTGTAGCCCTGCTGGGACCGAGTGACACCAGCCAATGGGGCTGGCACAACCGCGACTACACCACGCAGGATTTGCTGGCATCGACGCCGCCGGCGGTGGTCCCCGGCGAGCGAAATGTTAATACGGCCGCCTCTCCCGTCTGGAGTTTCCAGGATGACGCGGTAACCAGCTCCTTTAACTATTTTCCCACCAATGGCGTGGTCGAAGAAACCAACTTTAGTCCGCTGTTCTACCATGATAATGCGGATGGCCCGACTGGCATATCCAGCTTTTCGGAAGATATGGCCTACCGGCTTTACACCACGCCTGAACCGGACAGTCTGGCCTTGCTGGCGGCTGGCGGATTGGGATTGTTGCTCAAGCGCAAGCGAATGCGTTTCGCCTGAGTGATTCAATGTCAATAAATTCATAGCCTCATGCCCGGCCCGCGAAAACAACGCGGGCCGGGTGGGGGTATCGGCATAAAGGAAAGCAACATGACTCCAGCCGCACGGTTCGGACTGAATCGCAACCGGCCCATGGCCCGGCGGATGATTTCTCTGCCGCTGGCGTCAGTCGCGCCTTTTCTGGGATGGTTGCTATGGATGATGGTCCAATGCAATTGCCAGCCGCGCAACCGTTGGCGGCGCGCTTAGCTCCAAACAATATCCGTATCCGCTGACCCGGCGGGGCGTCGCTCTCCCGCCCCGCCGGGTTTTGTGAAACGGCGAGAAATTTCACCGCCAGACGCGGTTAACTCGCTTGGCGGTTAATTCTGTGTGAACACTTACCACAAAAACGAGGGTTCCCGACAATATAAGCCCCTTTTTCGCGCGTTTTTTGCGCCAACGGCCTCCAACATCCGTTTATTTCCCTTTATTTATAATGTTTTTGGCCCGTGAACGGTTACGACTTATTTTATCGGACGGATTACGTGGAATTCTAAAATTTTGTTCCAAACTTTATTGAGGAGAATTGATTTGCTTTTTTTTGGGGGGGGGGTATACTCTATACATGGTTAGGCTCGTGGTGAGTTCGACCGGCCGAAAGGCCGTGAACGGTTAGGAAAAATGAAGGAGTTCTCATCATGCTAACACACACAACGAACATGCAACCGTCCGCCGGCCGG
>JAJYDU010000159.1 GCA_021790475.1 Planctomycetota bacterium | reverse complement strand
GTGCTTTGATCGGCGCGCCTTGACAGGTATCATCAAGGGCGTAACCTTTGGCCGGTAAACGCTTTTTGTGGCCGGCTCTCCGGGGACGCCGGCATCGGCAAAAGCACGGGACATTTTCCGCGGTAGCTCAATGGTAGAGCAATCGGCTGTTAACCGATTGGTTGTAGGTTCGAATCCTACCCGCGGAGCTTTGATTCGGGTTGCGGAACCGCCGCACCGCCCGGTTAACGAAAAAACCCGTGACCGAGAGGCCGCGGGGTTTGTTCATTTTCGCCAATAAATACAAGGGTTTACGCGGTGTCGTCAGGTTGCCGCCAGTAGCGCGAGAGCGCCGTAAACCGCGGCGCGAGCGCTTCGTCTACCAGCCGGGACCCCGCCGGGCGGAAAACTCTCTGCCTCTCGACCCCAAACCCCGATCCAGTTAACAACCCTGTTGCGTTCGCAACCCCGAACGCAAAGGTCTTCCGAAATGGCGGCCACTTATCGCGTAGAGCGCGCTTCGACAGGCCGAGGCCTCCGACCGAGGGCCGAACACATGGTGTAAGTTGCTCATTTCGTGAGGAAACGGATGATTTCCACACCGTGATTATGAATGGCATCCTGAAACCCCTCCAGGTAGATTCTGCACCGGCTATCGCGCGACACCCAGGGGTTGATATAAGGCCGGCCAAAAAGGTCATCCTGCCGGCTCAACCGGGCCATACACTGTATCGCCTGAGCACCCGGCCACTCCATGAAGTTCGCGTCCGGCGCCCAGTATTCGCCGCGCATGCCGGGAAGGACCCAACCAATCAGAACCACGCGCCGGCCATCTTCATGAATACGCGTCAACCGGCTCAGCAAGCGATTGAAATGCAAGTCGCCAAATCCGTAGCCAACGATCAGTAGGCGAGGATTGTTTGGTAGCGCGTTATGCAGGACGGTTTGATACGTGGAATAAAGTGTACGCGAGCAATTTGTCTGGCGGTATATGTTCATACAAAATGCCGAAAAACGGCAAAAGTCGAGCTTCCCCTATCCATTCCATTAAATCCGCGTAATTCGTAGTTACGCTCAAGCTTCGTTATAACCATGCCTCGGGCACCCTCCCGAAACAATTGCGGCGCCAAGGCGTGACGGGGACGTTCCGCCACTACCAGAGCGGAAACGTCCCCGCTTCACAACCCTGCTTCTCTTCCAACTTTGCTCTCATTTCACTATTTCGAGGAGGAACGCTTTCTATGGCTAACCCGTTCCCAGGAATCGCGTACAGCATGTTTGGCGTGTTCCCAATTCAGGGTTGATTTGCCACGGTGCCTGGCCCATTCACGCGCTAATATGGGCTCACTTTGTTCGAACGTTTTATCGTGGTAACGCAGTCTTGTTTCCCAGCCATATTGGTAGGCTGGCGCATATTCTTCGTATGGCGTACCCTGAATGATATAGGGGCGACCGATGTAGTTGGAACGCCAAAAACCATGTTCGACCGTCGGGTCAATGTCTTCGGCGAGTGTTTTACCCGCCAGACCGCCGGCCACAGCACCCACAACAACACCGACCGCAGCGCCGGCGGCAGTTCCAACGGGGCCCACAACACTCCCCATCGCGGCGCCGGTTGCGACACCACCCGCGACACCACCAAGGACTCCACCCGTCACGGCCCCCACACCCGTTCCTACGGGATGCGACCCGGGTGCGCCGCTGAGCATATCACGATTCGCGTCGTGTTGCGCCTTTTTGATTTCCTCTGAAGTAAAGTCAGATCTCATGGACAACTCCTTGTAAAAAAGATGAATACAAAACTTGTGATCACGGACTTAGTCCAAAAAACACACGATCGATGAATATGGAAAGCAAAACTCGTGCCAGAGTTTGAAATATATTGCCAGACGCAGTGTTGACGCTGGCCTGAATGCTCTGAACGGAACCAGAATTCATTGCAAGTTGGAAGTCTGGTCAAAATGCAATTCGAACATAATGAGTCAAGTAAAGATGGATGGCAGGCAATAGCGTTCGCATGAAACCACGACAATACGTCGTTATCGGACAAAATGACGCGGACATAAAGGCCTCGAACAGGCGTAAATAGCCGTAACGGCGAAAGGGGGCGGCGGAATGATCGCAAATTCCGCTGTGGCACGGGAATTGCTGTATATCACCAAGGCGTGGAGAGGTCCGGAGTCTCTATCGCGTGTAGACAGTTTAGATCAAACATGCGGTAGGGGGAAGCCGGTTAGCAAGCGGTTGTTCTCAAATGAAAGGAGTTCCAACCATGGGCTTGATCTTACTTATCATATTGGTGATCGTGTTGCTTGGCGTACTGCCGACCTGGGGTTACAGCCGGCAATGGGGGTATGGTCCCACCGGCGGGTTGGGCCTGATCCTGTTAATAGTCATCGTGCTGCTGGTGATGGGTGTGCTTCCCCGCTGATTTTTACTCGCTTGGTTTGGCGAATAAGGAGTACTATGAAAGTTTTTTTCACCCTGCTGATTGTGCTCGTGATCGTGGTGATCGCTCTGGGCTTTTATCTCGGATGGTTTCACATATCAAGCGCCAGCACCGGGAATAAGTCGCACGTCACCATGACCGTGAATCAGGCGAAAATACGCGCGGATAAAAATAAGGTGGTCAACGACGTTCGTGGCCTGAAACCAACGTCCACCAGGCCGAGCCAATGAGTTCCCCGGATAATTCGTCGAGTGGATCGGCGGCGGATAACCATAATGAATTAATAGCATGGGCGGGCAATTCGCCTCGGCCTAGGGCAGGAGCTGCAACCGGTGCGCCGCAAATGATCGAATGACGGTGTGGCCCGGTCCGAATGGAATGTTTGTTTTTGTTTCCCTTTTTAAGGAGTTTCCTCATGAAGTCGAAAGTAGTTAACTTGGCGATGGCGGCGGCTTTGGCCGCAACACTGGTCTTGGGCGTGGTCGGTTGCTCGCAGTGGCACGGGGACAATGCCAACGCACCCCAAATTAGCGTTCATACGCAGCACAATACCGTGCAGGTGGGTGAAACCGTCTGGGTTCATGCCGCTACGATGAACCTCACCAACAGCAGTATCCATTGGAAGGTGACGCCCACCACGGCCACGATCACGCCGGATCATTCGCGGGCGGATCAATATGCCAAGTTCTCCGCGTCACAGCCCGGCGGCTACGTAGTCAAAGCGTTTGCCAAAACCGGCCATGACCAATGGGTGACCAGCCGCACCAGCATTACCGTTGTTAGCGTCGGTAGCCGGTAAGTAGTGTTTAACGCGCCAAGCCGCCCGCCGCGTCGACACCGGCTGCCCCGCAAGCTTAGGCCCAGGGGGCAGCCGATGGGCGGGCAGCGGTAGCGACGGATACAATACACAGGCCAGTGCGGACGACGCTCGTCGGTACGCCCCGTGTCTGGTTTCTTTTTAGGAGTTGCGTGATGAATCGCAAAATCTTTTCCGTTATCGTCGGTTGTCTTTCCATTGGCGCCATGTCCGCGAGCGCCTTGGCCGTGCCGCTTAAGTCCGTGATGGTGAAGGGTCAACTGCTGGACATGAACTGCTATTCCGCCTTGGGAGCAACCGGGCGCGGTCATGGCAAAATGTGTGGCAGAAAATGTCTGTTGTCCGGAGCGCCGGCAGGGATTTTGGTGCATGGCCGGGCCTGGGTTTTGGATGTAAACCCCAAGCCCCTGGCCCCCTACGTCGGTTTGATGATCGAAGCCAAGGGTAATGAGAACACCAAGGATCACGTGCTGCTGCCCACGATGATTAAGGTGAAATACCACGGCCACTGGAAAGCCGTCAAACTTATTCCACTCTTCAAGCCCGTGCGGTAGTAGCGCCGTCGGCAGCGATCACGGATGTTCTCCGGCGCAGACCGGAGCTCGACGGTCGCGGAATCGTGAGCCCCACCGCTACCCGGCTCGCAGGCATGGGTGGAAAACCACGGCCGTCTGTGAGCGTCTTTCCATCGGGGCTATACGGTTTCGCCCGCTTGGTAGCGGCTGCGCGTGGCGCCGGAGGGCGAAATGGCCGCTTTTGAGATCGCAGGCGTCCGACAAGGCTGGTGATGGTCAAGGGGCGACCGAGCGCACCCGCATTCTGGATTGTCCAGTAGTGGATGCGTCGCAGCACAACGAAAGGAGCTTGATTATGATGAACCATGCAAACGGAGGGATGAATGGCTGGATGGGCGGTGGAATGTGGATTTGGGCGGTGATCGGTATACTGGCGGCGGTACTGCTGGTCATTCTGATTACCAAGCTGCTCAAGAAATAACCGTGCATGTTTACGATCCGTCTGTGCAAGATTAACACTGCGGTTTACATACAGCCGCGGGTGGAAACGCGGGTGGAAACCCGCGGCCGTTTGGCCGCCGTGCGGGATGGGAAACGCCTGCCTATCGGCAGACAGGCCTGAGTTGTTTCCGCACAAGGGCCTAAGCGCGAAAGAAAAGCCATGCTGGTCAAGTTTTCCACTGACAAATCGGTAATGGAAGTCGCGACTGCCTTGCAGGCTGCTGTTGCGGCCAATCACTTTGGCGTCATGCAGGTTCACAATCTCCAAGACACCATGACCAGGAAAGGTGTGGAGTTTTCCCGCGAATGCCTGATCTTCGAGGTCTGCCAGCCGCAACAGGCGAAGAAAGTGCTGGAGGAGAACATGAGCGTCTCCGCCGCGCTGCCATGCCGAATCTCGATTTATAAGCAGGGCGGTAAAACTATTTTGGCGACATTGAAGCCGACTGTTCTCCTGGCGATGTTCAACACGCCGCAACTCGGTGAGGTGGCGCAGGAAGTGGAGGACACGATAATGAAGATCATGAAGGAAGCGGCGGATGGTTGATGCGTGATCTTCTTATAACATGCCACCGGCGATATGCCATGCGAGTCATCGCGCTGTGTGCCGCATGCGTTGGGATCATCGCTCTCTCCGGCTGCGGCCGGCGAGGCTCTTCGGCCGGCAAACAGGCGGCCGGATCAGGCCACAGCCTGCCCGCGATTACACAAGGCGCGGCGCCAATTCCACCGGTGGGCAATGCGGTGCGCGGCAAAAAACTCTTTGCGGACAATTGCGCGATGTGCCACGGCAACCAGGGCCAGGGTGTAAAGTTCGTGGGGCAGGATTTGCAGACCAGCAAGTTTGTTTTATCCCATTCGACGGCGAAGATTGTAGCATTTATCAAGCATGGCCGATCCGCCACGAACCCCGGTAATCATCGGCACATCGCCATGCCTCCCTTTGGCGGCAATGCCAATCTGACGAATCAAAATCTATACGACATCGTGGCGTATATGCGCAAGTTGCAGTAGCTGTGTTGGCGAACGTACGGAGACCCTTTCAGTATTGGCTGGCGCCAAAAGTGACGTTGCCGCGGGGAGACTCCATACACTGCGGTCGCCTGCTCACCTGATCATCTAAAGAGCCGGGGGCTTACGCTCGCCACAAAGGCCCGCAATACCATTGCGGGCTTTATGATCCGCATGCCGCGCGCGGCGGTCGCCACCACGGGTGTGGCAATTTTTCCGGGCATCCCTGGGAGCGCGGGCCTTGCCTGCCGGCAGGCAGGGGCAGGCGGGATCATTTGGCCGATGAGGGCATCGGCCCTACCTTACCTACCGGCAGGCAGGTATCCTCACCCGCTTGTGTCGATAGTGATCGGGATTTTGCGGTGATTTCGGCTCGGCCCGCGCCACTCACCCGCCACCACCCCGTGCACGGTTGCTGCTTGCGGGCCTGTGACAGTTTCTGC
>JAJYDU010000158.1 GCA_021790475.1 Planctomycetota bacterium | reverse complement strand
CAACCTGGATCGGAAACTGTTCCGCCAGTTCGGTCTGTCTGCTGGCCCGCATGTTGTGCCACAACTTCGGCCAGGGCGTAAGGCCCGCTCGCAGGATGATCCGCTCCAGTTGGGTTCGCAGGTTACAGGTCGGGCTTCGATATTTCGTGATAACAAACTCCTGGCCCGGTTCCGCCCTCTCAAAACAATCCAACAAGGGTTGCCGGATTTCCGGGAACAGCGGAATCACGCGCGAATCGCCCCCAAGGTGACGCTCGGTCTTGGGACTATGGACGGTCAGCCTGCCGTGTTCCCAGTCCACGTCGGCCCAGCGGAGCAGAACCATTTCGGACGGGATACGCAGGCCCCCAAAGCGGGACAAGCTCACCAGTAAGCGCCACTCACAATCGGGAGCGCCCTCCAAGAGCTTCCCGGCCATTTCGCGCGTAACAAAGTATTGGCGTTCCCTGTTGATCTGGCCGCCGGCCTTGATCCCATCAAAAGGATTTTCAGCGATCAATTTCCAGCGGCGCGCCACAACGAACATGCTCCGGGCGGCGGAAACCCGGCGATTCACGGTTGCCGGAGAGAGTTCGGCGAAGCCGGCCTGCCGCCATTGAACCGCATCCGCCGGCCCGATGCTTCGCAACGCCCGGTTTTCGCCAAAGTGTTGTTTGAGATTTCGGATGGTATGACCGTAAAAAGTCCGGGTGGCCGGCTTCACGTTCAAGGTCGCCGCGAATTCAGCAAGAAACTTCCCCAGGGTTGCGGCGCTGCGTGTCCGGGCTTCGGTCAGACCGGCGCGAGCGATTCGATCATGCAGGGTATCGTCCAGAGCGCCCAGCCAGCGGTTGGTATCGTCATCGGGCAGCGTGCCGCGCAAGCTGGCGCTGATGAGATTTTCAATCTTGTGCTTGAGTTCGTCCGCCTGCCTGCCGGAACATTTTCCCAGCCGGATGGCTATTCTGTTTCCGTCCCGATTAACGAATTGCAGGCGTCGCCCGCAGCCGTCGTTGCTGATACTGGCCATAGATCACTTTCCTTTCTTTGCCGTGGTCTTTTCGGATTCAATTTTACGGAGTTCAAAGCCCAAACATGCGGCCAGCCGCGCCGCAAGATCAAGACGCAGGCTTTGTTTGCCCGCCATGAAGTTGTACAGGCAGGCGGTATGAACGTCCGTTTCCCGATACAGACGGTAAAGCGACAAACCGCTTTTCCGAATGGCCTGTTTCAGTTGGTCTTCAATGGTCATTGTAGGAACTCCATAGTGCCATCTAATCTAATTCCAGATTTACTATATAAGGAAGATAGTACCTTGTCAAGTGAATTCCGGAATTATTCTTTTGGCCCCGGCAAAGGCGAAGCCGGCGGAGTTCCGGCGTCCGGCACAATCCACCAGGCGGCTATGCTTTCTTCGATCTGAACGGTTTCCAGGGCAATCCCCTGGTGGTGATGCTGGCGCAGCCAGGTATCCACGTGCCCGAAGACGAACCATCCCGCAGGGTAGCCATGCTCACGCACCAGAAACGCCCAGTTTCGTTCTTCCCGCACGGCTTCGGCCCACACCTTGGCGCGGATACCGGCGTCCGGTTCCAGCTTGTCCAGTGCCTGCCGGGCGATGGAAACGTAGGTTTTGACGCTTTCCGGGGGGTTGGAACCGCCTTTTTCGGTCGAAACCGGTTCCGGCGGACGGTATGGGGGGTTCTTTTCCGGGTTCAGGGGGATGTTGTCGTTAAACAGGTCGTCCAGATTCATTTTTTGTTCTCCTGTGCATTTCCACTTTCGGCATTTCGGCAAGCAGGAAACCCGCATGAACATTGAAGAAAAGCGGAAAGTAGGCCTTACTTTCGGCTTTGTTTCGGCTTTTCGGCTCCAGATTCATTTTTTCCCCAGCATCGGCAAGATTGCTTCGGGTTCTTTTTCGCCCGCGCCGGGAATCAGCCGCCAGACAGCCGGTCTTGGGCCACGTGCCGGCTCCACCGCCTCGGTCATGGCAGCCTCGGTCAGCTCGCGCAGCCATCCACGGATAGCTTGCACGCTGGCCGGGTCGCCCCTGGACGCATCGGCAGTTGTAAATGTGTCTTTATCGGCCACGCGCGGTAGCAGCCGCACCCAGAATCGCCGGGCCGCGGCGGACAGCGCGCCGCCCAGCTGCTCCGCCAGTGGCGTTTCGAGTAGGGATCGTGCCAAGGTGTAATCCGCCGGCTCCGCCACAATCGCGCCGCGCGTATCCCGCGCTCGCTGGTGCTGATGCAACAGCGCGCTGGCCTTAATCGCCGTTAAGAGTTGCGGGAAGGCGCGGCGGCTTTCGGTTCTCTCCGCCGGAAACTTCTCGGCCAGTTCGGTGGCAAATGGAATGTGAACGTCCAGCGGTTCGAGCGAGCGCTGCATCGCCCAGTGGCGGCGAATGATCGGTCGCACGTCCGCCTCCGTGTCCTTCCCGGCGGCGAGCAGGATGGCGCGGTTCTGCTCTTGCGTTTCGGTCGTATGCAGCAGAATACATCTGTTAAGGTCTTCCTCAAATATCCTGCTCATGGTAGTGGTTTCAGTGAACGCAATCGGGCCGGACTGGTGAATCTTGTGCGTCTCCATCTGGCCGTCCCGGCTCTTTTCGGCCAGCATTTTTGAGATTTCACCGCTAGAAAGCATTTCGCGCAGGGCTCGTGTCGCTTCCGCCTGGTCATCCTCTTCCCGGCGCGATCTCTCGCCGGCAATGACCCACTTGTGCGAGAGTGTGCCGTCGGGCAAGTAATACAGCGATTGCGGCGTCAAGCTCGTGGCCCGAATTACCGTTTCAGCCGGAAACAGGCGACTTATCTTGTCAATAACATAGCTTTTGCCGCTCGAAGACGGCCCTTGCACAATGGCCGCCAGTGGATGATCCAGCAAGCGTGAAACGCCTAACAGGTAGATTGTTGCCGCGAGCTTGCGCTCTCCCACTACGCCCATTTTTTCGATGTCCGCCAGGATTTTTTGCATTAAATCTGGCGCCCGCAAAAGCTGCGCCGCTTCGTCGCGAACGCCCGGCTCCATCCCGGCCAGCAACTCCGCCCTGTCCGGCGGGGTGTACCCGGCCCGCTCTGGCGGTTTGCCAGCGGGTTGTTTATCAGCCCACGCGGCATAAGCCCCGGCAAGCGCATCCACTTTCTCAAATACCATTTCCGTTTCAAGTCTTGGAAACTTTCCGAGTACGCGGCGGACGAATTGTTCCCTCGCCGGCGCGCGCAGGAGGTTAAAGGTATCCACGAACGTGCAGCCGTCCCCGCATTTGACGGTCAGTTTAGCTTTGCCATCCGGCAAAAACTCGTGGCCAATCGAAAAGGGCAGTATTGCAATACTCATCCATTTATCTCCGCATGTAGCTCTTTCCACTTTCTCTCGAGTGCCGCCCGCCGGTCATGCGCGGCCCGCACGCGACAAACGTCGTCGCCCAGCCCGGCGGCGGACACGGCGTCGCGCGCCATGGCCAGCAGGTCGCCGTCCGTGTAAATGCCGCGCGCCGCACGCCGGAGATCAGAAACCGAAAATGGACAGGCCCGCAACGCGAAGTAGAGGGTGCGCAAGCACCGATCACCGATGGCGCGTCCGCCCAGCAGCGCGTCGTCGGCCCAAATCGGCACGTGCCCGGCGTGGATCAGGCCGCCGATCAGTAAACGCTCGCGGCGCAGATCAGCGGCGATGCGTTGACGGCAAGCGCGGTCGTTGGTCGCGATCGAGATCATGGCGTCCCTCCATCTTTGTAAGCGGCGATAAGCGCCCGGAGATCAGCCACGTCATATCGCACGCTCGATCCGATGCGCACCGCCCGGAGCTTGCCCCCCCGGCGCAGGCCGTAAATCGTGCGGGGACAGACGCCAAGAAGCCGTGCGGCCGCGCGCTCATCAACCAGCAGAGGCTCGAGGGTGGTGGTGGGGATGGTCATCGCCGCACCGCCCGCCGCCGGCGGTAACTGCGGATTTGTTCCGCTCTCAATTGTTTCAGCGCTGCCGCGAACCGGACGTAGGCTTTTCGTTCCGCCGCGCTCCGTCGATCTATGGGTTGATACTTCATACTCTTACGGTTAAGTGTCGGTATATTGCGCGCGCAGGAATACCGACAAAACGAATAATGCGCAATGCTGGTGCGGGTTTTGTGATTTTGGGATTTTTGGAAAAAGTACCGACAATAATACCGACAATGTACCGGCGCTTTTACTCGTCCGCCAAGATAGGCTGCCCTCTCTCATCGGTCGGCAACGCTTGTGTCCGAACCGACTTGACCGCTCGCTTTGCAAATAGTCGGTCGCCGATCTTTTTCAATGCGGGGACGATGCGGTCATGGGCCGCCCCGCGGCTTATGCCGAGTTCTTTGGCCGTTTCCGCAACGCTGTGGTTTCTCAAATAAGTGGTATACGCTTCAGTTTGCGCCTCCGTCAACGGCTTTGTCGTCATGGTGCGTCTGGCTTTTGACTTGCGGGGCCGCACGCCGGCGGGTTGCTGTTCGCTTTCCGGCGGAGCGCTCGCCACCGCGGGCGGCACGGACAGAAGTTCCATCGCCCGCTTGATGAGCGTTTCAATTTTCTCTTGCCGCGGACGCCACCGGAGCGTTTCCCTCCGCACCGCCTGTCGCCCGCAAACGGCGCTCTCCGCAAATGGATTGATTTCCTCTCCCCACGGCATGGCCTGCAACTTCGTAATCTGCGGCAGCATCGACAGGTCGCCCTCGTCGAAAGCCAGCCACGCCACCAGCAATGTGTGCGCCGCCCAGCTATCGTCGTCGTAGTTGTCGTCCCTCGCTGGCGGTACAAGACCCAGCAACGCCCGCTGAAGAAAAACCATCTCTATCCTTCGTGTCTCGTCGGCTTGGCTCGGAGCGTTATATTGACGCTTACCCGGCGGCGGCGCGGTTTTCGCCAATGCCGCCCGCGCCATCTGCTCTCGGGACGGTTGCTTGCCCTCGCGCTCGACGAACAGCTTCAGTTCCTCGTCCAGCCTTTGACCAGCAGCCGCTATTTCCGCCCTTTGCAGAAAATCCTTGTTCTGAAACAGAGCAACCAAATCTCGAATTGTTTGGGTTGGCATGATGCACCTTTTTCTGCGGGCCAGCTAAGGCGTGGTGGAAGGTGCATACCGTCCACGCCCCAGCCGGTACGTCGTTGCAAGCGACTCCCGCGCTGCCATTCTACCACGCCTCGGCCAACGCCAGGCAAAAGTTGGCGCTCTTCGCATGGGATGGCTTTTTCGAAAGATGCCGCTTCTCGTGCCGTTCGTGAAAAGCCTTCCGAAAGTTGGGATGGATTACGTCTAGAAGTCGATTTCCTGCCGGTTGAGCAGACCTCGACCTTGCCTTCCGAAGTTTGACGCATCCAATCAAGAAAGGATTACGTCTGCGCTATGTTCGGTTTTTTGGGATCTAAACCGTGGCTCGCGCGTAGGGACGGGCTGGATGGTCAAATGACGCCTTCCCGGCGTCATTTTCCCGTGTTAAGGGCGGCTCCGCGGCATGGCGGCGGCTCGTTGAACGCCCGTCCGGCGAGCGCCCTGGCCCGCAGGTAGATCGTCCAGCGGGTAGGCTCGTCCAGATCGGGCCAGACGGCGGCCAGATCGGCCAGTGTGGGCACGGTTGGCTCCGGCGTGGCAGGCGTGGCCACGGGCACGGGAAACAGGCTGGCGGCCGTACCGGCGGTCATTCTGGCCTTCCCAGCGCCCTCCGCACCTCTTGGCGGATAAATTCGCGGGTTTCCTCGCAAAAGGCTGATCCAACCAGCCGCTTGCCTTCCGCAGATCGGGCCTTCCACAAGGCCCTGTTCACACGTTTGAGCAGCGCTCGCTCTTCGGGTGTCCAGATTT
>JAJYDU010000157.1 GCA_021790475.1 Planctomycetota bacterium | reverse complement strand
CGCAAGGGGACGCGGCTTGCAAGGGTTTGGCCTGGTGTACAAGAATCCAAAATGTAAGCGGCATGCTTCCCGCTTGTAAGTCTATATTTTAACGCCAATTATAACCTATCTGGCGTTGTAGGATTAAGCGGTATATCGGCACCGATCTGCTGATCAGGGGGTGGCCGTTTTTTGGCAATAAAGCAGAAACCGGCTTAACGCGGTGTTCACCTCTATGAAGAGAATTCCTTTTTTTGCTAACGAGGCGGCTGGGGCCAGCTTTGCCAAAAAATATGGTGTCCGCGCTATGAACCGCGTCTACCGGGGTGTGCCCGTTTTTATCGGGAAGTCGTTAGGCTGCGATTCGGCGGTATTTTTGTGCCCACCAGGCGTCCCAGAGATTGCTTTGGTAAAGGGCCTCCAAAGCCATGAGAGATTCGGCATTCTCCGCATCCCATCGCATGCCGGGTCCCTTCATGCGGCGGGTCGTAGCTTTGCACATGGATTCCATGGGGCCTGTGCCAATATCCCAGCCTTTTGCAATGAATTTGTCGTAGGCAATCATATCCTCGCGCTGGGCCACATAATGCAGGAGCTTGTCCGCTTTTTTGCGGCGGTTCCCCTTCAGGCCATTCCGCCGGACAACCAGCTTATCCCAAAACGCTAAATATCCCTGATGTTTGACCGTGGAGAGCACATCGGAGACCCATGCCGAATTTCCCTCCGCTGGTTCGGGGACGCCACATTCCAGGTAATCTCCATGCACATGCTCCGAGAGGTGAAAGAAGTCCAAGCCCACGGCGGTCAGCGTCAGGCCCTCCCAATTTCTTCTCAGGCAAACCGCGCCATCCACCAATCCAATTTTCTCCTGCGCCCCTGGAAGACGCACCACACGCGAATCGCGGGCCAACACGCGGCCCATGGATTCATGGTTTCCACGCGTCGCCGATACCAACTTGTGCTTCTGCTTATCCTGACCATATATCACGGTCAGATAGTTCTGCTTGTAACGTTGATCCGCACCCTTCTTGACCGCCCGAATTCTACCCCGCTTCATCCCGCGACGCCGCGGCTTTTCACGTCGCTGCTTCTCCACCGTCTGGCGTCGCTTGTCTTTCTCCGCCTGGGTGGTCACCGGAACCATCACCCCATCGGCACTCACATACACCCGGAAAACCTCTTTCCCTGCGGGATCGATTCTCAGGCAATCCCTGGCAAACCAATCCCTCGGCAATTCTTCCGCCGGTGCAGCTTCCAATATGGCCTTGCCCTCGTTCTCTATAATCTGGCGAAAGGACTCTTCCCCCAGACGCAGGCCAGAAGCGCGATACAAATTCTCCGCACGGCGTTCCAGACTTCCGCCGGCAATACCCAGCCGACAACACAACTCTTGAACCCCCAGACTTACCGTGGCTTGCACTCTATCGAGCAAGGCGTCGATCGGCACGGGATTGAAACGATCCGCCGACATCCCGGCACTGGGCCGGGCTTGCTGCCGGCGGGTACGCTGTAGATCAATGCGACCGCTGACGCTTCATACGCTGCGGCTTACCTTGCGATCCCGATGGTACAACGCCCGGCCCGACGCTTCCTTCGGAGGGGGAAAAAGTCGACTCTTTTGAGTCGACTCGCCTCTGAACCGCTGTTTCGTACGCCTTTCGCCTTAGCTCATCCATCACATCACGCACCGGCTTTTCCGAAGCGCTGATCCACTGCCCGTCCGGGGCAGCGTTCACCGCGTCGATCACGCGCGATAACGCCTGTCTCGTTTCCGCCAGCATCTGATTGATAAAACATTCCTTGTCCGCTTGGGGCAGCCCTTCCATGGTCTGTCTCCTAAAAACACCGGCTTTCCTGTCGGAACACCTTCTATTATGCTATATTTTCACTTCCCGACAAAAACGGGCACACCCTCTACCGCCTGAATTAAAAATGTGGGGATCTGATGTCGTCACAAACATAAGGAGTATGGTGATGACATTGGATGCCAATATAAAGCATTCCTGGCCGCAGCGATACACCCCTGCGTTCCGGCGCCGGTATTGGAATCGGATGCCGCCCGACGCTACCATCAACGGCGGTGAGAAATAAGCTTTCTCAGGTAACCGGCGGACATGTTAAGACGGCGTTTGATTTTTTTGTTGATTCTGCTGATTCTGGCGATGGGAATCATCACGGCGCGTCTGGCGGTGCTGCAGATCGTCCGGGCGAAATACTGGAAGGACCAGGCGCGAAGTTTCAATTATCGCCATTTTATTATTCCAACGCGGCGCGGTTCGATTGTGGATCGGCGGGGTCGCTACCTGGCTGTGGAGGCGCCCTGTTACAACCTGGCCATTGAGTACCAGGCGATGAACATGGACGATCCCTGGATCACGCGCCAGGCGATCCGGCGGCTCAAAATACGTTACCACACACGCGCGGCGATTCTGGCCCATCTGCCGGTCCAGCGGCGCCGCATTGCCCGCGAACTTCGCCGGGAGCCGGCGGCGGTGGCCCGGCATTGTGGCCGGCCGTTGGCTCGTGTGCTCGAACGCTTTGACGTGATCCGCGCCCGGATGCAATTGCTGCGGGAGGATGTGTGGACGATGCGTTACAGCCGGCACAACGCGGTGGAGGCGGATGAATCGCCGCGGACCATCGACATGCGGCTCGGGCTGGCCAACCCCGTGGATCTGGCCGAGGCTCACGAAGCGCACACGATTATCCCGAATATTCCTCCCGCCGTGGCCTTCTATTTCAAAAAACACGCGGATCGCTATCCGGGATTGGTCGTGGAGGCGGGCACGCATCGCGTGTATCCCTACGGAGGCGTCGCGGCACAAGTGGTCGGAGTCCTGCGCCAGGTAACGCCGGCGGCGCTGGCAAAAGACCCATTTGTTCTGCCCCGCCTGATTCCGGGCACATTGCGGGACACAAAGGGAAATCTCAAGGGATACCTGCCCGGCGATTCGATGGGGGCTTCGGGTGTGGAATTGGCGGCGGAGAACCTGCTTCGCGGCGTGCGGGGCGTGAAGTTGGTGAACCTCGACGGGCGGCAGATCATGAGGGATCGCCGCGCCCCCATTCCCGGCAAGACCATTCACCTGACATTGGACATCAACTTGCAACAGACCCTCCAGAAGGCGCTGCTGGATCCAGCCCGCCACCTGCTGAATTTCAAGGGCTGGATGCACAATGCCGCCGTGGTTGTGCTTTCCGTCAAACATAACCGGGTGCTGGTGATGCTTTCTGAACCGGGTTACAACGCCAATGCTTTTCACCGGAAGTTCGAACAACTGGTTCATGACCCGCGTCTGCCGCTGGTCAACCGTGCGGTGGCGGCGACGTATCCGCCGGGCAGCGTTGTCAAACCCATTGAGGCCTCATTGGCCATGACCGATGGCGTGATCACTCCGCAAACCGTTATCAACTGCGGGGCCTATCTGTTCCCCGGTCATCCGGGAATATTTCATAACTGGACTTTTCCTTATGCGCCCGGGCCGTTGACGCTCGTCGGCGCCTTGGAGCAGTCCTGTGACACATATTTTTACCAGGTTGGAATGCGGTTGGGATTCAAGCGACTGGTCGCCGGCTACCGGGAATTCGGACTGGGGCGGCCGACGGGAGTGGGGCTTCCGGAGGACAGCGGCGGGAGCTTGCCGCGTGTTCATGGCAAGGGGACCAGTCTGGCGGACCAGACGAACGCCATATTCCTGGGCATCGGCCAGGGACCGATCACGCTTACGCTGTTGCAGTTGGCCAACGCCTACACCGCGCTGTTACGGGGCGGAATATGGATGGCGCCGCAATTGATCGAGGAATTTCCCCGTCCGCCGCCACGCCGGATCAAACTCGAGGCGGCGGACATGGGATATATCTGGCGCGGTATGTACCAGGTGGTGCATGGCTCCAAGGGAACCGCGCCGGTGCTGCGTATGAACATACCGGTGGCGGGAAAGACCGGAACCGCCCAGACGCGCCAGTTGCTGCGTAAGAACGGCAAAATGACCCTGGTAAAGGGAGATGATGCATGGTTTGTCGGCGATGTGCCGGCGAACGATCCGAAATATGTGATTGCCGCCGTGGTGCCGATGGGTGGAGACGGCGGACGCCGCGCCGGGCCGATCGTACGGCAGTGCATTCTGGACATGGAGCAAAACGGTTACCTGCCCAAGCTGGATACGCCTTGAAAAATGAGACTCCATCCTTGCTTTCCTCCCCGCCGGCCGGGCGGGGAAATCACCGGCTCGAAGCGCGATCGCGCCGGGGCGATTCGCTCACACGGCGGCTGTGGCGTCAGATCGTGCCGCAACTCATCGCCACGCGCATCGCCTGGCTGATGTTGCTGACTATTCTGCTGCTATGCGCCGCGAGCCTGGCGGCGGTGCGTATCTGCGGCCCGCTGCGGCTGCCGCGACAGGAAATTCACCTCGTCATCGGCGCGGTATTTCTGCTGCTCGCCCTGATTCCGGCCTACCCGCGCCTGGGGCGCGTCGCCTACCTCTTTTACGCCTTCACCTGTGTGCTGCTGGCAGGAGTACTTTTGGCGCCGGCGATCAAAGGGAGCCACCGTTGGTTCCTGCTGCCGGGCGGGGCGGACTTCCAACCCAGCGAACTGGCGAAAATATCTTTTGTCATGGCGGTGGCGTGGTCTCTGCGGTTGCACCGCGATTGCCGCGATTTATCTAAACTCATCGTTCCTTTTCTATTGATGCTGGTCCCGATGGGCCTGATCCTGGTGGAGTCGGACCTGGGCACCGCGCTGCTGTTCCCACCGGTGCTCTACGCCATGCTGATCGCGGCGGGGGCGCGGTTCCGGTATCTCATCGCCATAGCCTTGATCGCGTTGGCGGTGGCGCCGGGATGTTATCCTCTCCTGCGCGGCTATCAGAAGCAGCGAATTGTGGCGCTGTTCGCAAGCGGCAAACCGTCCCCGGCCCAGTTATCCGGTAATTTGTATCAGCGGCGGCAGAGCGAAATAGCCCTGGGCAGCGGTGGCCGGCTGGGCCGCGGATTGCCGGGTGCGGACCAGATTCGCCACGATCTGCTTCCGGAGGCGGCCAATGACTTCATCTTTTCCGTGGTGGGCAGCCAGTGGGGATTCGCCGGGTGCATGACGATCCTGGCGCTTTATGGAGTTTTCTTCGCGGCGTGCATGGAAATCGCGGGTAATTGCGCCGACTCGTTCGGCCGGCTGATGGTGGTCGGGCTTTCATCGATGATGGTTCTCCAGGCAACCATCAACATTGCCATGACGACGGGCCTGATTCCGGTGGTGGGTATTACGTTGCCATTTATGTCCTACGGCGGCAGCGCCCTGGTGGCGGATATGTTGGCGACGTCGTTGATCCTCAACGTGGCGATGCGCCGGCGGCGCCATGCCGGTTCACCGTGAGCCGGCCGGGTGACAAGGTCCGCCGGCACGTATACCATGCGGCAGGCAGCAGAAGTCCATTGATGAGGCAACAGCCGATGTCCAACGCCGAACAACAGCGCCTGGCTGATGAAAAAGAAGCCGCCGCATGGCGCCAATGGGGTCCCTATCTGGCGGATCGGGCGTGGGGCACGGTGCGCGAGGATTATTCGCCCTCCGGCGACGCCTGGAACTATTTCCCCCACGACATGGCCCGCAGCCGGGCCTACCGCTGGAGCGAAGACGGCATCGGCGGAATATGCGACCGCCGGCAGATTCTCTGTTTTGCGCCGACGTTCTGGAACGGCCGGGATCCGATTCTCAAGGAACGGTTTTTTGGTCTGAACAATCAGGAGGGCAATCATGGAGAAGACGTCAAGGAATACTACTTTTACCTGGATAACACGCCTTCTCATTCATATATGAAGATGATCTACCGCTATCCCCATGCCGAATTTCCCTAT
>JAJYDU010000156.1 GCA_021790475.1 Planctomycetota bacterium | reverse complement strand
CTGGCTTTCTGGCTGCAACTGCGGCGTTTCAGCCGGGACATACGCTCCGAACCTTCCGGAACGCCGCCCGCCGCGGCGCCCTGGAAGCTTTCACCCGGCCTGGCGGCCGGCGGCGGCGCGACGCTGGTGGCGTTGGTGCTGGTAAGCCGGGCGGTCAGCGCGCATCGTCTGACGCTGGGCCTTTCCAATTATTTTGACACCTTTATTCTTCTGGCGCTGCTGCTGACGGCCCTGTGGGCGTGGTTTGAATGGACCCGTCATCTGCGCAGTTTGGCCTTATTCCTGTTGCCGACAATCGCGATCCTGATCTTGCTCGGGGTGGGTCTGGACATGGCCGGCTACCGCATGTTCCACACCCGCAACCCGTGGATGCTGGCGCACGTGGGCAGCATTCTGCTCGGCGCGGCGTGCTTCGCGGCCGGCTGCGCCAGCGGGGTGGTGTACCTGCTGGCCGAGAGGCGTCTGCGATTCCCCAACCGTCCCGGCTGGCGGCGACTGCCGGCGCCGCCGCTGGCCAGCGTGGAAAAGTTCAACCGCCACGCCATCCTGCTGGGCTTTCCGCTGCTGACCATCGCGGCGGTGACGGGCGCTCTCTGGGCCATGGAGGACCCGCATACCATGGGCCCGGATTGGTTCTATTCGCCCAAGGTGATTCTGACGGCGGTGATATGGCTGGTGTACGCATCGTTGCTGCACGTTCGGCTGGCGCCGGCGCTTCGTGGATCACGCGCGGCCTGGCTGAGCATCGCCGGTTTTGTGCTTCTGCTGGTGGTGTTTGCAGCCGCCAATTGGATGCCGGGCGGATGATGCCTATGCCCGCAACATCTGCGAGTTCATCCATGCTTCTTCTGGCGGGACTTAGCCATCGGACCGCTCCCGTGGCGCTGCGCGAAACCCTGGCGTTCGACCAGGTTCGGGCCGGGGAGTCGCTGCGCCGGCTGGCGGTCGAATTCCCCGGAACCGAAGGCGTAATTCTTTCCACCTGCAACCGTGTGGAATTGTACGTGGCGTGCAACGGCGCGGCCCAACCCACGGCGGAAGAACTCGCCCAGTTTCTGGCCCGTTGCCATCAGATTTCACCAGCGACGCTGGGGGAGTGTCTTTACCATCGGCGGCAGGAAGAGGTGGCGGAGCATCTTTTTTCGGTCGCCGGTTCCCTGGATTCGCTGGTACTCGGCGAAACGCAGATTCTCGCTCAGGTGAAACAGGCCTATCAGACCGCGTGCGAAGCCGGAACGGTTGGAACCGCCCTGCACGCCCTTTTCCAGCGAGCCTTCGCCGCGGCCAAGGACATTCACAAGCAGACCGGCCTGAGCGGCGGCCATGTGTCGGTGGCCAGTGTCGCGGTGGAACTGCTCCGCGGCGTATTCGACCGTTTTGACGAAAAAACCGTCCTGCTTGTCGGAACCGGAAAAATGGCCGGGCTTATGCTTCGCTCCCTGCACGCGCTGCATCCGGCCCGGTTGATTGCGACCAATCGCTCGCCGGAACGAACCGCCCGCATGGCGGCGCAATGGTCATTGGAGGCCGCGGATTATAACCGCCTTCCCGAACTGTTGATCGCCGCCGACATCGTTTTGACCAGCACGGGATCGCCCGAACCGATCCTCACCGCCGAACGCGTCAAACCGCTTCTCAAGTCGCGGCATTACCGGCCGCTGGTGATTGTGGACATCGCCGTACCGCGCGACGTGGAGGCCGCGGTGGGCCGGCTGCACAACGTTTACCTCTACAACATCGACGATCTTGAACAAGTCGCCGCCGGGAACCGCCGGCGCCGCGGCGACCAGGAGCGGCGAAGCCGGGAGATTGTCGCCCGGCACACCGAAGATTTCATGCACTGGTTTCGCTCCCGTCACACCGGCCCGCTGGTCCGGGCGCTCTATCAGCACTGCCGCCGGATCGGTCAGACAGAGGTGGAAACGCTCTTGGCGGCCCATCCGGAATTGACGCCCCAGCAGCAACAGGCGATTGAGAAACTGGCGCGCCGGGTGGTTGGAAAAATCCTGCATCTGCCGGTGACGGAGTTAACCGCGCCGACCTCGCATCCCAGGCGCATGCATCTGGCCGAGGCCATTCAGCAGCTTTTCCGCCTGGCGCCGGTCCGCCCGACAGACAGGCAGGCGGCCGGGACCGGGGAGGCGGCGGCCGCGGATGCGGACGTGGAAAGCGGTAGTCTCTCAGACGCGGCGAACGGGGAGCGGGAGGGCGCGGATGTCGAACAACCGCCGCAAAGCGGGTAAAATCTCCAGCAAGCCTCAAGGGGAAACGGGATGACCATCGCCGGCAAAAAGCTGCTCGTGTGTGTGTGCGGCGGCATCGCCGCCTACAAGGTTTGCCACATCGTGAGCCACCTCGTCCAGCGGCAGGTACAGGTGGATGTGGCGATGACGGCCGCGGCCCGGCGGTTCATCGGGCCGCTGACATTTGAAACGCTCACCGCCCGGCCCGTCCACGACGACTTATGGTCCAACCCCCGGGGTCAGGATCCGCAACACATCCACCTGCTCCACCAATGCGATCTGATTCTGATCGCGCCCGCCACCGCCGACATGCTGGCCAAAATAGCCCATGGCCTCGCCGACGACCTTGTCAGCACGCTGCTGCTGGCCGCGCGGCCGGAATCGATCCTGGCCGCGCCGGCCATGAACGAGGCCATGTGGAACAACCCCGCCACGCAAAACAATGTGGATATCCTCAAGCGGCGCGGCACAATGATGATCGGTCCGGAAAGCGGCTGGCAGGCCTGCCGCACCGTGGGCATGGGCCGCATGAGCGAGCCGGAAAGCATCATCCAGGCTCTCGCCGCGCGTCTGGAAGTCGCGCCAACCGGCAATGAAACGCGCGGTTAATGTAAATGGTTTCCCGCCCCGCCATCCCGCGGCGCCGGGATCGGCCGGGTCTTAAATTTTTCAACGTGGAGTTCGCATGGCATCCGCCGCCGCCGTACCGCAATATAAAGTTCTTATCGGCATGGAAATACACGTGCAGCTGGCCACCCGGTCCAAAATGTTCACCGGCGCCGCCAATGGTTTTGGAGGCGAGCCGAATTCGCAGGTGGATCCGGTCGTGCTGGGCCTGCCCGGCGTGCTGCCGGTGATCAACCGGCAGGCGGTGGAAATGGCCATCATGGTGGGCCTGGCGTTGAACTGCCGGATCGCCGCGCTGACCAAGTGGGACCGCAAAAGCTATTACTATCCCGATTTACCCAAGAATTATCAGATCAGCCAGTACGATCAGCCCCTGTGCGGCGCCGGTCAAATGGAACTGCCGGCGGCGGATGGTCCCGGCGCGACGGTGCGGATCCGCCGGGCGCATCTGGAAGAGGATGCCGGCAAGCTGCTCCATGAAAATCACGCCGCGTTATCGCTGGTGGACTTGAATCGCGCCGGCACGCCCCTGCTGGAAATCGTCACCGAGCCGGACCTGGCCGGTCCCGAACAAGCCCGCCTCTTCGGCGAGGAACTGCGGCGCATCTGCCGGTATCTGGGCGTTTCCCTGGGAATTATGCAGCAGGGGCACATGCGTTTTGAACCGAACATTAACCTGCACATCTTCCATCAGGGGCAATGGGTCCCAACGCCGATCGCCGAAATAAAAAATCTCAACAGCTTCCGCGCGGTGGAACGAGCCTGCGGCTATGAAATTCAGCGGCAGCTTTCCGAGTGGATGGCTTCGCCTGATTCCCCTCCGGCAGAGGGCAAATCGACCCGCGGCTGGGATGACGAAAGAGGCGTTACGCTGGTGCAGCGGGAAAAAGAAGAAGCACACGACTACCGTTATTTTCCCGATCCGGACCTGGTTCCCCTGCGCGTGACGCCGCAGTGGATCGAACAAATCCGCGCGCGGATGGTCGAATTGCCGATCCAGCGGCGCCAGCGCTACCGCACGCAGCTTGGAATATCAGCCAGGGAGGCGTTTTCCCTTACCGAGGAAAAGTCCCTCTCGGACCTGTTCGACCAGGCGATCGCCGCCGGGGCGCCGCCGCGGCGGTTGATGAATCTGCTGCTGGGACCGGCGGCCAGGCTGGCCAACGAACGTTCCGCGGCGCAGGGGCGGCCGGTTCCGATCAGCGATCTGCCGGTATCAGCCGGGCAATACGCCGCGCTGGCGCGCCTGGTGGACCAGAACGCGATCAGTGCGACGGCGTCGGTGGCGGTCTTTGAATATCTCGCCGCCCATCCCGGATCGGACCCGGCCCAGGTGGCCGCCGAGCAGGGGCTGTTGCAGGTGCGCGACGCGGCCCGGACGCTCCAATGGGCGCTCCAGGCGATCGCGGCGAATCCCCAGGCGGTGGGCGATTACCGCAACAACCCGAAAAAAAAGCAGGCTTCGCTGGGCTTCCTGCGGGGGGCGGTGATGAAACTCAGCCAGGGGAAGGCGGACCCGAAAATGGTCGGACAAATACTCGAAGAAAAACTCAACGAAGTATAAACCGCGTAATGGTTTGTCTGGTTTTGCCTGGGCCGGCCGGTGAATCCCGATAAAATCTCCGCAGCGCTGCTGATGATCGCCAAGCAGATCAACGATCCCCGGGCTACGGTCTGACTGGCTTTCCTGGCCGCCAATGCACGCTTTGAAACCTAACCTGGAATCGTAATATCAGTAAATCAGCATAAAACCAACTGGGGCAGAACGCTAAAATGCCGGTCCCGGGTGCACAGCGCCATCTCATGCTGTAACACAATCGCGGCAATCCATATATCATTGGCGGGAAGGGGTGTGCCGCGGCGCCGCAGTTGCGCAAAAACCTTGGCGTAGTGATGCGTGGTCTGGTCATCAGGATACAAAATTTCAACGCGTGGGGAATTGGTAAAGCGCAGCAGCATCCGCTCGTTCTGCGGTCCCTGGGACCCGAGAAGAAAGCCCGCTCGGATTTCTCCCAGAACCACCCTTGGAAGACCAATCGACGTGGCGGATCGTACTGTTTCCAACACACGCGGTTCCCCGCGGCACAAATCAACGTAACGATTGGTGTCCAAAGCGATTCGCACGGCAACTCACCGCCACATTGCGGGGTCAACCTGATCTTGCGCCTTGATCGCCGCATGAAAAGCCGGATCTTCCTTCCAGCTCCCGGCGATAAAGTCCAGATCATGGAATTCCACTTTCTTATCTCCCCGTCCGAGACCGGCCGCCAGTATGTCAATCGCCGCATCGTTGACGCTCTTGCCATGCGATTGCGCATAATGCCGCAACGCCAGGTCAATCTGTGCCGGAACCTTCCGAATCGTGTACTGTTTACCAGCGACTTTAGGCCTTCCGCTCATACCTGCATGGTAGGCATTTCATGTCGGCATCGCAAGCATCCAAGAATATCGACGCAATAGATGACTCCACCAGGGGTAATTGCCCTTGCGGTCGGTCCCAGCGTACATTGAGAGCAGTTCACTTAAATTTCCGCCCGATGCTCAAGCGTCGGGCGTTTGTTCTTAACGCGGATGGGGACCGTTTGGCGGTCTCCCGATCGTCTCGCTGGATATCGGGAAAGCATCGGGACGGCTGCGGTCGAATCATGGCGCGCCGGCAACCCGCTTCGGAAATTATTTTCGGGTATCGGTATATGCCGGGTTGTGGAAACATCCATTTTCCGATAGAGTATGTATGAAAACGCTTCCGCGCGGTGGAACGGGCCTGCGGCTATGAAATTCAGCGGCAGCTTTCCGAGTGGAGGGCTTCGCCTGATTCCCCTCCGGCAGAGGGCAAATCGACCCGCGGCTGGGATGACGAAAGAGGCGTTACGCTGGTGCAGCGGGAAAAAGAAGAGGCGCACGACTACCGCTATTTTCCCGATCCGGACCTGGTTCCCCTGCGCGTGACGCCGCAGTGGATCGAACAAATCCGCGCGCGGATGGTCGAATTGCCGATCCAGCGGCGCCAGCGCTACCGCACGCAGCTTGGAATAT
>JAJYDU010000020.1 GCA_021790475.1 Planctomycetota bacterium | reverse complement strand
CTTTCTCGCGACCCTGCACACGCCCGCCATCCATCCCGATGACCAACACCTCCGGGGCCGCCGCCGGCCCCGCAGGCCTTTTTCCCTGGCCATAAGCCCTTCGTTCCGCCTCCCGCAGATGGACTACTGCTCTGTCACCGCAAAATGTTAGGGCTGGCATGGGACCCTTGCATTTGTGGGCGTGCCATTTGACCGGCAACCATCCGAGTAACCGTTCACGCACAGGGGTTTGCCACACCCGAGACCACGGCTGCGGGTTGCCACCACGCGGCTGCGGGCAAGGTCACCGTCGCCCGGATATTCCGCTGCCATGGGTGGAAACCCATGGCCGTTTTACGCACAACGCCGTGAACGGTTACCCATCCGAATTTCATGATGCGACGGCGCACTACCTTTTGTCCCTCATGTTCCGACCAACGCTGCATCTGCTTGCCATCATACGACGTGCCCCAGTCCTCATTGATCGTCCGGGCCGCCTGATCAAAGGACAACTGGCTGGCTTCCCGACATACTTTGGCCCGTGCCTGCGGCGTCAGGCCGATCTGCGCATCCAGACCCCACGCTTGCTCCTGCGGGGGAAAAAGACCGGCCACATGACCGGCATCGCGCCACCTGCCGCGGCACCACCACCGGCCCGTGTTTACTTTGTCTCTCCCGCTGGCCCGCCGCCGCCAGCCACCGTACACGCCGACTCCCGCAATACGAACAGGCACCCGGCTGCGCCAGCTTCGCTTCGCGCGACAACTTCGCGAGCATTTCTATCAAGGCCCCCGTCATCTCCCGATCAAACGCATCGGCCATCTCTTCCCATTCCCAGAAGGTTCCGTCCTGGACCGGTTGGTGCGTATCCTCCGGTATGTACCGATCCCGTAATTTCTGGTAAATCTCATCCAACCGGCTGCGTGCCGCCTGCCTGGTCATTTCGCCCGCCATGGCTTTCTCCTTGTACTGCTTCCCGCAATCTTGCGGCGACCCATCCTTAGGCCGCACCTCTACCTATTGTAGCAACACCTATGGCAAATCATGCCACGCACCCCACACCCGTGCCCGGAACGCGGGGTGTTTGACAGTACCGGGGATCGGCGTAAACTGGAAGTTTTGAAAAATAGGAAAGGGAACCATCCGTGATAAAAGTTGCCATCATCGGCGCCGGCAGCATGACGTTTTCACGCAATCTCACCGGCGACATCCTGAGTTTTCCGGAATTCCGCAACGCCCGCTTTTCGTACATGGACATTGATGCCGATCGCCTGGCCATGGGCGCGGCGCTCTGCCGGAGAATCGCCCGTTCCCTCGGCGCCGATCCGGCTATTCAAGCCACGACGGATCGCCGCGCGGCGATTCGGGATGCTGATTTTGTCATCAACACGGTGCAGATCGGCGGGTTTAACAGCACGCTGGTCGATTTTGAGATTCCCCGCAAATACGGTTTGAACTTCACCATCGCCGACACCACCGGTCCCGGCGGTCTGTTTCGCGCGTTGCGCACCTATCCGGTGCTCAAGAGCCTCTGCCAGGACATGATGGAACTATGCCCCCACGCCATTTTGCTTAACTATTCCAATCCCATGAGCATGAACATGCAGACCATTTATCGCACCAGCAACGTTCCGGCGGTGGGACTTTGCCACAGCGTGCAGGGGACGTTTGAACTGTTGCTGCGCTACCTGGGCGAAAAGCCGGAGGACGTTTCCTTCCTCTGCGCCGGCATCAACCACATGGCCTTCTACGTACAGCTTCGCAAGGGAAGCGTGGATTTGTATCCGCGCCTGTTTGCGGCCATGGAGAATCCCGACATCCGCAATACCAACCGCGTGCGGTTTGAACTGATGCGCCGGCTGGGGTATTTCAGCACCGAATCCAGCGAGCATAGCGCCGAATACTGCCCGTACTTCATTCCCCACGGCCCGGAGATCATCCGCCGTTTTGGCGTTCCCATCGACGAATACCTCCGCCGTTGCGATGACGCGGAACGAAAGTATGAACGTCTCCGCCGGGACGCGCAATCCGATGAACCTCTGTCGCACCAGCGCAGCCACGAATACGGCAGTTTCATCATCCACTCCGTCGCGACCGGTCAGCCGCGGGTCGTTTACGGCAACATGCCCAACCGCGGGTCCATCGGCAATCTGCCGGCGAACGCCATCACCGAAGTTCCGACACTGGTGGATCGCGGCGGTTTGCAGTTTACGATAGTCGGCGATCTGCCGCCGCAGATTGTCGCTTACATCCAGCCGCACTTAAGCCAGCAAGAGCTGTTTATCCGGGCGGCCATGGAAGGACGGCGCGATTACGTCTACCAGGCCGCCATGTTTGATCCGCTGACCGCGGCGGTGCTTCCCCTGGACAAAATCGTCGAAATGTGCGACGAAATGATCGAAGCCCACGGTGAACTATTACCCCCTTTGCCGGCCAAAACACTCGTTCCCACCAGCGGCAAAACTTTTCATCCGCCCAGCGGGACGGACTTGCGCAAACAGCGCGCCGTCCAGCTGGCGGAACAGAGCGCCTGATCCCGCCCGCCGCCTTCGTCGCACAGATAAACCGAAAGCCGCGGCCGTGTCAGCGCCGTCGTCGCGAGGGAAACCGGCCGGTGATGGGGCGAGGCCGCGCCGTTGGCGGAGGAGTGGTAAAGGAGCTTGGAGCGTATTCGGTGGCGGGGGGTGGGGATATCACCGGCGCCGCTTCCGGAGAAAGCGGCCCTTGATCCGCATTCCGGCGCGGCACGGTGATCGCCGCGGGTTCGTGCGAACGGCCGCGCGCCAACGACGGTTCGGGAGACATCGTGAATCCCGGAATGCGGTAGTCTTCCAGCAGGTGGTTGATGAGTTTTTCTATTTCCGTCTGCAACTGGCCTTCGCCGCGGGCCACAAATGAGAACGCCTTGCCCGTTTTTCCCATGCGCGCCGTCCGTCCCACGCGATGGACGTAAACTTCCGGATCGTCCGGCACGTCGTAATTGATCACGTGGCTTATCTCATGCACGTCGATACCGCGGCTGGCCAGATCAGTCGCCACCAGCACGTTGATTTTTCCGGTCCGAAATCCCCGCATCACGCGCTCGCGCTTATGCTGCACCAGGTCGCCATGAATAGGAGAGGCGTTAATGCCCTTTTCCCGCAGACCATGGGCGACCTTGTCCACGCTGCGCTTGGTTCGGCAGAATACCAGCGCCAGCCGGGGATTCTCATGTTGGATCAGCAGCTTGAGCGCCCGCAGCTTGTCCCAGGGTTGCACCCCGACGAAATATTGCGTTGCTTCCGGGTTGGTCATCGTTTCATCGGGTTTGGCGGTGAAAATCCGCTGCGGGTTTTTCATGTGCCGCTGGACCAGCCGTTCTATTTCATCATTGATGGTTGCGGAAACGAAGATGGTCTGCCGTTCGCTGGCGCACAACCCCACGATTTTCCGCACGTCATCCCGGAAACCGATGTCGAACATCCGATCCACTTCATCGCAGACAACAAATTTCATCGGTCCCAAGGGCAGGATGCCGCGCTGATTCAGATCTAGAATTCTTCCCGGCGTCCCGACCACCAGGTGGGGGCGCCTCTGGAGCAGCTTGATGTCATGGCTCACCTTCCGTCCGCCGTATACCACCTGCAGACGGACAGGTTTATGTTTGGCGAAACGGATCAACTCCGCCTCCACCTGCACCGCCAGTTCCCTCGTTGGCACCACCACCAGAGCCTGGAAAGACTGCGAAGGATTCATCCGCTGGAGAATGGGCAGGCCGAAGGCGGCGGTTTTTCCCGTGCCGGTACGCGCCTGGCCGAGAATATCCGCTCCCGTCAGCGCCGGAGGAATCATTTTCCTCTGAATTTCCGAGGGATCAACAAAGTGCACGTCCGCCAGCGCCTGCAACAGGGCCGTTTCCAGGCCCAGGTCCGCAAAGGCTTTGGGCAAACCCAAGTGTGTATCATCCATCATGCTTCTACCAGGAAATATCATAAGGCCAGGTCGGCGGCGGTCAACCGTGGCATTTGCCATTGGAGCCGTCCCCGGCCAGGGGGTGGCCTTTTCGTTCCACCGAATGGTTTTTTTCCCAGTGCGCCGGGTTACCGGCGCCGGACGGGATATTCACCTGTGGCGCCGCGCCGATTCGCATGGCAAGAACCCAGGCGATGGCAATCGCGTCGGCCACGTCCGGAGATACCGGTGGTTTTCCCAGCCGGCACAACGCCGCCACCGCGCGCTGGATTTGCACTTTACCCGCGTGGCCATTACCCGTGATGGTTTTTTTCACCAGGGTGCTGGGCAAATCGACAACGGGCACGCCGGCCTGGGTCGCGGCCAGAAGAATCACGCCGCGGGCGTGTCCCATCAGAATCGCCGTTCGCGGATGTTTGTAGTGGGCGTAAAGCTGTTCGACCCCTATATGCGCGGCTTTGAACTCGGCGAGCAACTCCGCGACCTGTCGGTACAGATCGGCGATACGTTCCGGCAGCGGACGCCGCGCGGCAATGCGAAGCACCCCGGCTTCCTTGAGCCGCGGGAGCCGTCCCGCCACGTTCACAACCGCATAACCGGTGATATGCAAACCGGGATCGATTCCCAATATTTGCACGAACGCCTCCTTACGCGACGAAAGGGCGATCATTCACGCCCGTGGGCAGGTGGCCTTCCGGCCGCCATTGTACCGTTCTTCATGCGGGCCGAATGCCCGCCCCCCTTTTGTATCCCGACTCTCCCCGCGGGATATTCCAAAATGTCTCATTCGTTACCGCGGGCGGTAATCCCGCCGGCGCAGCAGCGTCGCGCAGTGGCAGGCGATCGCTTTTTCCTGGCCAAGGGCATCCATACCTTCGTTGGTTTTTCCCTTGATGTTCACGCATTCAACCGGAACATGCAGAAGCTCGGCCAGCCGCTGTTTCATCGCCGGTTTATGCGGCGAAAGGCGGGGGGTTTGGGCGATGACCACCACGTCCACGTTGACGATGATCCAGGGCGTCCTGGCAAGCTGGGTCAAAACGCCGGCGAGCAGTGCGGCCGAATCAATTCCCTGGTAGCGCGGATCGGTATTCGGAAACATTTCGCCCACGTCGGCCAATCCCGCCGCACCGGTGATTGCGTCGATCAGCGCGTGCAGCACGACATCGGCGTCGGAATAACCGGCCAGCCCGTGGGTATGAGGAATCCGCAGGTTGGCCAGCACCAGCGGTCGCCCTCTCTCGGTGCGGTGCAAGTCGTAGCCGATGCCGATTCGATACTCGCCTTCGCCGCCGTGATTCTCCACCATGTTTCACCGATTCTCAATGGCTCGTCCGTAAGAGCCTGTCCGGACAGGCTCTAGATCCTCGACCAACGGAGCCGCGGCAATTCCGCCGGCTTTTCCGAGGCGTCGGGATGATTATCGGGACAGGCCATATTCCTTGATCTTCCGGTAGAGCGTGCGTTCTCCAAGGCCCAGCAGTTTGGCCGCCTGTTCGCGGTTTCCCTGCACCATTTCCAGGGTTTTTTCGATGGCCTGGCGTTCCAGGTCGGCCAGATTTACCCCCGCCAGGCTGGTAATGGCTTGGCTTGCGGCCGGGGAAGCGTCCGGAGAAATCGTCGCCAAAGCCGTGGTGGAGACGGTTTGCACCGAATAAGGCCCCAGAATTTCCTGTGGAACATCCTGGACTTCAAGGCGGGGCCCCGTGCTCAACGCCACCATGTTTTCAATCACGTTCTCGAGTTGACGGACGTTTCCCGGCCAGTCGCAGGCGACGAGAATATTGCGGGCGGCGGCGTCGATTTCTTCGATCTTTTTACCCATTCGCGCGGCGCTCCGGGGGATGAGGTGCGCGATCAACGGCGGAATATCCTCGCGCCGCTGGCGCAGGGGAAGCAGGTGAATCGTGGCGCCTTTGATCCGGAAATACAGGTCCTGCCGGAACTCTTCCTTGCGGACCTGCTGTTCCAGGTCCTTGTTCGTGGCGGCGATGAACCGTACATCCACCTGGATCAATTCGTTGGATCCCAGCCGCGTGATCTGCCTGTCCTGGAGCACGCGCAGGAGCTTGGCCTGCATGGCCAGCGGCATGTCGCCGATTTCATCCAGAAACAGCGTGCCTCCGTCGGCGTATTCCAGGCGTCCCTCGCGGTCGCCGCGGGCGTCGGTGAAAGCGCCGCGTACGTGTCCAAAAAGCTCATCCTCCAGCGTGCTTTCATTAAGACCGGCGCAGTTGAGCGCGACAAACCGCTCCGCCCGGCGGCGGGAATTTTGGTGCACCGCCCGCGCGATCAGTTCCTTGCCGGTGCCCGACTCGCCCAGAATCAGCACGTTGATGTCGGTCGGGGCGATCTGCCGCACCAGTTGCAGAGTGCGGCGCATCGCCTGCGAATTGCCGATGATTCCCTCCATGCCGTATTTCTGATCCAGGGCCAGCTTGAAGTTCTGATTCTGGCGGGCCAGCAGAACCGCCTCGGCGGCGCGGCGCACCTGGGCCCGGATCAGATCCAGGTCCAGGGGTTTTTCAATGAAGTCATACGCGCCCGCCCGCATGGCGCCCACCGCAGTGGCCACGTCGCCATGCGCGGTCACGACAATAACCTGCGACGGCGGGGACGCGCCGCGGGCGTGCTCGAGCAATTCGAAACCATCCCGCGGCCCGTCCATGCGGAGGTCGGTGATCACCAGGTCGAAATCTTCCTCGGATAAACAGCGCCGCGCCTCGGACAGGCTGTGCGCCTGCTTGACGGAATAACCTATGCGGGCCACGGCTTCGCTCATGGCGTCGGCATGATCGATTTCGTCATCGACGATCAGCACGCGGATGGAACTTTCTTTGTTCATCAGTTCGCTTCGATTTCAGGAGTCCCGCTCCCGGCGGACCGGGGGTTCCGCCGGCCCTCCCGCCGGACCGCGCGCGGTTCAGGCCCGCGGGTGGAACATCCGATTCGCCAATACGCCGGCCCAAATAGCCAGCAGCACGGGCGAAAAAAATATCACCGTCTCCACCAGAGTCGATTGCGATTCCAGCGGTAGAACGCGCAACACGATCAAAAGACATTGCAGCGCCAGAACCGGCGCCAGCACCGCGGTGCCGATGCGGTACGCCACGCGCAGGGGCATTCCCAGATTCCGGTTGAGAATCATCACCAGCGGACCGGTCAATACAATCATCAGCAAACACCAGAAAGCCTGTCGCAGATCGATAATCGCCCCGCCGAGAATGGCAAACCACGTCAGAAGCGCCGGCCGGTAGGTTTGGAGGAATTTCGCCAGCGTGGCGGAATCGATGCGAACCGGCGGCACATCCGGCGGTTGGCCGGCCACGCGCTTGACCGCGGCGCCATTGGCCTTCGCCATGCTCTCTTGCAGCGGCAGCAGGGGCCACATGATGGGTTTGGAGAACCACGAACCGGTCAGTACCACGTCGCCGTGGGTAATCACAAATACCCAGCGCCGGCTGGTGTTGGTATACGACCCCCGCGTCCGGGGCCGGACAATCAACCGGGCGAATTTTCCATTAATACTCAATGGTTTGAGACCCTTTTGGGGAATAACCGACAACGCGCCATTTTTCAGCAGCATCGGCTGGTAGCGGTGATCATACGATCGGGCAAAAGTCCGGCAGTCGTCCAGAATATGATTGCCCGTCGCCAGAGCGACAATCGCGGACGTAATGACGAGTACCCATAGCAGCGGCCAAAACGTCGTCGAATACCGGTATAGTGCCGCGTGCGCCCACTGCTCGGGCTGGACAATCAACAGCACGATCCGCAGCGGCAAAGGGGCCGGCGGCGGCGGAGCCACTTGGCGCTGTTCCGCGCCCGCCCCGCTTCCCGGAGGCGGCGGCGGTTCGGATGCCGGGTTGGGAGGAAGCGACATCTGGTTCAAAACCTCTTATATCTTCATTATGACTGTCTGAAAAATTATGGCGCCCGGCACGGGAACCGGCGTTTCCAGCGAAACCGCGCCCGGCTCCGTCTCCAGACGCATCATGTACCGCGATACATTTTCAGAACGCGCCTAATCATTCGCACGACCGAGATACTCGCCGGTACGGGTATCCACCCGGACCACAGTGCCCTTACCGATAAAATCGGGTACGTTGATTACCAGACCGGTTTCCAGTCTGGCGTCTTTGCCCACGTTGCTTACCGTGGCGCCCTTGATGCTTGGCGGGCAGTCCAGCACCTCCAACTCCACGGTATTGGGTAATTCCACGGAAAACGGTTTTCCCTGGTACATGGTAATTTGCACCTGCGTATTCGGTTTAAGGTATTGGACCGCTTCGCCGACGACATCGCCGGAAAGCTCCATCTGCTCGTAATCGTTCAGGTCCATGAAATAATGCGCGTTGGCGTCGGAATACAGGTATTCCATGGGCTTTTGTTCCAGGAACGCCTGTTCCAGGGTATCGTCCACCCGGAATCGTTGTTCGATGATGCTGCCCGTCTGCGTATCCTTAAGTTTGACCTGCATAAACGACCGCCAGTTCCCCTTGGATACCTTGGCGAAGTCATGCACCACATACAGCTTATGATTGTATTCGACGGCGACTCCGCGCCGTAGATCGATCGCCTTGATTGCCATGAAAATTTCCTTGTGTTCATCCAAACCGCCGCTCGCGCGGCTTTCCCGAAAACAACATGGGATGCGACAATTATTGCGGGAGGCCCGCTGCCGCCCGCCGCAAAATTATCATACCCTCCCATTGCCCTCATGGGGATTCGAACCCCAGTTACAGGCGTGAAAAGCCCGTGTCCTAGGCCTCTAGACGATGAGGGCTACGGAACGCCGCAGTATAACGCCGTCCGGATTAAACACCAACCAGCCGGCGGCTCTTGACACGCTCCCCGGCGACTCCTAGTATTCCAAGCCTGACAATTGAATACGGCTCTTATCAAGAGTGCCTGAGGGACGGGCCCGTCGACGGCACAGCAACCCATCTTCCCGGTATTCCGGCGCGCCGGGACCGGGAGAAGCGGGTGCTAATTCCCTCCCGCTCGCCATGCGATCCGGCAAACATGCCGCCACCGTGGCGATCCTGGGGATAGATAGGTGGGACGGCATAATGGGTCGATCTTCCGGCGATGGAAGAAAACCGGCGGCCTCTTATCGGGAATCAGCGCGGGCTTGGGCGCAGGATGATGGTTCCCGGTAAGAGGCTGTTTTTTTGCCCGCCATCGGCGGTGCGGCAACTTGTTGTTTCCGGAGGATGTGATGTCCTACGTTCTTGGCCTGAAATGTCGCGAGTGCGGTCAGACCTACCCGCAAAAAGGCGTTCATGTATGCGAACTGTGCTTCGGACCGCTCGAAGTTCACTATGATTATGCCGCCATGCGGGGAAAAGTTACCCGCGAATCGATTCAAGCCGGCCCGCACAACCTCTGGCGCTATCGCGATCTACTGCCCATCGACGGTGAACCGCGTTCCGGCCACCACTCCGGCTGCACGCCGCTTAAGCGAGCGCGTAATCTGGAACGGGCCCTGGGGGTCCAGGAGCTTTACCTCAAGGACGATTCCGCCAATTATCCCACCTGGAGTTACAAAGAACGGGTGGTTTCGGTCGCCGTCACCAAGGCCGTGGAACTTGGCTATGATACCGTCGGCTGCGCCAGCACCGGCAATCTGGCCAACAGCGTCGCCGCGCACGCCGCCATCGCCGGGCTTAAGGCCTTCGTGATGATTCCGCACGACCTGGAGCAGGGTAAAGTTCTGGGCTCGCTCATTTTCGGCCCGACCATGGTCCGAATCCGGGGCAATTACGACGATGTCAATCGCCTGTGTTCGGAGATTGCCGACAAATACAAATGGGCTGTTGTCAACGTGAATCTGCGACCCTTTTATACCGAGGGAGCCAAAACCTACGGTTTTGAAATCGCCGAGCAATTGGGCTGGCGCCTGCCCCGGCACACCGTATGCCCGACCGCGGGCGGCACCATTTTACCTAAAATATACAAGGCGTATCGCGAATTCATTGACCTCGGTTTCGTGGCCGACAATCAGCCGAAAATATATTCCGCCCAGGCCGCCGGCTGCAATCCGGTGGTCGAAGCCATTTGCGCCGGGCACGATTTGATCAAACCGCAAAAACCACACACCATCGCCAAAAGCATCGCCATCGGAAATCCCGCCGACGGTTACTATGTGGTGCAAGCGGTCCGGCACAGCGGAGGCTGGGGCGCCGACGCCACGGATACGGAAATTATCGAAGCGATTAAACTGCTGGCCCGCATGGAAGGAATATGGACCGAACCGGCCGGTGGCGCCACCCTGGCCGCCGCCATCAAACTCATTGCCAGCGGTCGTATTCCGCGTGATGAAAGCATTTGCCTGTGCATAACGGGCAACGGACTTAAAACCGTCGAAGTGGTGGTCGATCAGCTCGCGCCACCCGATTCGATTGAGCCACGGCTGGAAGCGTTTGACCGGTTCATCGCCCGCCACGCCGCCGGAGAGGTGCTCCCGCTGGCCCTCGGGGCGTGAGGCGCGGAGTTTATCAGAGGTATGATTGGAACAGGAGCCGATTTTATGGGGGTAAAAATTCGTATTCCCACGCCGCTGCGGCAGTTGACCCAGGGGGCCGATCTGGTGGAAGTTCCCGCCGGCGACGTGGAGGGAGCGCTGCGGCAGCTTTGTGCCAATTATGCGGGTATGGATAAGCGGTTGTTTAAGCAACCCGGCCAGCTCAACCGCTTCGTGAACATTTATGTCAATGACGAGGATATTCGTTTCCTGGAGAACTTGCGGACTCCGATCAAGGACGGCGACGATGTGAGCATTGTCCCCGCCATCGCGGGAGGTTGAACATGGCTAAAGTGAATCGACGGGTCTGGCTGACTTTCGGCAACAAGGCGATGGTGGAAACCCCCGTGCTTTGGCGGCTGGCGCGACAATATCCGGACGTGATCTTTGATATCCGTCAGGCCAGCGTAACGGCTGAAATCGGCATTATGGCGGTGCATTTTTCGGGGGAACGGAACCAGCTGGACGCCGCCCTGAAATTTCTCCGGCAGCAGGGCGTGACGGTTGAACCAATTGAAAAGAATGTGATTGAGAGTTAAGGGCGGAGTAAGTTTATCCTCCGCCTCGCCGGAGCCGGGGCATACTCCCGTACCCGCCGGGCCGGACCGCCGACGATTTTCGCAGCAGGAATCATCATGACGCTTTCTGAATCAGCCGAACAACTTGAAAAATCCGATCCGGAGTTGGCGCGTTACAACCGGCAAATGCTCTGGGCGCCCATTGGCGTTCCCGGACAGAAAAAACTTAGGCAGTCGCGGGTGCTCCTGGTCGGATGCGGGGCGCTGGGAACCGTTCTGGCCAATACCCTCGGCCGGGCGGGCGTCGGCCATTTGACGATCATCGACCGCGACTTTATCGAGATCAACAATCTTCAGCGCCAGGTTCTTTTTGACCAGCAGGACATCGCCGATCAACTGCCCAAGGCTCTGGCCGCCCGGCGCCAATTGGCGCGGATCAATTCCGAAATCCAGGTGGAAGCCGTGGTGGCGGATGTCAATCATAACAACATTCTTTCGTACGCCCGGGACCGGGACCTGCTGCTGGATGGAACCGACAACTTTGAAACGCGCTTTCTGATCAACGACGTATCGATCCATTTGGGCATTCCGTGGATTTACGGCGCCTGTATCAGCGCCATGGGACTGGCGATGGTGATTCGCCCGGGCGTGACGCCCTGCCTGCGCTGCATCTTTGAAACTTCCCCGCCCCCGGGTATGAATCCCACCTGCGATACCGCCGGCGTACTCGGCCCGACGGTGAACGTGGTGGCGAGCTGGCAGGCGATGGAGGCGATCAAGCTGCTGACCGGCAATGTCAACGCCCTGAATCGCGGCCTTTTCAGCTTTGATCTCTGGGACAACCGCTATCAGCAGCTGAACGTGGCGCGGGCGCGGGACATCGCGGATTGTCCGGCCTGCAAGCACCATCATCTGGAATATCTCTCCGGAAAATTCAGTTCCAGCACCACCACTCTCTGCGGCCGCAACGCCGTGCAAATATCGTCGCCCGGCGGCCAGCGCGTGGATTTCGAGCATATCGCCGCCGGCCTGCGCGCCGTGGGAAATCCCACCTTCAACAAGTTCATGCTCAAGTGCTCCATCACGCAAGGCCGGGGCGAAAGACGCAGGGAATATGAACTGACGCTGTTCGCCGACGGCCGGGCTATTATTAAAGGCGTCAACGACGCCGCCGTGGCGCGGGCCGTTTACGCCAAGTACGTTGGAAGTTAAGAACAAGGAGTTTTTGATGCTTGCGCCACTCATCGCCACCATCGAGCACACGCGTAATCAAACGCTTGAACTTGTCGCCGATCTTTCCGACGAACAGATCGTGCGACAACCGGCGCCCGGGACCAATCACCCCGCATGGGTTCTCGGCCATCTGCTGTTCGTTGATGGCAACTTTCTGGCGCTGCTCGGCGGCCAACCCCCGCGGTTGGAGCCGAACTGGAAAGAGGTTTACGGCGCCGGCAGCACGCCCGTGGCCGACCAGGCCCGATACAAACCCAAACAGTTTTATCTCGATCGGATGGCCAAGGTGCATGGACAGACCCTCGCCCGGCTCCAATCCCTCACGCCGGCGGATCTGGCCAAGCCGCATCCCGACCCCGCCCGGCGCGAACGGTTTGCCACTCTCGGCCATGCGGTGATGCTCTATGGAACCTGGCATGAAGCGTATCATGCCGGCCAGCTTTCCACGTGGCGGCGCGTGCTGGGTTTGCCGGCGGTTTAATGGCCCGCGCCTGTGGCAGGCCGGGGCCTGGTGATCCAATGGCACTTTTGGAGGATGGTTCATGTTTAAGGATTCGTTTTCTCTTCTGTTGGAGCGTCATCAACAGAAAATGTTGCCTGCGTTGCTGGCCGACATTCATGAAGACCAGCTTTCGTTTCAGCCGGTGGCGGGGATCAATCACCCGGCATGGATTCTGGGACACCTGCTGGCCCTGGAGTGGAAAATCGCCCGCGGCGTTCTGGGCCGTCCTCTGCATATCGTATTGGACGCCGGGTGGCGGGAAGTTTACGGGATCGGTTCGGCGCCCAAGTCCGATCGTAGAATCTATAAGTCAAAAGAATTTTATATGAATGGCCTGGCGGAAACGGCCGGTCAGATCCGGGCTTTTATTGGAGAAAAATCGGATGCGGACCTGGACGCGCCCAATCCCGATCCGGAGATGGGGCGGTTTTTTCCGACCATCGCCATTACGCTGGTCGCCGCCGTCACGCACCGCGCGTATCACTCCGGTCAGTTGGCGACCTGGCGAAAGGCCGCGGGGCTTCCCCACGCGGGAATGTAAGCGGTTGCGGTAAAACCGGCGTCCCTTTCGCCCGCCGCGTAATTTCAGCTGCGGACGTTTCACGCGGTTCAAATGCTGATTTCGGCCGCGGAGTTTACTCCGCGCGAGTTGTCCGCGCTGTTGTGTGGTGCGTAATTGTTTCAGCCGCGGAATTTACTTCGCGCGAGGTTCTTCATGAGTTCCATCCCAGCGATCGTTTATCTTGATAACGCCGCCACAAGCTGGCCCAAACCCGAAGGTGTGGCCCGGGCGATGAGCCAATTTCTGGCATCCGAAGCCGCCAACCCCGGACGCGCCGGCCATCGCATGGCCGTCGCCGCCGAGCGCATGCTCGATCGTGTCCGCCAACAGCTTACCGAATTCATTGGTGGAACCGATCCGCATCGGCTTATCTTCACCATGAACTGCACCGACGCCCTGAACATCGCGTTCAAGGGGTTGCTTCGCGCCGGAGATCATGTCATTACCACCAGGCTCGAGCACAACAGCGTGAGTCGGCCGCTTCAGGCCATGGCGGACGCCGGTTTCATCACGCTTACCCGCGTCGGTTTTTCCGCCGTCGAGGGCGTCATCGATCCGGATGATATTCGCCGGGCCATTACGCCTCAAACCCGGCTCATCGCATTAACGCACGCCAGCAACGTGATGGGAACCATTCAGCCGGCGGCGGCGACGGGCCGGATTGCCCGCGCGCATGGCGTGAAATTTCTGCTTGACGCCGCCCAAACCATCGGTACCGTGCCGATTCACGTGCTCAACGACACGATCGACCTGGTCGCTTTTCCCGGCCACAAGTCGCTGCTGGGACCGACCGGTACGGGCGGCTTGTATCTGCATACGACGGTGGACCTTAAGGACCTGACCGCTTTCCGCGAGGGCGGGACCGGCGGTGATTCTTCCAGCCCCCTGCAGCCGCGCCAGATGCCTTATTTCCTCGAAGGCGGCACGCCCAACACCGTCGGCGTGGCGGGACTGGGCGCGGCGGTGGAATTTGTTCAACAGAATATTCCGGCGACAACGCTCCAGCACGAGCGCCGCCTGGTTCAACAGTTTGTCGATGGCGTGCGGAAATTATCGCGCTTGACCGTTTACGGTCCGCTTGGCGGGAACGCCGCGGAAAACCGTGTCGGAACCGTCAGCTTTAATGTGGAAGGATACAGCCCCCAGGAACTCGGCGGAATTCTGGACGATTCCTTCGCCATCGCCATTCGCCCCGGACTGCATTGTTCACCTTACGCGCATCGGGTCATCGGCACGTTTCCGGATGGCGCTGTCCGTATGAGTCCCGGCCCTTTCAACACCGCCGCGGATGTGAACAAGCTGGTTGAAGCCTTGTGCGAAATCGCCGCGTGAAAAAGGATATCCACCCTTGCCGCCGCGCGGAGTAAACTCCGCGGCTAAAACAGTCATGCGCCGCGTCGGCGGATGCAAACGACCGTTGGCGGGGGGATGAACTACATGCCAGGGGCTTGGCTGATTTTTGCGGCCAACCGCGGTAATCGGCGTAACATGCCGCGTTGAACCGTCTTGGCGGCGGCCGCTTCCCGGCCCATGCCCAAAATACGGCCACCGTCTCATGCCGGAAAATCAGCGCGGGCGCTTGCCAGGCCGCCCCGTTATGCTATAATATTAGCATCATGGCGTGCCGGAACCGGGTACGCGGATCAGGTATGGAGATCGCAATGAGCGACAAAAATCCGGTAAATCCCGGCCGCCGCGCCCAACTGCCGCGGGCAACCGCCGGCGGCGGATATGGACGCCATGTTAAAAAATCAGCGCGGGTACTTGCCAAGCCGCTCCATTGTGCTAAAATTACAGCATGATGGCGTTCCAGTAAGCCTTGTATGGAGATCGCGATGCGTGATAATAAACCAGCTAATCTCAGCCGCCGCGAGCGGCAGATCATGGATGTGATCTACGCCCGGCGGAAAGCGAGTGTGTCCCAGGTGCGGGCGGGGCTGGAGGATCCCCCCAGTTACTCGGCCGTGCGGGCCTTGCTGCGGATCCTGGAAAACAAAGGCCATCTCCAACACCGCCCGGTCGACGGGAAATACGTCTATTCGGCCACCCGCCCCCGGCGGTACGCCGCCCGCGGGGCGCTGCGGCGCGTCCTGGAAACGTTTTTCGACAACTCCGCCGCCCAGGCCGTGGCCGCGCTGCTTTCCAATTCCGATATGAACTTGTCCGATCAGGAACTGACGCAACTCGCCGCGTTGCTTCAAGAGGCCAGGAACAGAAACCGGAGGAAAAACTCATGAATATCACGCCTCTTCTGGGGATCCTCGCCGGGGCGACGGTGGATTTTGCCCTGTGGGTTCTCCTGCTTAAAAGCGTCGTCCTGTTGGCGCTGGCGTGGGGTCTCAATCGGTTGCTCCGCCACGTGGGCGCGGCCGTTCACCATGCGCTCTGGACCGCCGCTCTGATAGCCGTGCTCTTGCTGCCGGCGGTATCCGTCATCCTGCCGTCCTGGTCGCTGGTGCTGCCGCCGCTGTGGTCCTGGGCCGGCACGGAGATATTCTCCTCCCAGGCGACGCGGCCCCCTGCGCCGCGTCGTCTGGTTTCCCTCTCTAAGCCAATGGCCGGTATCCGACATCCCGGCGGTAAAGCGATGGGGACGATCGCCGCCCAACGCAACTGGGCTGGCGGGGAACCGGCCCAGTCGCCATCAATTGCCACCCAAACACCCGTTTTGCCCATGCGCAAACCGCGAGATATCGCCAATTGGCCCGCCGGGTTATTCCTAGTCTGGTTGGCGGGCGCAGCCATTCTTCTGCTGATGCGGCTCTTCGGGGGGCTGGCGGTGGGGCGGATCATCCGCCGCGCCCGGCGGATAACCGGCGGCTCCCTGGCGGAGGCGTTGGAACGTGTCCGCGGAAAAATCCATCTCCCGCGTCGCGTGGCCTTGTACGTATCCGAAGAGACGGCGATGCCCGTGGTCCGGGGCATTTTCCGCGCGTGCGTGGTGCTGCCGGCGATGGCGGGTAACTGGCCGCAAGGGCGGCTCCAATCCGTTCTCACGCATGAACTGGGGCATGTGAAACGCTGGGATTGTTTGACGCTGCTGCTCGGCCAGGTGGCCGCCGCGGTGTATTGGTTGAATCCCCTGGTCTGGCTGGCTTGCCGGCAGTTGCGAACCCAGTGCGAACAGGCCTGTGATGACCTGGTGCTGGCGCATGGAACCGCGGCGGTAACGTATGCCGAGGATCTGCTGGCGGTGGCCCGCACCCGGCGTGTCCCCGGCCTGCTTTCCACGGCGGCGGTTCCCCTGGCCCGGCCCTCGCAACTCCACCGCCGGATGCTGGCCATCCTGGATGGCACGGTGGCGCGCCGGGGACTTTCCCGGCGATTGCTGCTGGCGGCCGGATTTGCCACGCTGGCGTTCACGTTGGCGTTCGGAATGCTCCGTCCAGTCAACAAAGCCCAAGCCGCCACAACGCCAGCGGCCGCCAAAGCCGCCAAAAAGACCATGACCTTTACGATGATCGACCAGAAGACCGGCAAGCCATTGGCGGGGGTGAAAGTCGATGCGTATAACGGAAGATATATAACGAAACTTACTGATGCCCGCGGGCAGACGGTTCTGCCGTTGCCGCGCCACAAGTGGTCTTATTTCTACATTCAGGTACATGCCAAAGGCTATGTTCCTGAATCGCTCTCTTGGAATATGTACGGGGAGATGCTGGAGGCGTTTCCGGCAACTTACACCCTCGCGCTCCCGCGTGGTACGGTTATCTCGGGGCGCGTGGTGGATAATCATGGGCAACCGATAGTTGGCGCGCACGTGTTCCTCTTCGGGTGCAAGGCGAAGCAAGGTAACATTCACGAAAAAGTCGATGTCCTGGCGACGGTGCAAACCGGCCGCAATGGGATTTGGCGCTATTGCGGCATCCCTGCCCATGGTGTGTCAGAAATCGAGATTGGTACGTGGGACTATCGGTACGTATGGTATTCGCAGGATGGCGGCTTCATGCCCATACACACGTTCACTGATTTGACCAAGTTTCGTAATGGCCAGGCGGTGTTTACCCTCACACGTGGAATCATGGTGCATGGCGTCGCGCTCGGGCCGGACGGCAAGCCGGTCGCGGGGGCGCAAATCACCTTGGGACCGGATCAGAATGGAACCAACACAGCCCCTCCCATGGAAGCCAACGCGGCGGGTCAATTTTCCTTCGCGGCGCTACCCGGCCATCTGATTGTCCTTACCGCACAGGCTAAAGGCTATGGACCGGCGCTCGGACTATTTCACATAAGAGCCAACAGCCCGAGTGTTCTTCTGCGGCTGACAGCTCCGCACACATTGATCGGCCGCGTGGTCGATCCTGCCGGCCGTCCGCTGGCGGATGCTTCCGTTTACACGGATACCTGGCGTGGCTGCCGCACGTTGATTCACCACATGCGAACCGATCGTCAGGGTCGGTTCATCTGGCGGCAGGCTCCGGCGGGCCAAGTATTGGTGGATGCCTCCGCCCCGGGCTACGCCTACGCGCTGGACGTTCCCATCCGCACCGGGAAGATTAACCGCATCAGCTTGCTGCCCTTTGTAACCGTGCATGGCACGGTGGTGGACGCCGGGACAGGCAGGCCGGTTGATAAATTCCGAGTAACCAAAGGGGAAGTGCGGAGGCCAACGTATTTGCCGGCGTTCGCATCCTGGAATCCCGCGACCTCCCGCGAGGTTACGGGTACTGAGCGCTTCGTACGCACGTTCCGGACCCAGTACGGGGCTTACGCGATTCAAATCGAAGCGAAAGGCTATCGGCCGGCGGCCAAGGTGTTTCCGAACAATGCGCGGAATATCGGCTTGCATTTCAGGCTGGTGCGGGCGGGCAAAATCACCGTGCGGGTGCTCAATCCGGGCGGCACGCCCGCCATCGGCGCTAAGGCGTTGTTGGTGCCGGTGGACAGGGAAGGCATCATCGAGACTGGCGGGCACTACTCCACGATGCACTTGGATGAGAGATTTCATACCACGGGCGCACACGGCACGCTGACTTTCGCCCCACAGGCCGACGGTTCTCAGACCGCGGTTTACAGCAACGCCGGCTACGCGGCCTGGTCGAGCGGACATCCGCCGAAGAATGGCCTGGTGACGTTACGGCGTTGGGGAAGCATCCGTGGCCGGGTGCTGCTTGGTAAGCGGCCCGTAGCGGGACGCGTTGTGGAGGCCAACATTACATCGCCTCCCGGTCCGCTGGTTGCCCCCGGCGGCTCCTCCTCTTTCGTCCGATGGCAGGGTGTAGCGAGAACCGGATCTAAGGGCGAATTTTCCATCCCCCGTATGCCGGCTGGCGAAGCCTATGTTGTGCTGCTGGGCAAACACAAGCAAACCTATCCGGTTGGTGGGGGTTTCCAAGAGATGCAGGCCCGCGAGTTGCCGCAGACCGTTACCGTTGTATCCGGAAGCACGGTCCATGTGACACTGGGGAGCGTGGGGCGTCCGGTGGAGGGAACCATCGAAGTGCCTTCCGCATTAGCCAACCGTCATGATTGGTACTTTGATCTCGGCGTTGCTTATACAAGCCTTGCGTTGCCTACGGCATTGCAGTGGCCGATGCCTGAAATCGTCAAACGCGGACCATTCGTCCAGCGCGCCGAATGGATCAGGAAGTTCGCGGCCACTACGGCAGGGAAAGCCATTTTTGCCAAGCAGAACCGCTGGCGGACCAAGAGATTTTACACATTCACATTCCTGATAAAATCGGGGCGGACCTTCACTGTTCCGGGCGTAGTGTCGGGAACCTACCGGGTCGAAATCACGGCCGTGCGCGTGGGCCAATTAGGGGTTAACCCCAACAGCGTCGTCGGGACGGTCAACGGCACGTTCACCGTTCCGCCGATCCCCGGCGGCGTAAGCGATGTGCCGCTGAAAATCCCGCCGCTGAAACTGGAGATGATCAAGCCCGCTAAATCAAACAAAAATCCTCCTTAATGTTTCTCCCCGCCCAGCGGCTTTAAGTTCACGCCCCCGCCCCAGATGGCGCGAACGGTCCGCAGGTAGAAAAGATAATTTTCCAGTGGAACATCCGGCGGGACGCGGTGATCGCAGAAGCCGATGTAACCGCCTTCTTCGACCAGCGGGGCCAGACGCCGAACCTCGGCCTCAATTTCGCGCCGGGAACGGGCGAGGATGTGTTTGTCAAAACCACCCATCAGGAGCAGATTCTTGCCGTATTTCCGGCGATAGGCGACCGGATCGGCGCCCCAGGTTCCGACTTCAATGGGAAACATGCAGTTAACGCCGGCCGCGAGCCAGAGGGGGATCAATTCGTCTATACGGCCGTCGCAATCCACCCAGATCACGTCGCAGCCGTGGCGGCGAAGCTGTTCGGTGATCCGGCGATAGTGCGGCACGAGATAGCGCTGGAAGTGTTCGGGGGCCAAAAGCGGGCCGCTGTTGTAACACATGTCTTCCCACATTCCACAGGCGTCAAAGCGCGCGCCCTGTTCCAAGGCGCGACGATGCGTTTCGACTATCAGATCGGCCAGAGTGGCGACCATCTCTTCCAGCAGCGCCGGATCGTCATAGACCAGGTAAGAGAGATTCTCCATGCCCATCCAGTCGCGCAGCCAGCCATAGAGGCTGCCGCCGTTGACGGTGCGGGGGTAGGGATAAGCGGGATCATTCCAGATCGCCCGCGCCGCGGTCCAGTCGGGATAACGGGCGGGGTGATCGTAATTGGTAAGTCGCGGCAGATAGTGTTCGCGCCAACTGGCGCGGTCCACCAGCAGGTGCCCCACGTGCTGGGGAATGGAACCGGCATATTTGTGGCGCAGCACGCGGACGCCATCGCCCTGCTGGACCACTTCCTGGTCGCCGCGATCTTCCAGCACGTATTGCTCGAAGCCGGGATACAGACCGCAATTTACCTGCGGGCCGCCGCTGTAATAATGGTCCATCCCGAAAAAGATGTCGGTGGAGGCGGTGTCATGTCCCCCGCCGACCCAGGCCGGCAAACCCTGGGTGATCCAGGCGTCGATCGTTTCGCCCCAAAAGCCGAAATCACAGATGGGCGCCCGGTCGCGCGGCTGGTAGTGCATGGTGGCGATAAAACGCTGACGATCATTCATACGCTGGCTCCTGCGAATACCATGATGGGAACGAAAAAATATCCATTAAATTATATGTATATCCATTTTTATTATGGGTCTACGCTAACGGACGCCGGCGGTCCCGCTGCGGCCGCCGGAACCGCCGGCGGGCAACGCCAATCTTCCGGCCGGAATATCTCTCCGCGGCGAACAAGCAGGCGAACCTGCCGGAGAAAATCAACGTTTTGAAAGGGGGAGCCGGCCAAAGCGACGCAATCAGCCGCGTTGCCGGGTGCGATATTCGCCGGCGCCATCCCCCACAATTTACGCGGCGCCGCGGTGGCCGCGGCCAATACCTTTTCCAGCGGCAGGCCGGCCTTTAATAGAAAGAACAGTTCGTCGATCAGGCCTGTTCCGTGCGGCACGCCGCAACTGCCGGCATCCGAGCCGGTCAGAACGGGAACGCCCCAGGCGCCGGCCTGGGCCACCATCTCAAAATGCTGCTGGAGAATCGCGTCCAGGCGTTCGAGAGTCCGGGTATTCCAGCCGGCGAGTTCGGGGCGCGCGAACTGAAAATAGACCGGAGCGAAGGTGGGAACCCAGGCGATCCGCTTTTGGGCCATCGCCTTGAGAATCTCGCGCGACATGAAGAAACCATGTTCGATCGAATCAATCCCCGCCGCAACGGCGATTTGCAGACCCTCCTGACCGCTGCAATGGGCATAGGTGCGCAGATTCAGTTCCCGGGCGGTCTGGACAATCAGGCGGGTTTGCGCCAGATCAAACTGCGCGTCCCCTTTCATTTTTCCGTGGGCAAAGTCGATGATGCCGGTGAGCAGTATCTTCAGATCATCGGCGGTGGCGGCAATCTTCCGGATCGTCGGCGCGATGTCGTCCGGGCCGCTTATTTCCACCGCCATGAAGCCGCCATAGCGACCGGTTTTACGAATCGCCCGCCCCGGACTGCGCAGCGCGGGTATCAGGCTTCTGTGCCGGTGCAACTCCCGTTTGATATGCGTATTAACGCCGAAAAGATCCCCGGCATCCCGGATCAGTGTGATGCCCGCCGCCAGATTGGCCTGGAGATTTTTCCAGCCGACTTGCAGCATTTGGGAAAAGGGGGCCTGGAGATATTTTTTACGAACCTGCGGATCAAGCTGGGCTCCATCCAGAAACAGATGGCAATGCGCCTCCGTAAGTCCCGGCATCACGAATGGCGCAACAATCGAATCGCCGGTGGAATTTCGCGTTGTGCTGGATGAGTCTGGTTCGCCGGGTAGAATTTCCCGGATCACGCCGTCGATGATGCGGATCGTATAAGGCCCGGCGGCATGATAACGCTCGCCATCAAAGTAGCTCTCGACCACCAGGGCCGGCGAATTCATGACTCGTCCCTTCGGTAAAGCCGCCGCAGACGCTCCAGCGCGTCAATCCCCTCGAGTTGGATCGCTTCACAGAAGCCCTGGAATACGAAATCGTCAGCCGGAAGTATGCGGTAAGCCCGGCCGGGCGTGCCCAGGATGGTGTCCAGCCCATAAGGCATGGCAAGGGTCAGGAACGCCGATTCAATCTGGACGCTCAGCCGGCTGCCATCCAGCGCAACTTTGGGCAACATGATTCCCAGGTTCGAGAGGCCCACCAGCAGATGGACGCCGCGAAGCTCCGTCGCGCCGCCCAACAAACGGATGGCATCCACGGCTTTTCGGATCAGACCGTCGGTGTCGGTGGCGATGGGATGGAGCGAAACATCGACGAACAGATCGTCCGGCGCGAGGCCCAGGCCGTTGGAGAGGAGGCGATCCATCATGCGCCGCGCCGTTCGGACTATTTCCAGGGAAGTTTCATTGGCGATCTTCTGTCCGTTTTCCAGCCGTTCGGAGGCCATGAGCACTACCTTCGCCGGCTGAATCTTGAGAACCTCCCGCATGTCCCAGCGGAGTTCGGAGATGGAATTGACAATGGGTTTTCGGCCGCGGGCCTTCGCGGCATCGTAAGTTCGCAGGCAGATCTCCTGCACCGACGCCTGCGGGCAGTCAAAGGAAAGCGGCACATCGACAACCGCCTGCACCGCGCGGATTACTTCCGCCAGAAACGCCGTGTCCCGCTGCGCCTTTTCGCCGACGTTGATGGTCAGGTAGTCGCAGCCTTTCTCCACCTGCCCGCGTGCCAGCGACTGCAAGCCGGGAATATCACGTCGATCCAGCAGGTCTTTGGACAGGGCAAAGCCGGGGTTGATGCGTTCCCCAATAATCGTCAGATTCGCCGGGCGCATGGGTTCCTTTCACTGTGAACATTCCAGGAACCTATCCCGATAGGCCCTGTATTGCCGCTGGCTCCTGGGGCACACAGACGCGCCTGGAGGATATCAAGAATGACCAAACCAAAGAGCAAACGCAAGATGCCGTACCAGGATAAGCCAACGGGGCGGAATTTCGCGCCGCCGGGCGGCTCCGCGGAGAGAGGACCAGAACTCCCCTCGGATCAACACGGCGGCGCCTCGGACACCGCCGGTTCAGTCTGACTCTACGGGAAAAGTTACGTTCGACTAAAGTCGCGCTAAGATCGCCGCATGATGCCGCGCAGTACAGCGGCGGCCCGGTGCGCCGCATGGATGGGATCCGGCAGATCGCGCACATCGATGAGAATCGGCCCGGTGAACTCCTGGTTACGCAGAACCGCCAGAATTTTTTCCGGATGCGCCTGGCCGGTTCCCAATTCGACCGTGCGTATGGACCCGCCGATCCGGATCACATCCGCGCACGTCCACAAGCCGATCTTGCCCGCCAGAATATTCGCCGACTCTTCCACGCCGCCATCGGCCGTAAAAAGACGCAGGGTATCAAGATTCGCCTGTAAACAGGGAACATTCACCAACGAAAGCAAATCGGCCAGAAGGCGAACCGCCCCGCTGGCCAGAACCACCCGCACGCCGGCGCGATCCGCTTCGCGGGCCAGCGCGTCCACCGCGCCATGGAACGACGCGGCCGGGAGGGCGGGCGAGTGCGGTTCCCCAATATACGCCTCCACAAGCGGCGCCTGGAATTCCCACGCCAGGCAGATGGCCGCGGTCACCTCGTCGATGCAGCGATCCACGCCGGCGGAATCAAAAATTCCGCGCCCGTTGGCCCGCGGAACGGAGCAGCGGAGACAGGCCAACTTCAGACCGCGCGACGCGAGCGTATGGCGCAAATGGCGGCGGGCGGTGAGACTCGTGCGCAGAGCGGCAAGAGTCGGATGCCGCACGCTCAGGGCCACGCCGGAAAAGCCGGCCTCCGCAGCCACCAGAATGGCCACGCGAAGATCATCGCCTAGCGGATCGAGGGCCAGAATGGCCGGCACGAGCGCGTTTGGCTTTTCTTCCAATAACGCCGGCATGGTTCCATCTCCATGCAAATTACCTGTCCCGCACGCCGGGACGGGTTGTTTGCCGCCGGCAAACCGGCGGCTATGAGAAGACCTATTCCGCGCGTCGGGCCGGGCCCTGCTCCGGGACGCGCCGCTCGGCCCGCCGACGCTGCTGGAACTGAACCAGCAGACTCACGCAGGCGACGATCACAATGACCGCAAGTAAAGCGCCGGGATTTTCGAGCCAGTGTATCCGAATGGATCGCCGCCAGCCCACCGGACCAAGACGCAACAGTATGCCCAATCCGCCGGCGACCAGCAGAACCGCCCCTTGCAGCGTGCATAGCACGATTACCCCCGCCCGGAAAAAATAGAGTCCCGCAACTCCCAGCAGCACCAGTCCCGCCGCCGCCGGCGCCCACCGCAAATCGGGTGGCTGATGAAACCACCGCCAGAGCGCCATGCCTGTGGCACAACCGATCAACGCCCCGACAATGATCAATGCGATCTGCATCGCCGGAATTAGAATCAGCCCCAGAATAGTGCCGGCCAAGGCGGCGGCCGCGGCCGCCAGCCATGACCAATGCACGAGGTACAACCCTACGTACCAACCCAGCGCGGCGCAATTGGCCATCACAATCGCGCGGTAACCGCGACCGGCCGTCAACAAGAAAACCAGTCCTATTACCGCCAGGGCCATATCCCACCAAACGGCCAGATGCAACAGGGAGTCTGTCACACGGCGCAGGTCGGATATCCAAGGGGCGATACCAGCCGCGTTTGCCATTGCCAGCATCCGTGAAAGCTCTCCAGAATAGTTGTTCGCGCCGCCTCCGGTCAATTCTTCCCTCCCGTCGGCCCGATCTGTTCCGATCGCTATCGGGATCACAAGTTGGCGGGCGGCGGGCTTTTCAGACGCCGGTAGAAGCATCGCGCTGTGGTTTCTTTTGTCCGCCCTTGTCCGTTGTTTTGCCTTTGGGCATTCCCCGGCGAATATACCGGTGAATATGCCGGTACTGTATCGCCATACCCAGCACGCCGCAGCCGGCATAAATCCATAACGGATGCAGATGCGCCCACGACCACTCCACAAGGGTGGGTTGGAACCGCAGGGCGAACAGCGCCAACGAAAGCAGTACCAGCAGCGGCCCCAGCCAGGCGCCGATCACAAGACTGGTAACCAGCGGAAAAATTAATCCCGCCAGGACCGCCACCAGCATCGCCCCGGCGGCCAGCGAGAGCACTTCGCTTCGCTCTGTTTTTGGCAAGCGTTTAATGTCTCCCCAGACGTATTTGGCATCTTTTATTCGCTTCCATAAAGGCGGCGATGGGGGTGGGTTTTCGCCACGGCCAATTCCGGCGGGCCGGGACTGGCGCGTTGCCGCCGGCGGAGAGGCAACGTGCAAAGGCGAACTCTTCCCGCCATGTGCGGCCACGGCCGGGGCCGGCATGGAAAACGCACCATCATGCCAGGCTAAGGCCCCGCCCAGCAGAGCCGCCAGCAGGCATCCCGCCAGCAGAGCCTGTATCAACCGGAAGCCCACCGCTCCCAGCACCACGCCAAGCACGATTCCGATAATTATCGTCGTCAGACGAGCCAAATCAGGATGCCACAATACCGGCGCCAGGAAGCCCATATAGGCGCCAAGACCGGCCATGAGCAAGGTAACCAGGGCCCGCGACCAGCGGACCGACTCCAGCCATAACACGAACCCCAGTGCCAGCATGATGCCGGCGGCCAGCAGAAGATCAAGGTTATTAGCGTGGGGCAGATTCACCCGCGACCCCCATGCATGGCGATGGTCAATCAGGCTATTGTACCCGCGCGGAAGGCGGCGGTCATTTCGCCTGTCATAATAATGATTTGACTCGGGCGGATATTTCAGACATCATTGCCACATGGATTTCCAACAAAAAATCATCGGCGAAGGCATCACATTTGACGACGTGCTGCTGGTACCGCAGCGCAGCGATTGTGTTCCCGCCGAGGCGGATGTTCGCACGCGCCTCACGCGCTGCATCGAGTTGAATCTGCCGCTGCTTTCCTCCCCCATGGACACTGTTACGGAAGCGGCGCTGGCCATCGCGCTGGCGCAGGAGGGCGGGCTGGGCTGCATCCACAAGAACCTGCCGGTGGAGGCGCAGTGCCGCGAGGTGGAAAAGGTCAAGCGTTCCGCCAACGGCATCATCACCGATCCGGTAACGCTGCCGCCGGACGCTACCGTCGGCCAGGCGCGCCAGATTATGAAAGAACAGAATATCAGCGGAATACCGATTGTTCTTGGAGCGGAGTGCGAGCTGGCGGGCATCATCACGCGCCGCGATATGAAATTCCATGAAGGAGATGACCACCGTCCCATCCACGAGGTCATGACCAAAGCCAATCTTGTAACCGCCCCGCCGGACACCTCGCTGGAAAAGGCGGAAATCATTCTTAACAACGCCCGCGTGGAAAAACTGCTGCTGGTGGATGAAACCCGCCGGCTCAAGGGCATGATCACGATGCGCGACATTGAAAAGACGCACCAGTTTCCCAACGCCTGCAAGGATTCGCGCGGCCGGCTGCGGGTAGGCGCGGCCGTGGGCGTCCGCCAGTATGAGCGGGCGCAGGCGCTGATGGAAGAAGGCGTCGACGTGCTGGTGGTGGATAGCGCGCACGGGCATTCCCGGAACGTGCTGGAAACGGTGCGGGAGATCAAGCGGCGGTTTGCGATTGAGGTTATCGCCGGCAATATCGCCACCGGCGAGGCGGCCCGCGACCTGATCGCCGCCGGCGCCGATGCGGTGAAAGTCGGTATCGGGCCGGGGAGTATCTGCACGACCCGCATCGTCTCCGGCGTCGGAGCGCCGCAAATCACGGCGATCATGAATGTGGCGGCGGTAGCCGAACCCGCAGGCGCGCCGGTGATTGCCGACGGCGGCATCCGGCACAGCGGCGACATCACGAAAGCCCTGGCAATGGGCGCTGACGCGGTCATGATGGGGTCACTTTTCGCCGGGCTGGACGAAAGCCCGGGGGAATTGGTGATCCGCCGCGGCCGGCGTTTCAAGAGCTATCGCGGCATGGGTTCGATGGGCGCCATGGTCCAGGGATCGGCGGATCGTTACGGCCAGGCGGGGGCGCAACACATAGGCAAGCTGGTACCCGAGGGCGTGGAAGGGCTGGTGCATTATCGCGGTCCGCTGGGCGATTTTGTTTACCAGATGATCGGCGGATTGCGGGCCGGGATGGGTTACTGCGGGGCGCACAGCATCGCCGAATTGCATGCCAAGGCCCGGTTTGTGCGCGTGACGTACGCGAGCATGATCGAAAGCCACCCCCACGATATTACCATTACCAAGGAAAGCCCCAATTACTACACGCCCGGCGCCATCGACGATGAGTAGAAAGCCGATCCCGATGGCGATCGGGACCTGTCGCATAAGAACTTGATGATCCGACACCCGCCGGCGGGTAGGCGAGGGGATCGGTACCGGAATCGCACGCAGGGAAACGAACGGATTTTCTCATGGCCGACAATGGAACTTCCCAACCCTCCCGTGCCATGAACTGGCTTTCGGTGGCGGCGGTGCTCTGCCTGCTGGGTGAAATAGTCCTGCTGTCCACTTCGGCCCGGTCCGCCGCCGCACCGCCGCCGGTGGGCGTCCTGGCGCTGGCATTATTGACGCTTTTTTTCGGCGCCGGATCGCTGGTTTTCCCTCCCGCCGCCAAACCGCACTGGTTCTGCGGGCGCAGCATGGCGGTGCTGGCGATGACCGCGGGTATGGTGCTGTTTTCGGTTCCATCAATTGAATTGCATAAGAAACTGGAACAGGCGCAGTTCCGGCACATGCGCCAGCTCGCGGCGGCGTGCCTGGCCTACGCCCGATCGCACGCCGGCCGCTTTCCGCCCAATCTGGCGGTTTTACTCGAAGAAGGGAAAATAACCGCCACGACGCTGGATGATCCGACCAATGCCCTGGCGCCGCTGAAACTTCCCGCCGATTGGCGCAAAATCAGGCCCGCGCAACTGAGCGCTCTGCTCAATAAAAACAGCGATTTCCGTTACGTCGGCGCCGATCTGCATTGGGCCGGCGCCAAAACGCCTCCGCGGTTATTACGTCGCATCATCATTATTTTCACAAACAACCAGGAAGCATACAACGGCGGTCCCATCGGCCTGGCGGATGGACGCGTCGTCTATTTTACCCGCGGAAAAATGGACCGTGCGCTGCGCCGGTGCAACGAAGCGCGAAAAAAACTCGGCCTGCCGCCCCTGTCGTTTGACGCCGCGCCGGCCCATGCCGGGCCACCGGACAAGAGCCGGTCCGGATAACTCCGGAATCCGGAATATGGTAATAGTGCATGTTACCCGGTTCCCGCACCCCCTTCCCAGCCGCCCGTCGCCGCGGGTAGGAACTCCGAAAGCGCGGAATTATCTTGAGAAGCGCCGTGGAACCGGCCGATGAAGAACCCGTATAAGGAACGGGCCCGAAATAACTTCCCGATTTAAGGGGAGTCAGGGGTGGCTCGGTAGTTCCATTGGGGCAGGAATGAATCAAAGCGGATTTTCATGTCGCGTTTGAATTCCTTGGTGCACTGGCGT
>JAJYDU010000155.1 GCA_021790475.1 Planctomycetota bacterium | reverse complement strand
AGCGTCCTGGCGGTTCTCTTTATCCTGGCGCTGGGCTACTTCTGGTGGAAGAGTCTGTTTTCCGCCCCGACCTTCCGCCTCCCCTTACCGGACCAGTGCCCCCTCCATTACATTACCGCCCTGATCTCCGATGGCCGCGGCGGAGCCTGGGTCGCCGGTGAAGATAACGGCATCTACCACTACCAGCCTTCCCAGCCCGCCTCCGCCTGGAAACATTACGACAAGGCCAACTCGCCCGGCCTGGTCAGCGACCATATCTATTCGCTCTGCCTGGATGCCCGGGGCCGCCTGTGGGCCGGCACGCTGCGCCACGGCGTGTGCGTGTTCAACGGCGATAAATGGAAACATTACGGTTTACTCCACGGCCCGCTGGGTTCGCATGTCATGGCCATAGCCACGGACCCGTATGACCGGTCCGTCTGGATGTGCACGGAGGCGGGGATCAGCATCTATCAAACGCAAACGCATACCTGGCGTTACATCACTCGCGCCAATAAGCTGCCCCCCAATCCGGACTGCCTGGCCTTTGGCCGGCAGGGCCAAGCCTATATCGGCACGCAATGCAATGGTCTGGCTATCGCCTATCCGCCATACCACCATTGGTTCACGGTCCAAGGGCCGTGGAAAGTACCGATCCAGCCTTACGGTCGCGGCTTGCCGAGTAATCTGGTCAACGCGGTTCTGGTAGGCCGGCAGGGCCGGGTTTACGTGGCCACCGATGAAGGTCTGGCCTGGAGCGGCATCCATCACCCCGGCCTTTTCCATTATGTGCGCGGGGAAGATTACGCCGCCAAGGATCGCCAGCTTTGGCAGCCACCCCCGCATGTGCCGATCGTGCCGGCGGCGGAAAAGGAATTGCTGCTACCCGGGGATCATGTTACCTGCCTGGCCCAGTCGCCCCACGGCAAAATATGGCTGGGCACGTGGCGCAACGGCTGCGGGAATAACTTAGTGCTTCCCGGCAAACGGTCCCGGCCCGCGGGGGCAGGTAGGCATGGCCGGCCTGCCAGGAATGCACCGGAAGTGGGGAGCCTGTTCAGCAGTTCTTACATTACCGCGATATTGCCGCGGAGCGACGGAAAAACACTGGTCGCCCACTATGGCACGGGCGTCTCGGCGGTTCGCACCTGGGAACCATCGTGGTGGGACCGATTATTCCATTATGTGCGCGGCGGATTCCACGACGCACTGGCCTGGCTGTTCGGGCTGGCGAATCTGCCGGCGGTGGCCCAGGCGCCCACGGCCGGCAGGCTGGCCGGCTTATGCCGGAAGCTGCTGGCCCACCGCGTGACGGCACACCCCGTTGGGTCGAAAGTTGTTCCCATCACCGATGATTGGCGGACGCAGGGAACTTGGCTGGGCAGATATGGAAGGTTTTGGGCGTGTTTGTTTGCCTGCGGCGTTTCGGAGCCGTCCGATTATGTCTGGGGACCAAGTTCTGTGGGTTTGGGGCACATCGATGCCATCGGCCCACATCACAGACGGATTCAATTACATCCTGGTAAAGGACCCAATTATGTGAGAGGTGGCGATAACGTCCGGTTGCATATGACATGGCTGTTTACGGCGAAAAAGCGGGTACTGGAACTGCCGGAAATTTACCTGGACAGCTGCGTCGTCAAGCATTTGACAACTTGGGCCGTGGACCGGCGCGAGGCGGAAATCGACGACCACGGCGAGACATACCCGGTGACTTGGCGGGGGCCGGGGTTGTACGAGTTCTTAAACATTCCCCCGGGGACCTACACGCTCTCGCTCTACTTTTTTAACAAGGATGGCCACACCGGGCCAAACCGCCAACGCGATTATTATGTTTCCCTTATTCCCCTGCGCGCAACCTATCCCCTTGGCGGCGGGTCTTTGCCCAATACCGCGCCGTTGGTGAAGATGCGCGGCGCGGCCCAGAGTCGGGTGGTGAATTTCTGGGGCGGGGTATGGAAAAGATTTTTGATACGTGGGCCGATGAACTTGGCGATTCGCGTGACGAAAAATTATTCGTTCAACACCATTCTCGCCGGGGCAATGCTGGACCCGCTGGCCGAACACCCGGCACCCTATTATTTCGGCCACCGGGCCTGGCGAATGCAGGAAGCCCGGCGGCGAAAAGCCCGCACCCGTTTGGTCGCCGCGTGGCAGAGCCTTGGGAGAGCGGGTGTTCCCACCCGCAATTCCGGCAACGCGGGTATCCTCGTCCGCCAAGACATCTCCAGTGGCCAAACCGGCGCCATCCACACCGCCCGCCTGATTCTTGCGATTCTTAACATTCTCGAACACCGTAACCCCGCCGCCTGGGCGGCCAATCAGCGCCAGGCTTATCTCTCGGTCCTGCGCTGGTGCGTGGCGAACTACGGTCCGATTCCGAAAAACTCCGCCGCCGCGGCGATCGCAGAAAAATGTTATTACCACCTTGGGCTGTTCCGGCATTGGGAGGCGGTGGAAAAATCGCGCCACATTCTCACCTCCCGGCAGATTGAAAAGGAGTTGCGATGGGATGGATGGCCTTATACCTATCGCCGTTATGAGTTTTATGTGATACGGAAATACTTGAAAGGATTGAAACATTCGCAGCTTTCCGTAATGGCAAATTAAGAAATATTGGATTCCGGGTGTTTTCCCGGCGCGCGCCGGGACGGATCGGAATTCAGTTATTGTCTCTTTTTAAGGAGTTTCAATCATGTTCACCACAATTCTCAATCGGTTTAATCAGCGAAGTGGCAAGGCAAAGACGGCGGTGGCCGCGATGGTCTGCGCAGCGGGACTGGGGATTGGCTTTGTTGGTAGCGTGGTGCTGAAGGCGACCGAGCCGCAACCCTATGAATATTGCCAAAACCAAGGTGCATCTTATACATGCACTCCGGTCCCCATTTCGTGTACTTCCATCGTAAATTGCTACGCACTTGCTGCTGGGACGAGCGTCTGCGACGACTCCACCCAGGTGCAGGGTTGCAAGTCGAGCTTTTGGGATTACAAGTGCGGGGCCGCCCCAAATTATCAGTGCGACATGGCAGCGAATTACACTGGGTACTGCGTAGATGGTGTCTGCACACTTGGAACGCCATTTATGGCACCGTGTGCAAAAAAAGATCAACTCGCGCAGTGCCAAACAACCAATTGAGAAGAGCCGGCGCCCTCGTGGTTCCTTACCGGGGCATTGTCCGCGATGCGAGGAAAATTGAGCGATTTCGCAGATGACATTCCGCCGATTGACAAAGGGCCACGCTGGCGGCGTAACAACTTATCGGGATTCGATCCAGGCCGGGTCTTATCCGGATAGGAATTAAGGAGGTTTATCATGCTCAAGAGCATTCGATTCGAAAAATTGGGAATAATTGGCTTTATTCTCGCCGTCGGTTTGACGCTGCTACCGCAGCGCGTCGCGACAGGCCAATCGGCGGTATTAACATCCCGAGAACTCAAAAAGCTCGTGGCAGCAGGCCAACAGCGATACCAGTCGATTGTGTACACGGGGACCGTGTCCGTCTACGACGGCCAAGCCGGCGGCGCGGAATTCTCAACGCAAGTGTCGTTTGTACGATTAAGCGTGATATGGACTCCAACACGGGTTTTAGGCCGGTCAAAGTCGTGGCTGCGTTTCCCCGATGGTACTCACGTTCCGGGGCGGGAGGGGTATCTCTTCAATCGAACGTTCACCAAATCGTATGATTTTGTAGCCGCACACTTGGGGGCGCCGCAGCCAAGTAGGGTGGGTAGTGTGTGGCACGGATGCGTGCAGCGCTGCTCACTGATTCCACCGGTGCTCTGGGCTGATTGGTTCTGGCTGCCGATTGGCGATTCCAACAGCCAGGTGACATGGGATTCCCATGCGGAGCGATATGTTATCACCACAAGTTTCCCTACTCCTTTGGGTACGGTACGCAACATCGCGCGCGTTTCGCCGGCCCTTGGATTTCTTCCGACCCGATATGAGTTTTTCCACCCCGGCGCACGGAATGTCCAATGGGTTATCAGGTTCAGCCGTTTCAGGGAGGTTGCCAAGGGACTGTGGCTTCCATTCCGCTGTGTGAACACATCGTACGTTCCGGCAAGTTCGAAAGTACCCAATTCGCTGGGACCCGTGAAAGTCGTTTACACGATATCAAAAGCCAAAGTTAACGTCCCGATACCAGCGGCATCGTTCAAATTAGCTTTCCCGAGGGGTACCAGTGTTTCAAACGCGATCTCGGACCTTGTATACCAAGTATACCGTGTTAAGGGGCTGGCAGGCTACAACACCGGAGCCACGGAAATAACTCCCCCCTTGACAACCTCAGTATCCAGCCGACTTCTCCGGACGACCGCGCAAATGCCGCCGGGGGCGGCTGTGGCGGTACCGTCGGATCGCAAATGGTACAACACGTTACTCTTCCTTCTGACTTTCGCGGGGGTGGCAGCCATCTTTTTATTCGCCATTTTGATTTTGCGGCGAAAGTCGGGAGGGAAATAACAACATCGCCATCGGTGTTTTGTCCGGTCGGCAGCGAATACCGGAAGATGATTGTGCCTTACAGGAGAATAGGTCTCATGAGAACGTTCCTAACCCAATTATTAATCGCGACCACTGTTATTGGCTTCGTCAGGGTTCATTATATGTGTGCAACAACCGCCGCGACAGCGGCGCGTTCCCTGGTCATAGTACCCTACGATTTCGGAGACCGCCCGGCTGGGACGGTGGTGCATCTTCGCGTGCCCATCCGGAATCCATCGCAGAAGGTAGTGTCGATCAAGGACATCCAAACATCCTGCGGCTGCACTTCAGCTAAGCCGGCATTATGGAAAGTCATGGCTGGCGGCGCGGATGAGATTGCGGTGCGGATTAACAGCCTGTCCGTTGGAGGAAATTTTTACGGAACCGTGTTGATTGTCGGGCACACCGCAGCAGCCTTCCCTATTGTGTGGCGGATTGACCTTGCGGGCAAATTCATTACTTCGAGCACGAACCTCTTGACGCTTCCCCGCGGTATCAATCTCGGCTACCCGACACCTGGAGAAAGGCTTTTCCAGATGGTGCGTCTTGAAAGAAATGGACTGGTGGATATCGGAAAAGTCAAGGCAATTGTTTCGGCGCCGTGGATCAAGGTTGTCAAGGACCAGAGGCGAAGTATCAGTACGGCTGCGGAATACAAGCTCACCATCCGCCCGCCGCCGGGCAGTGGTAGCTTTCACGAAGAAATTCGCTTTCAGGGGGCCAGGTCGGGAGACTTTATACGGCTTGCGATTACCGGCCAGACCTTGCCTCTTATCGGTATTCACCCCAATAAAGTGCTGCTCATGCCTGGCCAGCAGGTCTACCCCTTGGTAATTCGTTTGGCTGTAGCAGGCAGCACAGCCATGCTGCAAGGGTACCGCGTCCAGGCCCATGGGATCAAGGTTGTCTCGGTCAGGGAGTCCAAGCGGCTTATGGATGGAAAACCGATGCTTAATGTCGATGCGCTGCCAACCGGTAAGGGCTTCATTTCGGCCACGCTGTTCTTGCGGTTCAAGCAATGGAATAAACCAGTCAAGGTGATGTTAGTCGGAATTGGACAGTGACATCGTTTCTCACGGGATTGTGAGGTGATTCCTACGTTCGGGGCCGGGAAGCCAGGCGATTTCCCAATCCCGTCCGTAGAAGATTATCGCGGCTGGCATTCGCATTCCAAAGAGCCTATGGCTGAAAATAAGATGCACGCGGGAAGACGCCGAATACACCGGTAATCAAGCAACCGCTTTCCATAACGCCTTGGTTTTAAGGGAGGTATTGATGACAACAAACAACCCCGAATACCCGGCTGGGACCTTCGGACAGCAAATGACGTTTTCGCCGCCTCTTTACACCGTTATTGCCGGGTTGATTCTGCTTCTGGCCGCGGGGCTGAAGGCCTGGCGGGTCATTCATTCGCCGGTGGCGATGCCGGCGCCGCTGGATATACCCGGATTCACACCCGTATTGATCG
>JAJYDU010000019.1 GCA_021790475.1 Planctomycetota bacterium | reverse complement strand
AAAAGTCCCGAACGTTCCCCATGTCATGGGTGGCGCCGCAGAAGCTGTATGATCCCGCCGAATGGGGTCAGCCGCTTTCTCCCTGGCAAAAAAGCCTTACCAAACCCTACGAGTTTTTGCAGGGCATTTTCCTTGGCTACAACTACTGGTTTGGATTTTCCCAGGGCACGTTTTCGAATCCGACGGGCAAACACGGGATCACCGACACGAGTCCTCTTAACGTAACCAACCCCTGGACGGGCGTTTCGACGTATACCTCGCTGGTGTATCCGGTGCATCCGTTCACCACCATCAACAATCGCAACCGGATATCAGAATCAATATTGGGCAGCGACGTGACGGTGAGCAATGCGCAGCCGCCGCCGCTGTCGTGGCTGTTCCAGCCCGATAACATCAACGCGCCGGGAATCGTGCCGCTGTCGAACCATGTAGGGCAAAACGGCGTGCGGGGGGCGAATATTCTCTACAACGACGGCTCGGTTCACTGGGAAGGCCCGTCCGGCCTGCATTGCAACTACGACGGCGGGTCGCAATTTTTCTGGGAGTAACCAATTTCAATGGAGATCGGACCATCCCCTTCACCTCATAATGGCCGGCATTCAATGCGAGATTGATTCCGATGTGCCGGGACGGATATCGGCTTATTTGTGCGCGCGCACGCATAGGCAGGTATAGGCGGGAGCGCCGGGGAGGATCGGGACGACAAACCGCGGCTGTCCCACGATTCCGGCGCACCAAGACTCCTTGCTGGCGAATCTTGCCCAAAATATGACCACACCGTGTGGGTGTGGCAATATTTCCGGCAGTCCTGGGAGCGCGGCTGTCCCCAGCCGCTTCTACTCCCAGGCGACAGCGCGGCGGCGTTCGGTTTAAGCCCTGATTAGCAAAATCCGGCTGTTGCCCGGAAATATTGCCACGCCGATGGTTCGCTTTCAACCAGCCTCATGATGGTGCGGATGCGCCTCCCTCCGTTATAATCACGCCCTCTGCCGAAGCCTTCCGTTGCCCGGAAGCAATTGGTGCGGAAAACCGGTGGAATATCGGGGAACAGACGAACTCGTAATCGGATACGAAGATGGCTGAATCGAAATCGACGGAACTTGCCGCGCCGCTGGTCGGTATTGTGATGGGCAGTAAATCCGACTTGCCTACGCTCCAACATGCCGCGGACACGCTTGTTCAGCTTCAAATTCCCCATGAGATCGCGGTTGTATCCGCCCATCGCGCGCCGCTTAAAATGATCCGTTATGCCCAGGAGGCGGCGGGGCGGGGAATCCAGGTTATCATCGCCGGCGCCGGCGGCGCCGCCCACTTGCCGGGGATGATTGCCGCGCTGACCACGCTGCCGGTGCTGGGCGTACCGGTGCAAAGCCGGGCGCTGGGCGGCATGGATTCGTTGCTGTCCATCGTGCAGATGCCGGGCGGCGTACCCGTCGGTACGCTGGCCATCGGCGACGCGGGCGCGAAAAACGCGGCGTTGTTGGCTGCGGCGATCCTCGGCTTAAGCCGGCCGGATATTCACCGGCGTTACCAGGCATATCGGGAAAATATTACCCGCCAGACGCAAGCTGATGACGCCCCGACGAATGGAAAGGGCGGTTGACACGTAGCGGTCCGGACCGGCCCCGCGCCTTTTTTCAGGCGCTTATTCATTTCACAGGCCTGGAATCATCCCCGATCAGTTCGCGCAGAAACTCGCGGGCGGCCGCAATATCCACAGCCAAAATCAGACTCTCCAGAAGCATTCGCTGGCGCCGCGTCCAGACCACCGGCGTTGCCGGCCCGATCCGGGCGATGCCCAGCGCCTGAAGAATCGACTGATGCAAGGCCGGGAGTCCATCGCCCTGCAAGGCGCTGACGGAGACGGTTCGCGCCGCCGCCCCTGCCCCGGCGGGTCGCCGGCGTTGCGGTAGATCGCTTTTATTGACCACCAGAATCATCGGCGGCTGACATGGCGAGGGATCGTTCGGCGCCGGCAAAACACGATGGAGTTGTGCTTCCACGGACGGATCCAACGGCGCGGCGCCGTCCAGAACCGCCAGGAGTACATCGGCCCGCTCCATTTGTTCGCGGGCGCGGGAGATCGATTCCGATTCAATCGCTTCGGAAGTTTCCCGGATTCCCGCCGTATCAACAAGAGTGGCGGCAAGCGAAACGTCCCCCCAGGTAAGGATAAAATTTGCGTCCACCCAATCGCGGGTGGTTCCGGGCACGTCGCTGATGATGCTGGCCGACCGTCCACAAAGAGCATTGGCCAGGGTTGATTTGCCGGCGTTAGGCGGGCCGAACAGGACAATCCGTGGTTTGTGCCACAAATAAACCGCCTCCGGCCGGCCGTTAAGAATCCACTGCGACTCGGTATGGATTTTCCACAACAGATCTACTGCCGCGACTACCGTATTTTCCAGCCGGGTCAGCCAGAGTGTGCTCCAGCGGGTAATGCCACCGGTCAATTGCCTCGCCGCGATTTCCAGAGCGAATGAACTTTGAGCCAGGCAAATCGCCTGCATGCACTCCTGAAAAAGAACCGTTTGACCGGCCTGGTTCTCCCAAATGTTGCACGCCGCCGGAAGTTCGCCGGGCGGATCTCTGGCGACGTTTGCACCGGCCTGCGCCAGCGCCGCCAACGCCATATCGATCACCGCGGTTCCACCGTGCAGATGCAGTTCAAACATGGCGCTGTTTCGCCGAATCAGCAGTCCACGGTCGAATACGTGATTCCCGTGGTGAAAATTACAAAGATGTACGCCGCCGATGGGCATCGACTTCGGATCACTCTGTGCGCAAATACGCGCCACGACCCGTTCCGAGGCCTCGGGATCGCCACACACGGCGATCACTCCGATTGCCCCCGCCTGCGGCGGCGTGAGCGGGACCGCGGTTGGTCCTGGTCGTGGCGGGCGGGCGCCTCTGACTTCCACCGCGGCGGGGCCGGCTGAAACCATGTTTGGATCGTTGTGCATGTTCACTCCAGCTCTTATTCGTACTATACCCCGGGTATATATAACCGAGGATAAAGTTGACCCCGTGGTGGCCCGGAGTAAGATGAGACGGACGGATGGTTTGATGAGTGCCGGCCCGGATGTTCCAAGGCGATGAGGCGCCCGCGTTGTCCGGTTCGTCGGCGCCTTGTCGCCAGGAGATATCAATGAAAAAGGATAAGGGTATCATTGGTTCGGCGGCGGCATGGACCATTCCGTCGGTTTTGCTCTTATGGAGCTTGACCGGCGTGCCGACGAGGGCCGCAGCGCCCTATGCGCGAGAGTTGCTCCCCCCCGCGCAGGGCCGGCGGATCGGTCTGAGCACGCTCTGGCAGATTCCCATTGGAATAACGCCGGCCGGTCACAATCGCGTAATGCGCCTATGGCGCGTGGGCGGCGCTCTTTATGTGCTCACGTCAAAAAACTACCTGGTTTCTATCGCCGCCTCCGCCGGAACCATCCGCTGGACGCGTAAGGCGCCCGGCGGATCCGGGACCTTCTTCCGCCCTGTCCTTTATGGAAAACACCGTATTCTTATTATCGCCCAGGGTAAAGTTATGATCATCCATACGCACAACGGCCGGGTGATTCGCGCGGCGCGGCTCGAATTTGCGCCCGGCACTGATCCTCTCCTCTACGACGGACGATTGCTGATCGGCGCAATTCATGACCGTTTTGTGGCTCTTTCCACGACATTTCCCCTGTTTACCCACTGGTTTGAATGGTCTGGAGACGATTCCTTCCAGTCCGCTCCCGTACTGGCCGAGGGTATGCTGGTGTTCGCCAGCCGGAGAGGGTTCCTCTGGGGAAGACTTCCGGCGAACGGGACCGACGGTTGGAATAGAAGACTTGGCGGTCCCGTTACGGCGGCTTTATCCGCCGGCGACGATCTGGTTTTTGTTCCCTGTCGCGATCATAAACTTTATGCCGTGAACCCCGCAACGGGTTTCTCGCCGTGGACCGCGTATCTTCCCGGCCGCCTGGATCACCCAGTGATTGTGCGGGGAAAAAAGGTGCTGATCGTGGCGGGTGGAAAGGGATTGTTCTGCCTAGGAGCCAAAACGGGGATCAGATTGTGGGGGCCGGTCAAATCAGTACGGCGGGTCGTAGGTACGAATGGCGCAACGCTGTTTGTCAGCACCGTTCATGGAAATCTCAAGCTCATCAACCTTGGCGACGGCGCCGTACTGGCGGCGGCGAAGCTCCGGGGCGCCGTCCGGTTCGCACCCGGTTTACATGGAAAGACGATTTATGCTGCTTCTTCCCACGGCCGCGTCGCCGCGCTGCGAGTCCGTAAAGGCTTATGAAAGACATTGATCTCGTTGAGATTCGGCGAGCGTTGATTTCCGTTTCCGATAAAACCGGTCTGGTGGAGTTCGCCGGAACCCTGGCCAGGGATTTCTCCATTGAACTGATTTCCACCGGTGGAACGGCTCAAACCCTCCAGGCCGCCGGCCTGAAGGTCCGTGATATTTCGGAATTAACCGGTTTTCCGGAAATGTTCGACGGGCGGGTGAAAACCCTGCATCCCGCGGTGCATGGGGGACTTTTGGCGCTCCGCGACGAGCCGTCTCATATAGAAACAATGCGGATGCAGCACATCCAGCCCATCGATCTGGTTGTGGTTAATTTTTATCCATTCGAACAGGCGGCCGCTGCCGGAGAAGCGGCGGGATTCGACCACGTTCTGGAGAATATCGATATTGGCGGACCGGCGATGGTCCGTTCGGCGGCCAAGAATCACCGTAGCGTGGTGGTATTGACCGATCCGCTGCAGTATGAAAAACTCCGCAGGCAACTTCGCCGGCACGGCGGCGCCACCGATTATCGCTTCCGTTTCGACATGGCTATATGGGCTTATTCCCGCACCGCCCGCTATGATGCCGCTGTTCATCGTTATTTGGCGAAACAATACTATGCCGGTTCCGATCCGCCCGCGCGGAATATCGATGCGGCCGGTCTCACGCCGGTTCTGATATCCGCCCTGCCCCGCGTACAGAAACTCCGCTACGGGGAAAATCCGCATCAACTCGGCGCTTTCTACGCCGATTCCGAGCCGGCGCAAGGGCTGGCGGCCGCCGTACAGTTGCACGGCAAAGAACTCTCCTGGATGAATCTGCTCGATGCCGATGCCGCTCTGACTCTTGTCGGCGAGTTTGACACGCCGGCGGCCGCGGTCATCAAGCACGCCAATCCCTGTGGCTGCGCAACATCCGCCAATCCAGCCGATGCCTTCGATCGGGCCTATGCCGGCGATTCGGTGGCGGCTTTCGGCGGTATTCTCGCCCTGAACCGGCGGGTGGACGTCGCGACGGCCGGCCGCATTGTTGTCGATAAACGTTTTCTGGAAGTTCTGCTGGCGCCGGATTTTGAACCATCCGCCCTGGACATGCTGCGGCGGCGGTGGGTGGACTGCCGTTTGCTGGCGATGGGCCCCATTCCGCCGCGGCCACGATCCGACGCCCTTTCCCTGCGCAGCATCGCCGGCGGGGTGCTGGTACAGCAACCGGACCATGCCGGGTTCTCTTCGGAGCGCTGCCGCGTGGCGTCGCGCCGGCCGCCGACATTGCGGGAATTCGCCGATCTCCAGTTCGCCTGGCTGGTATGCAAACATGTCAAAAGCAACGCCATTGTACTGGCGGCGGAGGGGCAGATGATCTCCGCCGGCGCCGGGCAGACCAGTCGTGTCGCGAGTTGCCGTCTGGCCGTGGAATTGGCCCGCCGGAACGACCATGGCGCGAAACTGGCGCGGGCGGTAGCCGCTTCCGACGCCTTTTTTCCTTTTCCCGACGGGCCGGAGATTCTTATCCAGGCGGGCGTGCGCGCCATCATCCAACCCGGCGGTTCCAAGAAAGATCGGGAAACCATCGAGTTGTGCGATCGCCGCGACGTGGCTCTGGTTTTTACCGGCGAACGCCATTTTTGCCATTGACGACGCCCGGCCGGCACACAAATCCGCTTTATGGCATTCACCTTTCCGGCTTTCACCGTCTGGTGGTGTGGATGGCACGTGGGGGGTATGGCATGTTATGCCGCGAGTCGGAATAACTTCTCATTCAACATATATAGTGTCGCCAGCGGTCTTCTTGACTCCGGTGCGGGGCGCGGAGCGCCAAGATCGCTTCTCCCCCTTCGTCTCACTTGCTATTCCAGAACCGGTCAATCCATTGATCCGCTTGTTGAATAGCTTCACGCTGGATCCGGTATCAGGAAGCCTCCATTCCTGTGCGCGCCGGGATGAGGATTTGTGGTGCGGGTCTCCAGACCGGCATTTATTACACGGCAGACCTGGAGACCTGCACCACAACCTGAAAAAATTGCCGCGCTCCAAGTCCCGTGTCCTGTGTGGCGACCATACAGTGGCTATGGAAATCGTCCCTGGTATGTGGTATTTATAACTGTTCCGGGGAGCACAGGGGTGGTACGCATGAATTTACACGGTTATTCACGTTATCTTGTGGCTGCTTTGTCGCTGGCCCTTGGCGTTCTTGCGGCGGGCACTGCCAGCCGGGGAGAAAATTCCGCCGCGTATACCGCCATCGCCCTGCCGTGGCGCGACGTGACGCTGGGGTTTGTGCAGCCGGGAAAAATAAGCGCTATGCCGGCGGACCTGGGACAGATGGTCGCCCGGGGCCAGGTCATTGCCCGCCAGGACGATTCCAAGGCGAAACTGGCGTTACAAATGACCGCGCTCAAGGCGGACAACAAACTCGATGTTCAGGCCGCCGCGGCGGAACTGGCCGACCAGAAGGTAAAACTCAAGCGCGTGCGGTGGGCGGCGGCGCGGCGGGCCGCGACCGCGTTTGAACTCCAGCGGGCAAAGCTAAAGTGCACCATTGATCGCCTGTCGCTGAAGTTGGCGCATATCAAACATGCCGGCGCCCAACTGCAATACCAACTGGCGCAACTGGAAGTGCGGCGGCGCTCCATCCAGGCTCCTTTTGCCGGCCTGGTGGAAAAACGTTACGTGCATGTCGGCGAGGGGGTCCAGGCGTTTGACAAGGTGATTCGCCTGGTGCGAATCAATCCACTCAAGGCCTTTGTGCCGCTGCCGCTGGCCGTGGGCATGACGCTGCATAGCGGCATGAAGGCGAAAGTGCGTTTCCCCGACGGGACGCAAACGACGGGCATGGTCACCTGGGTGGCCGGCGTGGCCGATCCAGCCAGCCAGACTTTACAGGTTCGCGTTAAAATACCCAATCCGCGCCACGAGCCGGCGGATCAGCAGGTGCGGATTATGTTTTCGTCCGAGGCGATGGCCTCCGGCCGGCGATAGAATATCCGCGGATCAGTTTTCCCGCGGACTTTGCCTCGCGCGTTTTGGGGAATCGCCGAAGCGCGGGTTAGCGGCGGACCTTGGCCCGCGCGTTTGAGGAACTCGGAGGGCAGAATCAGGGATGTTCACCGCGGTATCGGCGGATCGCGCGGAATAACGGGGAGCGGCCAAAATCATGACCATCCAGACACCAGCCGGCAAGTCGAGCGTTCAGGTTGTGGTACCTGAACAAGCGTGGGCCGACGCGCAGGACCAGCTTCGCCAGGCCCGCGAAGAGGCGCAGCGGCTGCGAACAATTCTCGAATTGCAGGCCGACCTCAATGAAGCCGGCCGGTTCATGAGCCTGGCTATGGCCTTATGCAACAACATCGCGGCGCGCTGGCAGGCCCGCCGGGTATCGCTGGGGTTGCTCAAGGGCCGCCATGTTCGCATCGTGGCGATGAGCCATACCGAAAAAATTCTGCCGAAGATGCGGCTGGTTCAGGATATCGAAACAGCGATGGAAGAATGTCTGGACCAGGACCTGGAAGTGGTTTATCCGCCGATCGACGAAATGCCGTGTGTAACCCGCGCTGCCGAAGCTTTGTCGAAGACGCATGGCCCCCACACGATTTGTTCGCTGCCGCTGCGCCAGACCGCCATACTGGAAGGCGACTCCACCCGGGCGGCGGGCGAGGTTCGCGGCGTGGTGACGCTGGAATTCGCGCCCGAGCGGAAGATTGCCATGTACGACCTGGAAACATTTCGTCTGGCATTGGAATTGTGCGCCGGGCGATTGCTGGATTTGTACGAACACGACCGCTGGTTTGGCGCCCGGATACTCGCTTCCTGTCGCCGGTATCCGGGCAAGCTGCTCGGTCCGCAACATACCTGGATCAAACTGGCGGCAGTGGCGGGCTGTGCGGGTCTGGCCTGGCTGGTGCTGGCGCGGGGCGAGTTTCATATCAGCGCGCCGGTTACGCTCCAACCGGTTCGCCAGGCCGAAGTGGTCGCTCCCTTCGACGGTTACATCAAGAAGGTGCTGGTCCGCCCCGGCGACAAGGTCCTGGCGCACGTGAGCATTCTGGCCATGCTGCATACCGCCCGGCTGCGCGACAAGCTCGCCACCGCCGAGGCGCAGCTGGCCACCTGCCGCCGGCAGGCGGACATCGCCCGCGCCAAGGACAAGTTTGCGGACATGCGGATCGCGCAGGAGGGCATGGTGGGCGCCGCCGCGCAAATTCGACTGCTGCAAATGGATATTCACCTGGCAGCGCTGCGCTCGCCAATCTCCGGCGTGGTCTTGACCGGTAAACTGCAGCGCCGGATCGGCGCACCGGTCAAGTTGGGGGATGTGCTGTTCCGCGTGGCGCCCATCCAGCCGCTGCTGGCCCGTATTCGCGTGTCCGATGAGGATATTCTTTATGTACAGCGGGGGCAGACAGGCCAATTAGCCACCAATGCCTATCCACAGCATACCATCGACTTGCGTGTGGTGCGGATCGATCCGCTGGCGGCGGTGCATCGGCATCGTAATGCGTTCTCCGTCCGGGCGACGATTCAACACGCTCCGCCGTGGCTTCGGCCCGGCATGGAGGGAACGGCGCATATTCGGATCGGGCGGCGGCACTATATATGGATGTGGACACGGCCTCTGGTGAACTGGTTGCGCATGAAATTGTGGTTTTAGGCCGCGCAACACCAGAAGAGCATTTGCAGGCGCTTCACAGCCCAAGCTATAAGTTGATTAAAGCCTATCTCAACAGATAGGTTCTTATCAGCATGTCAGCATGCGGCGCATTAAGAGCCGGCGCCGTTGCGAGGCGAACCGCCCCGCTTCCGTCGCTTACCCACCAGCAAACCCAATCCGCCCACAGCCAGTAAGCCCAGCGTGGCTGGTTCGGGTACGGCGGTGGTGGTGTAGCTGAGCGTAACGTTCGATCCGCCCGCCAAACTCAGTTCCAGGTTATTACCCATGGAAAATGGATTGGTTCCATTGGGGCTGAACGTGGCTGTTTGCTGAGACAACGGTATCGTAATGGGAAGAGGCATACCCGTCGTATAAGTCGCACTTGATGCAGGCGTCAGTACCGGTGGCGCCACCGTGGATAAAGAAAATTGGCCGTCGGCCGGATCAGCGCCGCTCTGAAATGTGGCGGAGTCGCCGTTGGCGGCGACGTTGAATGTCACGCTGCCGGAACCGGCCAGGGTCAGTAGAGAGCCGGGCGGTGCAAAGCCCGTGTCCCACAAATTGATGTCAAGTACGTCGGTAACCGTTGACGGGTTAGAATTGGTAACATCCACGGAAAAAGCGCTTATTTGCGGCGTCTGCGAAGAGCCGGAATCGGATTGGGCGGTATAGTTGCCAATGGAAAAAGAGCCAACCGTGAAATTCGACTGGCTGATGTAGCCGCCAGTACCCGTGAAACTGGTAATTGGACCACCATCAGCACTGAACTGCGCCACAAAGCTGGCCTGAGCTGCGGAAGCGGCCAAGCCCGTGGCAACTGCGGCGAGAACCACTGATCCGAAAATCTTGAACTGCATAAAAATCTCCCTTGCAAAAAAGGGTCTAAAGAAAACCTCTACCCCGCCTTTGAAAAACGCCGGCCGGTTCCTCCGGCCGGCACAACTTCCAGCGAGGCTTAACAGCCCCGCCGGCTTTTTCGCCGCCGTGCCAGAAGCCCCAGGCCGCCCGTGGCCAACAACGCCAAAGTGGCCGGTTCGGGGATACTGCCCTGTGGATTACTGGTCATCGTAATTCCATTGTCATTAAGCTGGCCGAACTTTACGCTTGCCCCGGGCGATAGTGTGATGTCCACTACATTCGTGAGCGAATAAAGCGATTGAGTCTTATGGAGAGTTGTCGTGGACGGGTTCGGCAAAAGCGTAAAAGATTGAGGACTGGTTCCGCTATTCGTCAACGACGCCAAGCTTATCCCTGTCGCGGCGACGCCCGTGCCGGATATTGTATTCTGGCCGTTATGCGGATCGGCGAAGCTCTGCATGTTCATGGTGAGAGTGCCGCTGGTAAGTTCGCCGCCACCGCTCTGGCCCAGGGTCAGGGTGGCGGGATTGGCGCCGGGTCCCGTGAAGCCGGTATCTCCCAGGAGAAGCTCCAAGGTGGCTGTTGTCGTGTTGTTATTGGTCAGGTTGATCGTGGCGAAGGAGATGTAAGCCGACGAAGTGCTGCCGGGATTGTTGGTCGAAGCGCTTACCTTTCCCGAAAAACCACCGAAGGTATTCGCTCCGGTGAATGAATAGAACAAAGAGTTGGATAACGTGCTCGCCTCATTCACCAGGGAGCCTCCACCACTGGTCGGCGGCACGGCCAGATCAAGTTCAAAACTGGCTTTCGCGCTTGCCGGCAGAAGCAACGCGGCTCCCCCCGCCAGACATAGGATTTTCAGTATATTGTTTGTCATGTTGAAACTCCTGCATGAATTCACTTTTCCGAATCGCACCCGGCAATTTGCGCACACCACACTCATGCTTGTTAGATTCGCGCGCTTCTCCAATATCCACCCCTCAATCGCATACGATGCGATTTTGGATCTCTCGCGCGGCCGAAAGGGAGTATCTCACTCCTGAATGCTACATATACTGTGCACGCTGGCACTGACACTGATTTAATTGTAACCATAATATGTCCAATGTCAAGAAAAATCTTAGAAAAGATGCATAAATCCCCCGCATTTATCCTGACATGGCATTCTTAACCAATGGTTTTACATGATGTTATGAAAAATAGAGGCGATGCAAATAAATATATTCTGGAGGCAAGATTTTCTCAAGAATATTGAATGTACCCAATTTAGAACGTGTTTTCGCCTTAAGAAACCGTCCGACATGATATATTAACAAAAAACTAACTTCCTTCCAAAACCACCAGAATTATATTTTATACTCCGCGTTCCGGGCTCTTACCGAGTTGCCCGGACGTACGAAACGGCAATTCATCGGTTTGTCGCCGCGACGGCACTACGCAGTATCCGTTGACCGGGACGGGAGCTTCCAGAAGGCTATTGGAGCAGACGCAGCAAACGGTGCCGCAGCATACGCGGGAATTGGAGAGAACAGCGGCGATACGGAATCGGCCAACCCTTCGGAATCGCCTGATATTCGCCGAAATTCACTTGTATGTACGAAGTTATATATCAACAAATTGGGCGCGGCAGGATTCGAACCTGCGAAGGCATAAGCCAGCGGATTTACAGTCCGCAACCGGAAACGCGTAATCCCTTACGAAAACAAGCACTTGCGGAAAACGCGAAAATGTCTTGGCGAGCCGCCGGGCGCTTTCGGCCCAAACAGACGCCCGCCTGGCTGCCTTGATCGACGGCTGGCAGAGTCGGTCTGAACCGATGAAAGACGCCGTAGCCAGCATGGTCAAGGCTGCGCGGCGACCTGGGGCGTAAACAGTCGAAGTTATTACACATGTTGCAGGAATACCCATCTGATGCAAAGCGACGCTATTGTAAAGCTTGATAATGTTTGTTAAGCTTTTTATGGTATGTTGATCGCCGGTTTGGCGAAGTTTCAAAGATTTTTGACGGTCAACCGGGCCGCGTAGCATCTGGGGGGGGCGGCTTCCACGTTGCGGAACTGGGACCGCGTGGGGAAATTCAAAGCGCGGCGGTATCCGATGAATGGCTACCACCTGTACAGCCGCCACGAACTCGATTGCGTGCTTCAGTAATTGAAGGCGTAGCAATTATGCACCGTGAAACGCCGCTTCTATCGCGACTGGCCTTCGATTACGAAACGAAACGCATCGGACGATCATTGCTCGTTCATGCCGATTGCTTGGAATGGCTCGGACGCGTGCCGGAAAACACGCTGCACGCCATCGTTACCGACCCACCGTACGGGGTCAAAGAATACGATTTTGACCAGCTGGAAAAACGCGCGAATGGCAATGGCGGCGTCTGGCGCATACCACCTTCGTTTGATGGCCACAGACGATCGCCCCTGCCGCGTTTCACCGCCCTCGATCTGACCGAGCGCAAGCGTTTGAGCTGTTTCTTCACGAAATGGGCGCGGGCGACCAGCCACGCGTTGCGGCCTGGCGGGCATGTTTTTATCGCCAGCAACTCTTTTCTTGCGCCACTCGTTTATGTGGCGCTCATAGACGGGGGATTGGAATTTCGTGGCCAGATCATCAGGCTGGTCCGCACGCTTCGCGGAGGCGACCGACCTAAAAACGCGGAGGACGAATTTGCCGGTGTCTCTTCGCTACCCCGCGGATGCTATGAACCGTGGGGGCTGTTTCGCAAGCCTATGCTGGCCGGGATGAAGGTTAGCGACTGCCTCCGCGAGTATCAGACGGGGGGACTTCGCCGAACTGCGGAGGACCTGCCCTTCCCTGATGCAGTGGCCAGCGGGCGCACGCCGCGACGGGAGCGCATGATAGCCAATCACCCGAGCTTAAAGCCGCAGGCGTTCTTGCGGCAGCTCGTTTGGGCGGCGTTGCCCATGGGTACGGGCGTGGTTGTCGATCCTTTCGCCGGGTCCGGCTCGACAGTGGCAGCGGCGGAAGCCTTGGGAACGTCGGCGGTTGGGGTCGAACGGTTTGCGGATTATTTCAAGATGGCGCAACACGCCGTGCCACTACTAGCCAGGCTGCAATCGGACGAAATTGAATCGCGTGAATCCGCATCTCTAAACTCACAGGCGCTGCTTTTCGGGTGATTTTTCCGGTATCGTGCTGACATCGGTGCGGTAAATCCAATTGGCTTCCATTTTCTCAAATCCGCTATGGGTAATAGTCGCGGTGATGGTGCGCCGACTGGTGGCTGAACGACCTGAAAAATTCCAATCAGACTTGGTAATTTTGGCGCCAACGACCTTCACAAAACGGAAGGGCCTGAATGGCGCGCATTTTGTGGCGTCGCGCGGAGCGCTGCTGTCGAAGACGAAGACCATCAGCCAGACATCCTCGGCGTTATGTCCCTGCCAACCGCTCAAGTGCCGGGACGCTTTGATTTCGACGCCTTCGTCGGCATGCAAGCTCGCGTCGCCGGCATATACACCGACGGGGATCAAATCCGGATGGCCGTTGTGATAGCGATTTTTTGTGAGGGTGGAGCAATACCTGGGGATCGCGGCAGCCATGAATTCACCGACGATGCTGCTGAAGTTGGCCGGCATGAGGAACGATTCCAACGGAACAATTTCTTTGGAAACCAGTGAACCGTTGATCAACTCCAGGAAACGCAAGAATTCCTCCATGGCCGAACGGATGTGTGCCACGCGCAGACCATACGGCAGGTCACACTTTGCGCTGAAAGCATGGTCGTTTAAAGCCAGTGGAGCCACTGCGGCAACTGAAATCTTCGGCGTAGACATGGCGGCACAATACTGGCGTGCCGCCTCGGACGTCAATCCCTGCACCAATAGCAACAACGGTACCCGTGAAATGTTGGTACGCTAAAGAATGCCGATCCCTTTCATCGACCTTGAAGCCGTTCGAGCCGCCGGCAGTCCCGCAAACGGCGTTTATACAAGCCGTTTTCCTTGTTCCTGCACGGTTTAGGGTTAAATTAACCATTCAGGCAAGCGGGGTAGCTTCCCGCCATGCCCTGGATTGCAGCGGGCGGAGCTTGCCGCACTTGGTAGGCATCCTGGAATATCTGCGCCAACATCAGATTCCCCTGGTGAGTTACCGGGAGAATATCGACTTGTCCACCTGTACCGGCAAGATGCTGGCCGGCATGTTCACTCTGATGGCGGAGTATGAACGGAACATAATCAGCGAACGCACCAAGGCCGGCCTGCGGGCCGCCAGGGCGAGGGGCCGCCAGATGGGCAGGTCCCGGCGGCAAGACGCCCGGCGCCAAGGCGTTTCCCAAGCTCAACCGCGACCATACGGCGGAAATGCTCCAGGCCGACCTAGCCCGCGCTGGGTTGCCGTTTGACCTGGACGGCAAGGTCTTCGATTTCCACGCCCTGCGCCAACAGTTTATTTCCAGCCTGGCTGCCGCCGGCGTTCATCCGAAGACCGCCTAACAACTGGCCCGACATTCAACCATCACCCTGACCATGGACAATTACACGCACACATTCCGGAGCGACTTGGACAAGGCCGTTGACGATTTGCCCGATTGGCATGCGCTGGAGCAAGGGCAAGTTGTGGCAACGGGCACGGATAACCTTCCGGTGCACGTCGGAGCCGGGCCGGCTGAAACCGGCGGTTCTGTCTTGGCGCGCCGCTGGGCGCGCGAGGGCACAAAAACTAAGAATTCGGTGGAGTCCAATGGAGCCCTGGCCACACAACGCCACGGTGAAGAAAACCCAATGGTCATGCGGGAAACGCCCGATTCGCAGGGCATTGGGCGCGGCAGGATTCGAACCTGCGAAGGCATAAGCCAACGGATTTACAGTCCGTCCCTTTTGGCCGCTCAGGCACACGCCCGATTTTCCCGATCCCGATAGCCATCGGGGTCAAAACTCAATATACCAGAGCGCTTTGAGAACCCGCAATCGCTCAATAATGTTATCCCTTTCACGACCTTGCCAAGGTTACAATAAAAATGGTGAATATGCGGACTGACAACGAAAGTTCCGAATGGCGGATCGTAGAGGCCGCGATTGCCCACGTGCGGCGACGATTGCTGCTGGCGCTGGCCCTGCGCCGTGTATTGCGGGCGCTGATTCTTGGTTCTATACAAGCCTGCCTGCTGGTGATGGCTCTCGCCCTGGCGGGACGGCATTCTCCCGCCGCGATCATATTTATTGGCGCAACAATTTTCTGGCCGGTGATTGGGCTGGCTATGCGCCGGCGGGGCCGATGGCCGGAGAGCGCTGCCGGCCATTTTCCGTACCAGTACTTGAAAATTTCGTGGCTCGCCGCCGTTATCCGCGGAATTTCCACCGTTTGGGAGCCGTTTTCGTGGCCGATCTTGATCCCGACGACTATCGGGATCGGGTTTGTACTTGCCGACGGATGGTTTCCCGTTCCTCTGGGACTGCCGGCAATCATGATTCCCGGATTATTCGTATCCGTCGCGCTGGCATCGGTTCCGAACGTCACATTTCAGCAGGCGGCGCTATTTTTGGATTTGCGGGCCAATCTTGGCGAACGATTGTCCACCGCCGGTGAAAGTGATTGTTTGGCCGATGCGACCGCCTCAGAGCTTGAAAAGCAATTGCGGCATGAAACTCTGCGGCAGACGGCGTCGCGGTTGCGCGGGGGTATGGATCGCCATTGGTATCCGACGCCGGCGCCGCGGCGATTATGGGGGGCGGCATGTCTAGGGATTGCCACGCTGTTTGTTTCGACGCTGATCGCTCAAAGAATCTCTCCGACTTCCCATGCCTGTCCCGAGCCAGGCGGGACAGCGCTGCGATCCCGGCGCGGGGCAATCGCGGCGCCGGCTCAGACCGCAACGACGTTACGGATTCCATCGGCAATTTTGCACCGGTTGCCGGAAAAGATGGCCCGGCGGATCAGCACGATGGAGAAGTTGCCGGCCCGGCGCCCGCCATCGCGCCGGAGAGAAGCGGTGGTATTGGCGCGGTTACGAAAGCTGGTGCGGCGAGAGTTGGAAAAGGAACTTCAGGCCCGGCTCTCGCTCCGGCGCGAGGCATCACTATTACCCAATATTCCCCATCCGTCCGCCGTTCCCGCAGCAAGGGACGATCGGGCAAAAATTTCAAAAATCGCCCCGAGTTCAACGGGCCGGGGACAAGTCGGCCTGCCTGTGCCGGCACGGCAGACAGGCATTTCCAATGGTTTGGGCAAGCACAATGGCGGCAGTCCGGGAGAGGGAACCAACAGCGCGGGGGCGGCGAAAGCGAATGTTTCCATAGATGCTCAACCGGCGGGCAAAAGGGCCGGTCCCGGCGCGACGGAATTGACCGCCCGGTTGATGAAACTTGCGGCACTGCGTGGACTTGATCGGCGGATTAAAACGGACCTGTCGGCGACGTCGGGAGTGCAAGCCGGCGGACAAGGCGACCTGGCGCCCCAACCAGGCCCGCTGCGCAAAATGATCAACCGGAAAATACGAAAAAACGGACAACAATTGGTCGCATTGCAGCGGCTCGCAGCGCTGCTTGCCCCGGTATATCGGAACTCGTCATCTGGACTGACCGATGCGAGGTTAACACATCGGGTCGGACGGGATGACAACAGGCGAGCATTTCATGGCGACAAAGGCTCGGGGGAAACAAATGGTCCAACAGCTTCTCCCAACAGCGGCGGCGGAGGACCGCCGGTGCAAGCGGGCGCGAGGGCATCTCTGGTCACGTCGGATCGGATAATCATCCTGCGGGTCCCGGCGCAAAGCCCGCGCGATAAAAATGAATCAGCGGAGCTGAACCTGCAAACAAGTCTGCCCCGTCGCTCGCCAAACAAAACAAGGGTTCCGAAATCATACCGAATCATTGTGGAGCGTTATTTCTCGCGTTAGAGCCTATGTGTGAGCGCCATGTGTGATTCGTACGACTGGAGCATTGTCAATCGTGCCGGTGCGCGTGTATATTGAACTCTCGTCGCGCCGGAAGAGGCCCACCAACGGACGTGAAACGTATTTGCGGTGAAAAAGCGGCTGCGCCTAATTCCGATACACCCGCCCGCCTGCGCGGTTAAGAATTCGGGAAGTAGTGGATATGTGCCGGGAATTTCGGAACAACATGATGTCCTGGTTGCGTCGATTGGAGTCGCGGCTTGTTGTCGGCATATTCGTATGTCTGCTCGGTACGCTGGCCGGCTGCTCTCATTCCAGATTTCACCGTTCCGGGCCGCCAATTTCCATCCAGGATCGGCGCATGACGCCGCCAATTTATCCCGCCCTTAATGGTACCGTCGAATCCTTCGCCGCACTGGCCTACGACAGTCCCGTCGTGGTTCGCGGCTGGGGCCTTGTCGCCGGCCTGCCGGATACCGGTAGCGGAGAAATGCCGCCGGAGATTCGCAGCCTGTTGCTGGATCGGCTGCTCAAAAACGGTGTCGGCTTTCTCACGCAAGGCACGGGCCAATATGATCCGCAGAGAATTCTCAGTTCCCGGCAAGTCGCGGCGGTTTTCGTCGAGGGCGCCATTCCGCCGCTGGCCACACGCGGTACTACATTCGATTTGTACCTTACGGCCCTTCCAAACACCCAGACTACCAGCCTGGAAAACGGCCTGCTCTGGCCGGCCAATCTCCGCGTTCACATCAGTGCGGCGTTGCAAACCAACCCGATCGCGAAGGGACGCGGACCGGTTTTCTGCAACCCTTTCAACCCCACAGGCGCTGCGTTGCACAAAGCCAACGCCATCGTTCGCCATGGCCGTGTGCTGGGAGGAGGGGTGGTCATGCGGAGCGCCCCGGTCATTCTCGAGCTTTACCATCCCTCTTATCGCATCGCGGCCCTGGTGGAGCGAATCATCAATCAGCGCTACGGCAGCTACCCGGCCGCCGCCACGGCGGAAAATGATCTGGTGATCAAGATTCGCGTTCCGCGGCGCTTCCGCCGGAACCCCCGCTATTTTGTCGATCTTCTGATGCACCTGTATTTACAACAGAACGCCCCCGGTTTTACCCGACGCCAGGCGGGGGTGCTGATTCTCGCCCTGGGCGATCCTAATGCGCCGCGCCGGGAAATCGCCATGGCGCTCCAGCAACTCGGGCGCACCATCATTCCTGTTCTTCGCCGGTATTACGGCGCCAGGCAACGAGCGGTACGTTACTATTGCCTGCAAGCCGGTACGCTGCTGGGCGATGAAGACGCCGTCCAGCGCATCATTTCCATCGCCACGGACAAAGCCAGCCCCTTCCAGCTCGCGGCGATTCACGCCTTGGAACGCTGCAAGGATCGTATCAACGCGACATTGGCCTTCACCCGACTTCTGGCGTCGCCGGAACCGGCAATGCGCCTGCTGGCTTACCGGGCGCTGCGGAAGATTCACTCCCGGACTATTTTGTCGCAAACCATCGCCGGCAAGTTCTCTCTTGACGTATTGCCTTGCGACTCTCCTGCCCTCCTGTACGTTACCACCACCGGCCGGCAGCGGCTGGCGCTGATTGGCCGCATTCCGTCTTTGCTGCCGGGATCGCTCTACGTAAGTCCGCACGACGCCATTACCGTCAACTATCCCTTTGCAGCGGCGCCGCGGGCCGGAGAGGCCAAATCCCGCGCCGGAAAAATGCCGGTGCAACTTTACTATCGCGATCCGCTGACCAATCACGCGGTTGAGATTACCTGTGAACCATCGCTGCCGAACATCATCACCGCCCTGGGCAGCGCCCCGAACCCCTTCTCTCCCGGCTACAATCCCCGCCGGCAATACATCGCTCTTTCCTATCAGCGCCTGGCGATCATGCTTTACCAGATGGTCCAAACCAATCAGATACAGGCATCGTTTCGTCTGCAAAAGATGATTCCCAACCAACTTGCGCAGGTGACCACGTTGAACCGACCGCGCCCCAGCCGCGGCCTGCTCGGGCGGTCCTATGTTTCCACGACGGAACCGGCGGCGGTTTCACCGTACAACACCAGTCTGCCTGGAGAAATCCCGGACAAAACCCGTCCGTGAGCGCGGACCAAGTTTGGCGATCCTGTTTCGGCGGGACGATTATGCCGGCGGACAAAGCCATCCGGGCCGCATGGTTGGGAGCCAACGGCCGCGGCTTGGAGTCTGTCCCAAGGGAGACAGGCTCTTGATAGCCAAGGCTTCCGTTACCGCGTTGGCGTGTTTTTATGTCCGCGCCCGCCGCGCAAACGGATGTGCAGGCGCAGCATATGGCCATTGCGGATCAGAACTACCGGAACGTGAGATGGGTTGGCACGAGCCTTGCGCACGATGGCGGCGAGATTGTCCACAGGCAGACCGGCGATGGCGAGAATGATATCGCCGGGAAGTATACCTCCCTTTTTCGCCGCCGAGTGTTCAAACACCTTCTGCACGAGCATGGCGGGACGATCGTCGATCCCCCTGATTTTCTTTCTCAGCGGCGAGTTGCGCGGCAGCATCAGGTAACCGATACCAAATTTCCATCCCCGAATTCTGCCGGTTCTGACGAACTCCGCAAACCATCCCACATGCCGGCTCAAACCCAGGGCATGGCTCCCGACCGTCAAGGCCGCCAACTCGCCGTGGAGGTTGAAAAAAAGTTCCGGGCCTTCGTCGCTGGCGGGAAAAGAACACAGTCCCCGGATCCGATCGGATTGGCGCCAGTGCAAGGGGGTACACCATCGCAACGAAGGCGAAACGGTATTTATGGCCAGCAACATGTGGGCGGGACGGGGAAGACGCCGGGCCAGACGCGCTCCCGGTAGTTCAGCGGAAGGCGGCAATGACAAAATGGTCATTCCGTGTGCGTAGTCCTGTCCCAGAATATTGGCTTGGATTTTTTTCCCATCAGCCGCGGTTAAGGTTACCGGCAATTTTTTTCCCGGTGGTCCAAGCAATTCCAATACCAGCACGCGCTCTTGCCGGCCTACCACCACTCCCAACACGCTTTGGCGGGCGCCGAACCGAAGCATGTGGATCCTCTGCGTTACCAGATGCAGCAGCGGCCAGCGCTCGCGTGGTGGCAAGCGGCGGGCCAGGAGAAACTGCCGAATGAGGAACAGCTCCGCACGGGGATTGTGCGCGATAAACCACAGGTGCCGCCGCTGTGCGGCGTTGAGCGTCCGTTTCGGATGAGCAGCGTATTTTATTTCCGGCGTAATGATGATGGTGGGTGTGTTTTTGGGCGCGGCGGCGCTGCGCCTGGGCCGGGCGCGGAAATCATGGTGGATGATCCACCGCCGTTGCCAGCGTGCAAAGGGCGCCCGCATGTTCCGGGGCAACAGGTCCACCGGATCAGGATCCAGTTTGACGCGGACCAGGGAGCGGCGCAGTTGCCGGTAAAAAGTCCGGGTTTCACGATTGATACGTCCCAGAAGGTCCAGGCGGCGCGCGCGGGCATGGGCGCGGGATGTTGTACTACCCGTGGAGACCACAGGAACAAATGGCCTCCCCGCAGCCAGAGCGTTCCGGTGCGCCGGGATTCCTCCGCTCCACAACAGCGCCGCCAGCAGGGCGGTCTTCCCCAACCCAAACCGTGGAAGCATTAGAAGACTCCCTGCGTATTGAAACTCGCGGTTGATGGCGTCGCAGTCGGTGCGCTGGCCTGCTGATCCACCTGGTATATCTGCACAAAACGCCGCGCCTGTTGATAGCTGCGGAACGTCTGCGAAATCGTTTCGCCGCCGGGCATCTGAATATGCACGGTGTACCCGGCGATGGGACCGCTCCGGGCGTTTTGCCGTCCGGCCAGAAAGCTTCCCACGCCGATCAGCAGGCAGGCCGCGATCACCGCCGAGCGTTTCAACCACCGCAGCGCCGGTTCGTGCGCGTGCAGCCGCTCCAACGGTGCATATTCCATCAGATGGAACTGTTCCATCATCTTTTTGGCCAGAGCGCTCGCTTCCGACTCGGTTGGTTGATAGGTCTCCATAGCCGCCCGCCGCAGCGCCCGCTGGCTGCGCAGGGCCGCCACGCGGGCGGCCAGCGCGGCATCACCCGCCAGCTGTTCTTCCAGTATGCGGGACTCGGTGGAATCGAGTTCGCCGTCCAGGTATTGTTCCAGAAAATTCTGATTAATTTCCCGCATGAGACACCTCTTGTTCGTTCGCACCGCGGCCCGTCTCAGGACAGATCCCCGCTTCGTAAGGCGGGTTGGCATATCCCGGCGGAACCGGATAATCAACGCGGCGGCAGATCACCGGCGTTATCTATTGACCTTTCACTTGTTCCACTCTCCGGCAACGGGCTGCCGGCTGGTTTCGCCACGCCTGCATCAAATGCCTTCTGGCCCGGTGCAGCCATGTTTTTATTTGTGCTTCACTGGCGTTAAGCATCCGGGCTATTTCCCGGTAGCCCATACCCTGCTGTTCCCGCAGCACCATGGCCTGCCGCCAGGACTCCGGCAAGGCATCGATCAAACCCCGAAAATAGCGGACCGTCTCCGCCGTAATGGCGGCCTCCACCGGATCATTATCCATTTCCAGGCTTGCATAGTCCGCGGAGTCCACGTCCAGTGATTGCCCCACCTTCCGCCGCCGGCAACTGATCACGTTGCGGGCCACCGCCTTGGCCATCAACGGCCAGCCGCCCTCCGACCAGTCATATTCATGGCGATGCCGAAACAGATTTAGCAGCGCATCCTGAACAATGTCTTCCGCCTGTTTGGCATCGCGAATCCGCGTACCCAGCATTGCTCGGGCCAACGCCATCAATCTGCCCATGTTGGTATGCACGGCAGCCTCAAATGCCTGGTTTGCCGTTGTCTGCGCTGCCATCTCGATTTCCGGCTTCATCTGCTGAAACGCCTGACGGCGTCGATAGTTGCAGCAGTTTATTACACTGTTAACCGGGCTGCGGTATCGGCCCCACTGTCGGGCCGGCCGGCGACTGGTTGACCGGACCGGGGCGTATTTCCGGCTTACCGGCGCGCCGCGACTGTTCGAGAGCCAGGATATCGCCAACGGTCGGCTTGGAAATGGTCTGACCGGTCATAATGCGTTTGACTTCCTCGGCGTCAAGAGTTTCGTACTTGAGCAGCGCGTCCTTGAGATCGGTCATCTCCCGTTTTTTTTCGATGAGGATGGCGCGGGCTTCGGAATACATGCCGGTAATCAACCGGTGCACTTCGCCGTCAATGGCCTCGGCGGTCTTTTCGCTGTATTCGCGTGGATTTTCAAACCAGGGGACCGCGCCGTCGTCGTGGCCGAAACGAATCGGACCGAGCACATCGCTCATGCCATAGTTGCAGACCATTTCCCGGGCAATGGCGCTGGCCTGTTTGATGTCCATGCTGGCGCCGCTGGAGATTTCACCGAGAAATAGTTCCTCGGCTACGCGTCCGCCGAACAAAATGCGCAGCTCCGCCAGCAAATATTTGCGCGAGTGGAACGTGCGGTCTTTTTCCGGAAGCGAAAAAGTGGCGCCGCCGTAGGAACCGCGGGGAATAATCGTGACTTTGTGCAGCGGATCAGCGCCGGGCGAACAATACTGCACCACCGCATGACCGGCCTCGTGCCAGGCGGTAAGCACCCGTTCCTCTTCATCGATTACCCGGCTCTTGCGGGCCTTGCCGAAACGGATCTTGTCGCGCGCCTCTTCCAGGTCGGCCATTTCAATGGCTTCCCGGTTGAGCATGGTGGCAATCAGGGCGGATTCGTTGATAATCGCGGCCAGATCCGCCCCGCTGAACATCGGCGTCTGACGGGCCAGACGCAGCATGTCCACGTCCGAAGCCAGCTTCACCTTGCGGGCGTGCACCTTGAGAATTTCATAACGGCCCTTGATATCCGGCAGCGGTACGGTAACCTGCCGGTCAAAACGGCCGGGGCGGGTCAGCGCCGGGTCCAGCACGTCGGAACGGTTGGTGGCGGCGATTACGATCACCTGGTCGTTGGTGTCGAAGCCATCCATCTCCACCAGAATGGCGTTGAGCGTCTGTTCGCGCTCATCGTGGCCACCGCTGGAAAAGCCGTTGCCGCGGCGGCGGCCAACCGCGTCGATTTCATCGAGAAACACAATGCACGGCGAACTTTCCTTGGCGGTCTTGAACAGATCGCGCACGCGCGATGCGCCCACGCCGACAAACATTTCAACGAAATCGGACCCGCTGATGGAAAAGAAGGGCACATCCGCTTCGCCGGCAATGGCCTTGGCCAACAGGGTTTTCCCCACGCCGGGCGCGCCGATCAACAACACGCCCCGCGGAATATGGCCCCCGAGACGCTGAAACTTGCGCGGATTTTTCAGAAATTCGACAATTTCCGCCAGTTCTTCCTTGGCTTCTTCAATCCCGGCGACGTCGTTGAAGGTAACGTTGGTATGCTCTTTGGAAAGCAGGCGGTGCCGCGAACGGCCGAAGCTGCCGAGCATGCCGATGCCGCCTCCGGCCGAACGAATCTGCCGCAGAAACAAAAAATAAATCAGGGCGAAGATCAGCAAGACCGGCCCGATCTGTTCGAGAATATTCCAAAAGAGCGTACTGGTTCGCTTAAAGCTCCAATTTTCGGGCGGTACCTGGTGTTTCATCATTTGATGCGATATCACGATTCCCCACCCGCTGCCGTTGAGAGCCGTGGGGGGTTGTCGCGTCACCAGGTGAACGGGGCTTTTGGCCGGCGAACCGGGTAGCCGGTTTTTGAGAGTAAAAGATATCTGGCCGTCGCTATGGAAAACCACTCCCTTCACGTTGTTATGCTGCAACTGGGAATAATAAACGCCATAGCTGACTTTCCGATTGGGCGCACCCAGGGGCCGGAATATTAACAACAGCACGATGGCCACCGATATGATCAGCAGCCAGCTGAGCATGCTGCGGCTGAAGCGCATATTGTTGTTGTCGCGCCCGGGCCTGGGGCCTTGACCCGAATTGGGAGAACCTCCCCCAGGTTGTCGCGACGGGCCTTGCGGGCCCTGTTCAGAATCCGGCATGGAGTACCTCATTATGCGTAAGCGGTTCACACCCGGTGAAGCCATACTTCATTGCATTATAGACGGAACAATGCAAGAAACGGAAATGACTTCTCCTCCATTTGGCTGATAGAAAGCCGCCGGTTTGCCGGCGTGAACTTGCCGCCCATCATGCGCCCGGCCCGGTGGAATGGTTCGCGTGGTTCGTATTGAGCTGGACGACCATTTCCGGATTTTTCTGCGATCCCAAAGACCCCGTGGAAAGACCATGGAACTCGCCCACGCTGAAAATTCCGCACTTGCCGCCGGCGGCTATATAGTGCAACGGCTTACCGGTGAAAGCGTCGAGCGGCATTTTCGGCAGGTAGGTCGGAACCAGGCAAGCAAGGGTTTTCGGATATTGACCATGCCCGCGGCGGTACGCCGCCAAAGCCAGGACTACCCGCGTCATGCGCTGGGCGCTGCGAACCCGCGCCGTCAGCGACACCAGCGGATGAAGATTCTCGAGAGTCAGGGCCAGGTACAGATCCGCCCGCGGACCTTCACCCAGATCACACGCCTGGTTGATGGCGACCTGAACGCCCGCCAGGGCCTGTTCACGAAGACGACAGTTGGATTTCCGGAACGCGGCCACGAAGCGGTCGTACCAATAGTTTACTCGCATCATGCGGGCGGCATAATCCGGCGGCAGCAGGATCGACCAGTCGATCGGTCCATCCGTCTCATGCGGAACGCAGTGCCGATGGAACCAGTCCCTGCTTTGCCATTGGATGTAATCCAGGGCCGCCCAACGCCCGGTGTAATCAATAGCGCCGGCCAGAGGGCGCAACGGCGTCAAACCCGCCAGGTCCCGCGCGTAATCAAGGTTCGCCGCGGCGCTGAGATGCGCGCGCCGGGCAAACGTCCAATCCGCACCAATGGTACGCAATTCGATGTAACGCGCTCCGACGCGTTCATCCAGAAATGGACCCTGACCGAGCAATCGGGCCAGGCGATGGGCCGCCAATAAATCGCGCCGGCAGGCGCCCAATTTCCCGCGATGCAGCTCCAGCATGGCGCGTTGCGTCAGCGCGCCGGCAAGGCGCCCAATTCCCGTCACGTAAGGCAACGGCGCCAAGGATAGAAAATACGCCTCCGTTCGCCGCGGCGGCAACGGAATGTAGAAGCAAGGGCATTGGGCGGCACGTAGTGCCCAGCGTAAGGCAATCGCATTGGCTTGGAGCCAACCCGCCGTCCGCGGGTGGCGCCGGGCGGAAAATGGATGATTGTAAAGATCTTCCCGTGGATGGAATATTCGCGGCGCCTTGGTATGGAGCGGTAACGTCGCGTGTTGCCGGCAATAACGATTGAAAGAAACAAAAAACGGTCCTTTTTGCGGCGGGCGCCGCATTCCCAGTCGGGTCAGGATCATTTCCCGCGCCGCGACGTTGACGAACATTTCAGCGCCCAGCGCATGGAAAAGCTCCAGGGCGGCGTTGTCCGCCGGGCAAAGCGGCTTCGGCGTGCGTTGATTGATCGCCAGCCGATAATTTACCGCTCCGTCTGCTCCGATTGGCTTGGTGATACGTGTTGTTTTCACACCGATGGGAATATGGCGGCGATACGCAATCCAGAAAACGTCGGCGAGAACGGCTGTTCCGATCAGTGTCAATAAAGCCACATAAACAACACGGGAAGAAGCAGAAAGCTTGCGATCCGTCGGCTTGGGCACAAGCGGGCCTCCGCAGGCGACAACACTCCGGCCTCCTTCCGGAAAAAGACATCGACTAAGTTGCCCGACAAGCTTGATTCAAACACGATGGAAATATGGGGCATCAGGGAAACCGCGGATTATTATGACGCAACGGCACTAAACTTGCGGCGGCGGCGGAGCAAGAAGAGCGGCGTCGCGCCCAGGGCCAATAATCCCAATGTGGCCGGTTCGGGAACAGTGTAGGCCATGGCGTAGGTTTCACTTGTAGTTCCCGTCGCGCCGCCGTTGTTAAAAACAATCAGGTCATAGGTATCGCCCTGCGTCAAACCGGGATCGTATAACTGCTGTACATTATCCACGTTGCTCACGCTGTAATCGACGAGTGTTGAAGAGCCGCCCGTGACGTTATACAGGAAGAGATAAAGATTATTGATCGATTCCGTTCCTGTGCTTGTGCTGATCACGTGGGCATTCCAAGTCAGCGTGGCGATAAGGTTGTAAGCGGTGGAAGCATGTGGAAGGGAAAACAGGTAATGGGCCGCGTCGCCGGAGTTGGCGCCGGCATTGGCGAGCGTATTGAAATCCCAGCCGCCGAGGATGGGCTTGGCGTTGGTGGGGGAAATCGGTGTTGGAAACTCACTGGTGGTGGTATTGTTCGTGATGGGCGCCGCCACCGTGAAGGTCGGGGCAACCCGGCCGGCTTTAAGATTCTGGTACGAATTTTCCACGTTGAGAAGGCCCGAACCGTAGGTGTAGCTCAATGGAACGGTATGCGTGTGTGTCCAGGCGGTCGGTAGGCCGGTCTTGACGGCGCCGTTGAGCAACAGCGCCTTGACGGTGCGAACATCGGTGGCGTCCGTGGTGTATTGGGATGGGGTCAGACCGTCTGCGCTGGAGTATCCGACCGGCGTGCCGCCGGAGAGATTCGTACCCGTACCAGCCTGGACCATGATGGCCGCGGCGCCCGAAACCAGCGGGGTGGCGTAACTGGTTTCACCGCCGGGCGCGATGATATCAGGCTTGGCGCGACCGTCCAATGTCGGACCGGGCCCGCCCACGACAGTTGATCCGTTGAGGGCCGCGACGGCAATGGAATCGTATGCGGTGGAGGGCGGGTCGACGGAGAGGGAGGTTACTCCGTTGGCCGTTTGGGCGCCATTCCCGACGGCTGAAACAAATATTGTACCTTTCTCCGTGGTGTAGTTGTCGTATTCGGCGTCGATTTGCTGCTCCGTTAAGAGTTCCTGCGACGTCGTGTCGGTGGAGGGAAATACATTCACAAAACTCTGGTTGACGACTTTGTCGTTCGACACAGTGTCAAGGGGCGGCACCGAGTTCACGACGGTGTTTTCAAAGTAATTGGCGTCGTAATTATCGACATGTGCGATGCCGGGCGCTACGCCGGGTCCGTAACTGGCCGAGCCGGCGCCATAAAAAATACCGCCAACCGAATTGGCGTGGGTTGAAATGGCGTCCGTAATAGTGCCCCCGCTGAAAGTAAAAGATTGTCCGGTACTGGTGGACGGGTTGCCTTTTGCGTCAATATAAGTGAACAACCCCTGTGGTTGATTGACCGCACTCGGATTCACTTCGAAGGTATCGGTGTAACTGCCTGAGGAAGTTGGCGGCGTCGCATTGGCTTCGATCTGTCCCACATTCACGCCGGCGCCGTTGAGGCCGGCGGGGAGTGCATAGAATCCGATTTCATTCAGAATGGCGTTGGCATGGAGTATTTGCGAAGCCGTCGTCAAGGCCGCGCACGCGGACAACACCAGCGCCGCCCGGCCAAACCGTGCGCCGCGGCGCCGAATGCAGCCGGAACTCGCGGATGAGTCGGAAAGATTTTGAAAGAATCGCATCACATCAACCCTCCTGAAATTGGCGCTGTCAGACTGCTTTGGAGTCTTGGAAAATCCAACGCCTGAAAAACTTACAAACCCGCGCGCCGCTCTTCCACGTCCTACTATTGACACGGTCACAACAAGACGAAATCCGGCAGCTTGCTTGCACCAAAAAGAATATATCCCATATTTGAGTAAATGTCAAATAGAAACATCCACAAGCCCCGTCCGTTTCATATTATCGGTCGCCCGCCGGCACGCCGCTGCACTCCGTTGTGGTTATTGCGCTGAAAGCCCGATTCGCATGTGGTCGTTGACCTGCCGCGGATTCACATGCCGGGCTTCCAACGTCGGATCGCCGAGCCCGGACCAGACCCATAAATTGTCGGTATCCAGAGGATTGATCCAAAAACTAAAATCTCCATCCGGATGAACTTTGTAGCGGTGAATGGTCATTACGCTCTCCGGCGGTCCAATGGATAATTCGGCCGTGGGGACAGGAGTATTCGATCGCATCCAGAACACGCGCCCGGCGACGTGCGTGCAGCCGGCGAGAAACATAAGTGCCAGCCCGGCAACCGCCGCGCGGTAAAGTGGATTTTTTGCCGGCGAACGAAGCATCAGAACCCGATATAACGGTCGGTGTGGGACAGGTCAATCCCCGGCGCGTCCCGATGGCCCTCGGAATCCGCGCGGGTGTTTAGCCGCCGGTGGCCACACCGGCGCGTCCCGAGGGCTATACGGTATCCCCGCGCCGTACATGTCCGCCAGCGCAGAAATCACGATCCGGCCGAATATCATGCGGAGATTGCATCATCCGGAAAATTGCACTCCCCGTTCGGCACAGTCGGAGCCGCTTGCGATGCAAAGTCTAAAAAGCGACGCATATCGATGCGTATGGGGTCGTCGGGAGCGTTCCCGGCGGCGGGAATGGCGCGGCGGAGCCGTGGCGGCGGGCAAAGGGTGGAGCAGACCTGTTTCCGCGCAGCGGCGAGCGCCGCGGCTGCTTTCCGGCCGCGGCGGCGGGCCAGGATTCGAGGAGTCGGGCACTACGCCACGGCGCGGGCCGTAGGCCGCAGGGCCAGGGCGATTCTGGAGAGCCGCACCGGGGAGAGGCTCTTACCC